>NZ_JADYXI010000040.1:0-14069 GCF_015864375.1 Pseudoalteromonas sp. SWYJZ19
ATTCTGTGACGCCTTTGCGGCACCTTTGGCATGAGCGAATACGTCGAAGGCATCGAGATCGACGTGCCCCGGCTGGGCGGCAAACGCGAGAACGCTGGCCGCAAGCCCAAGGTGTTCGAGGACCAGGTGCGCAAGGAACTGGAGGACGCGGGCGAGGTTGAGTACGCCGTCTCCCGGGCGCGCAAGGAGGCATGGACGGCCAAGACTGTCGAGCTGGACTACCGCATCAAGGAGGGCGAGTACGTGAAGCGCGAGGCTGTGCGCGAAGCCTGCGCCACCGCGTTCGCATCCATCGCCCAGACCCTGCGCTCAATCCCCGACCTGCTGGAGCGGCGCGAGGGCGTGGCACCGGAGACCTGCGAAACGGTGAGCAAGACGATTGACGACGCACTGAACACCTTGGCTGAAGAGTTCGAATTGTTCGGAGGCTGAGTGGCAGACGATTTCACCAAAGCGGTACAGGACGTTTTCTCCCCTCACGCAGCGTTCCGACCACCCAAGCGGGTTTCCGTCAGCCAAGGCGCGGCCGCCTCGCTGATCGTCAAGCAGACCGGCGGCACCACCGCCCCATGGTCGGCCACCGAAACACCCTACATGTGCGAGCCAATCGACACGCTGGCGAGCCGCCGGCACGAGGCCGTCGCCTTCGTCGGTCCAGCACGGTGCGGGAAAACCGAGGGGTTGATCACCGGCTGGATGGCGCACGCCGTGGTCAACGACCCTGGCGACATGGCTATCATCCACATGTCCCAAGAGAAGGCGCGCGAGTTCTCCAAGACCACCGTGGACCGCGCACTGCGCCACAGCCCGGACTTGGCTGCGCTCGTCTCGCGCAACGCCAACGCCGACAACACGTTCGACAAGAGCTTTCGCCACGGCATGTGGCTCAAGATCGGCTGGCCCACCGTCAGCAACCTGTCCGGCTCCACCTATCGCTACGTGGCCTTCACCGACTACGACCGTATGCCGGACGACGTGGGCGGCGAGGGCGCGCCGTTCCCGCTGGGGCTCAAGCGCACGCAGACCTTCCTGTCGCGCGGCATGTGCCTGGTTGAGTCCAGCCCCGGGCGCGACATCGAAGACCCGAACTGGAAACCGTCTACCCCGCACGAGGCCCCGCCGGTGCGCGGAGTGGTTGGCATCTACAACACCAGCGACCGGCGCCGGTGGTACTGGAAGTGCCACGACTGCCGCGAGTGGTTTGAAGCCGCGCCCGGTGTTGGTCTGTTCAACCTACCCCCGGACGACGAGTTGCTGGAGACGGTGCGCAGCGCCAACCTGGACAAGCTCGCCGAGCACTACGCCAAGATCGTGTGTCCCCACTGTGGGTCGCTGCACGGCGCCGACCAGAAGAAGGCTCTGAACGCCAACGGCCGGTGGCTGCGGGACGGCATGACACTGACCGTTGACGACGAACTGGTGGGCGAGGGCATGACATCTTCCATCGCCGGGTTCTGGCTGGGCGGCGTGGCGGCGGCGTTCCAACCGTGGCGCTCTATCCTAGTGCGCCACCTGCAGGGCCTGCGCCACTATGCCCTCAGCGGATCGGAAGAGGCCCTGAAGAACGCGATCAACGTGGACCAGGGCATGCCGTACATCTCGCGGCACCTGAAGGAGTCCCAATCAGGACGTGCCCGACCGCAGGACCGCGCTGAAAACGACCTGATCCGCTACCAGGTACCCGAGCAGACACGCATGCTCTCGGCCTCCGTGGACGTGCAGGGCGGGGTGAACGCGCGCTTCGTGGTGCAACTCCACGCCGTCGGCGTGCACATGGAGCAGTGGTTGGTGGATCGTTTCGAGATAAAACACTCGAAAAGGCCCGGAATGGGAAGCGAGTTTGCCCCTATCGACCCCGCCAGCTTTCCTGAAGATTGGGATGTGCTGACGGACAAGCTGCTCGACGCCACGTGGAAGACACCGGACCCCAACCGAGAGATCAAAATCCGCATGCTCACGGTGGACACCGGGGGCGAGGACGGCGTGACCCATAACGCCTACGCCTGGTATCGGCGCGTGCGCAAGGCCGGACATGCGCACCGCGTCACGCTCTACAAGGGTGCGTCCGAGCCCAAGGCACCGATCATCCGGGAGACCCTAGTGAGTGGCCGCAAAGGGACCAAGGGCGACATCCCTCTGCTGATCTGCAACCCGAACCTGCTGTCGGACATGGTGGCGGCGGGCCTGCGTCGGACCATGCCGGGGCCGGGTTTCTACCACTTCCCTCAGCCGAAACACCCCACACAGAACCCCGACGGCTGGCTGCCACAGGCGTTTTTTGACGAGCTGGAGGCCGAGGTGCGCGGCAAGAACGGCACCTGGCAGAAGGTCCGCAAGCGCAACGAGAGCTTTGACCTTTGCCGGATGATGATGGCGGGTATGCTGCGCATGCAGCTCGACAAGATCAAGGACTGGAACGTCGTGCAGCCATGGCTGGCGCCGCTCGACCGCAACAGCGAGATCGTGGCGCGCGAAGATCGCCGAGCAGCGCAGGAAAACAGCGTTATCGCCTTACCACCTGCAGAAGAAGTGCGCGTACTCCGGCCTGTGCGCAGGCCACGGCGAAGTGCGGTGGCGCAGTATTGAAATCGCTTGACGACTTCTTGCGCGTTTGCTAAATTACACACATCGCAACAACGTCAGTCCGACGATCTTTTTGAAAGGCAAATATGCAACCGTCCGAGCCCCGTTCTTTGTCCCTCAAGGCAGCCGCTTTTGCTGCTCTTGGTGCAGCATCTGAAAAGGTGACCCAGAGCATGGAGGCGTACCGCGTCAAGGCCAGTGGCCCAAACACGGCCTGCCAACTGCTGCAGCACCTCGGCGTAGCCAACGTGGGCCTGCCAGGTTACGGCAAGATGCGCTCGGCCAGCCACACCAAACGCGGCCCAGGTCGTCGTTTCACCATTGGCGACGGCACACGCACGTCCCAGCAGCGTCAGGCAGGCGCCTACGGACGCGGCTTGATGAACTGGGTTGCGAGCACTCAAGCTGCGCGCTCAGCAAATCGCAAAAATGCCAAAATGGCACGGGCCTGCGCTTAAAAACCCTTGACCTTTATTTCGCAAACGCGATAATACGAACCAGGCCAGCGCAACCAGTGGCCGGAGTTTAAAAGTCGAAAGGCTCTCAAACCAACTGGAAGATTTCGGTGACGAAGAGGCTGGGTTACACCCAGTAACGGTCCTCCGGTCGGACCCTAAGCCGGCGCGCTCTCAAACGCGAAAGGGGAAGGGGCTGATCCACCTACGGATTCTTGGAGCCTGCGCGAGCAGGGCCTTCAAGCGAGAGACTGATAAGAAGGTGCCACTGCCATTCTCACGCAAGGCAGCGTAGCACCGTAAATCGGCCTCTCACTTGAAGGTCGCACAGTGAAAAAGTGAGAACAAAGGCACTCTCGCACCACGTGGTGCTGTAGTAAAAGCTCCCTTAACAACGGGGTGATGTCCGCGCCATCCAACACTCCCTGCGACCCGAACTTGGAGCCTGCGCGAGCAGGGCCTTCAAGTGTGACACCTGGCCGGAAAGGGCCACCCGCAAGGGACAACCTCCGGTAGTACCCCGGAGTTGATGTTCAGGCGTCACACTTGAAGGTGGCCCAGCGGCCGAGGGTTAGCGCCTCGCCAAACTGACTTTCATGCGAAAACCTTGTGATCGTGGTGCGTAAACACTGCTTCATGTGAGCTGGGTCATTCTTCAACATCTCTCCCGCGCAGCGCGCCGTTTCGACGGCGGCAAAGGGATGATCGCCGGAAGCATGCGAGTACGCGATCCTGTCACGGCAGTAGCAGCACCGAACGTACTGGTGCGGTAGGCCCCGTGAGGTAATTACGTGACATCCCGGAGAGACGGGAACTAGCAAGCCTGCAGTTTGGCCTCTGGGCGATCCTGGGGGAGCGCACCAGACTGCAGACTCGATGGTGCTAAATGCCCGCGAGGTGGTTCTCGCAGTGTGGCGCCCAGTGGCCGGGGTTCAGCGCGGGTCTGACCAACCAAACACGGCCACCATCGACTTGTCTCAGCAGCAGACGCCGCCATCAGCGTCTCCTTTTAAAAGACTTTCCGTAAAAAGAAAGTCTTTCTTTTTTCCGAAATCGTGCCGCAGGCCGTTTTCGCGCCACCTCGCCGATGATGCCGATCATTTCGCATATCGGATCAACCATGGCCGTCACCCAGGCAGACATCGACAATCTAAACGCGGCCATTGCGGCTGGCGTTCGATCCGTCACCCTCGGCGGGCAGACGGTCATTTACGGAACGCCGGAGTCGCTGATCCAGGCCCGGGACGACATGAAGAAGGAACTGGCCGCACAAAGCCCGCAGCGCCCCCGCCAGTCCTATGCGTTCTACGCAGGTCGAGGGTACGACTGATGGCTCGGTACAGCGCAAACGGCAAGTTGATCGGCCGACCACCCAAGAACCCCCAGCCTGAGCAGACTCCGGTCGCCCAGGCCGCACGCACGTTCACCAACCGCTACGACGCCGCAGGGCAGGGCCGCCGCCTCGCTGGCTGGACACCACCCTCCAGCGGCCCCAACACGGCCATGGCTGGCCTGCAGACGATCCGCAACCGCTCGCACGACGCGGTGCGCAACGACTGGAGCGCCAAGAGCGTCACCCAGAAGTGGGCCACCAACCTCGTCGGCATCGCCATCACGCCGCGCTTCAAGCGCATCACCAGCAAGACACGCAAGCAGGAACTGACGGACCTGTGGAACGACTTCGTGAAGAAGGCAGACGCCGACTGCGTGCTCGACGGCTACGGCCAGCAGACCCTGGCCGTGAAGTCGTGGCTGGCCGCCGGTGAGGTGTTCGCCCGCCGTCGTGCCCGGTTCCTTGACGAAGACGGCCTCGCGGTGCCCATGCAGGTGCAACTGCTGGAGGCCGACATGGTGCCGCTCATGGACGCGGACCAGTGGAAGGGCCTGCCTGTCGGCCACGTCATCCGCTCCGGCATCGAGTTGAACAAGCGCGGCAAGCGCGTGGCGTACTGGGTTTACAAACAGCACCCGGGCGACAAGGGGTTCATGGGCGTGATGGACCCCGACGCGCTGGTGCGCGTGGCGGCATCAGACATGATCCACATGTTCGAGCCCGACCGTCCCGGTGCCCTGCGCGGCGTGCCCACCATGGCCTCGGTGCTGGTCAAGCAGCGCAACGCCGTGGACTACGAGGACGCGACGCTGGAGCGCCAGAAGCTGGCGAACCTGTTCGTCGCCACGATCTCGCGCACGCTGCCCCCACTGGACCCGAACGACCCGAACAACGGCGCGCTAACAGGCACGCCGTACGAGACCGACGGTGTGAGCCCCGAGCCGCTGGTCCCGCTGCGGCCCGGCCTAGTGCAAGAGCTGGAGGACGGCCAGAAGATGGAGTGGTCCAACCCTCCCGAGGCCGGCACCAACTACAGCGACTACATGCGCACGACCCATCTGGGCACGGCGGCGGGCGCTGGCCTGCCGTACGAGCTGATGGCGGGCGACATCCGCGAGGTCAGCGACCGCACGCTGCGCGTCGTGATCAACGACTTCCGCCGCTTTGCCGAGCAGCGCCAGTGGCAGATCGTGATCCCGATGTTCTGCCAGCGCGTGATCGAGTGGTTCGCTGACGCAGCGCTGCTGGCCGGGGAGATCACACTGGCCGAGTACGACGACGTGATTCGCGTAGAGCACGCACCCCACGGCTGGGCCTACATCCACCCCGTGCAGGACGTGCAGGGCAAGGCAGCGGAAGTCACGAACGGTTTCCGCAGCCGCTCCAGTGTCATCGGCGAGCGCGGTGACGACGCCGACACGGTGGACGAAGAGCGCAAGGTCGACATGGACCGCGAGAAGGAGATGGGTCTGTGGGTGGACCCAATGGGTGTCCCTGCTGCACCGGGCGAGGATGACCCGGAAGAGGACGGCATTGACGACGACGAATACAGCGCGCCGCCCAACCCCACGCAGGCCCAGCAGCGGGAGATGCACCTGGCGCTGCTCAAGCGCACCGAGGCTGAGACCGACGCGCTGCGCGCACGCGCGGCTGCCGCCAAGGCGCCGCCACCTGCGCCAGTGCCACCTCCGGTAGACCCAACGGCCGAGCAGACCCTGGCGCTACAGAACCGAATTCTCGACCTGCTCGGCGAGGGGGCCGAAGGTGGACAGCAATGATCGCGGCATCCTCACCCTGCTCGCCAAGGCAGTCCGTGACCTGCGCGCTCAGGTCAGCAATCTCGCCCGGCAGCCCGGCCCTCCCGGCAAAGACGGTGTACCCGGCAAGAATGGGCTGGACGGCAAGGACGGTATTGGCCTGCGTGGCGACCCTGGCCCTCGCGGCAGGGACGGTCCCCCAGGAAAGCCTGGCCGAGATGGGGCTCCCGGTAAAGACGGCGAGCGCGGGCCGATGGGCCCTATGCCCAAGCACGAATGGCAAGGCACCAAACTCCGGTTCCAACAAACTGAAGGTCGGTGGGGCAAGTGGGTTGACCTGCAAGGCAAGCCCGGCAAGGCTGGAACCGGCGGTGGCGTGTACGTCAACGCATCCACAGGTGGTGGCTCCGTCAACCCCGGCGACTTCCCCCTTGCCGACACCATCGTGCCCGACGACGAGATGGTCATCGTTCGGGGCGGGGTTCTGATGCGCGTGCGCGTGGTTCTACAGGCAGGTGAAGTGCCGACCAACGCGGTCACAGTCAACGGCGAAGCCGTCACGGTCAACGGTCAATATGTGGTGGTAACAAGCTGATGGAACACGAACTCATACCCGCTGGGGAAATTCACGCACCCCACAATTGGGTCGTCGCGGACGAGGCCGAGCGCCTGGCGCTGGCGCCGACCGAAACGGACGTGCGCAAGTATCTCTACCAGGAGAGCGACAAGACCGAGTGGGTACTGACCGGGCTCGCCCCGGTTGAATGGGCGCAGCACATCGGCCCCACTGGGCCAGCAGGTCCGACAGGCGCAACAGGCGCAACAGGCGCAACAGGCGCAACAGGCGCAACAGGCGCAACAGGCGCAACAGGCGCAACAGGCGCAACAGGCGCAACAGGCGCAACAGGCGCAACAGGCGCAACAGGCAATGATGGAGCGACCGGCCCAACTGGCAGTACCGGCGCCACCGGGCCAACTGGGGCGACGGGGAATGATGGCGCTGACGGCGCTACAGGGCCAACGGGTGCAACTGGTGCCACTGGCGGCACAGGCCCCACGGGAGCAACCGGGGCCACGGGTGGTGCTGGTGATGTGGCTGCGCTGATTCACGCCGCCACCAGCAAAGCAACCCCGGTCGATGCCGATGAACTGGGCATTGTTGACAGCGCTGCGTCCAACGTCCTCAAAAAGCTGACGTTTGCGAATCTCGCGGCGTGGGTGCGTGGGATCGCGCTCACAGGGTTGAGCACTGCGACGAACGCGGTGATCACTGCTGCAGACACGGTGCTGGTTGCTCTGGGCAAGCTGCAAGCGCAGGTCAACGAGCTGGACACCAAAAAGTTAGATAATACCGGTGGTGATATTGCAGGCAATGTAAATTTCTCGGGAACTGGTAGGCGTATTACTGCGGATTTCAGTAACGCGACCGTTGCGAGCCGAGCGATGTTTCAGACGAGTACGACTAACGGCGCTACGGTATTGGGGGCGATGCCAAGTGGGGCCGGTGGTTATTCAGAGTATTCACTTTACAACGGACCCGACCCGACAAACGCAGCTAAATTTGATTTTTCCATAAGCGGCAGTACCGCGCGGCTGCGCTCTACAGCCATAGGAACGGGCGCATCGCTCCCGATAAATATTGAAACTCCAGGCGGGACTACGCTTCATTTGGGGACGAATGGTGATGTGCTCGCGCTGCGTGGCGCGCTGGGTTACGGCACGGGAGCAGGAGGTACAGTTACTCAAGCAACCAGCAAAACCACCGGCGTGACACTTAACAAACCTAACGGGCAGATAACTATGAACAGTTCTGCATTATCGGCAGGCGCGGCTGTGGTCTTTAGCGTGAGTAATTCATACGCCTTATCCACAAGTTTAATTGATGTTTGCGGGGGATACAACTCCGGTGCCCCTGATCCATCTAATTATAGGATTGAACTTAATTGGTCTGGAAACGGGGTTTTTAGTGTAAGAGTGACAAATATATCCACCGGCACACTTTCAGAGGAGCTTGTAATCAATTTCCAATTAAGGACAGGTTCTACATCATGATTATCAAACAACCAATCCGCTACGAAAACGACCCCGCGACCCTCGAAGCAACATGGGTTGATGCAAGCGGCGCGGTCATCAAGTGCCACGCCTACAGCAACGGCCAAATGGACATGCTACGCGCAGACCTTGGCGCTGACGCCCCGCAGTACGAGGCACTACTCGCCCAGGTCGAGGCCGAATATGTGCCGCCTGAACCACCAACGCTTGCAGAGCGTCAGGCTGAAATCGTCGCGCGCATCCAAGCGCTGGAAGACCAGCACCTAATGCCGCGCATCACCCGCGAAACGATCATCGCGCTGGCTGAAGAACGCGCGGTTGCCATGGGGCTGACCATTGAGTATCTGCGTGCCAAGAACAAGGGCTACGCGGGTCTGAAAACCCTGGACGAACAGAGCGCAGCACTCAGGAGCCAACTGCCATGAGCCACCTCCTATTTTTCCCCGTCTACGCCTTCCTCCTGCTCTACGCACTGTGGGTGTTTTTCCTCGCGGTCATGTCGCTCAAGCGCGCCAAGGACGCCGGCACGCTGACCTTTTGGAACAAAATGTTCGGATACCCAGTGCTGTTCGTCGGGCTGCTATTGGACTTTCTGGCAAACACCTTGGTGCTCACGGTACTTCTGGGTGAACTGCCGCGCGAGGGAACTGTCACCGCCCGACTGAAGCGCCACAACGAGACAAGCACCGGCTGGCGCAAGGCTGTCGCCGTTTGGGCGGAACAGCACCTCGACCAGTTCGACCCGAGCGGCGATCACATCTGATCCGAAACCAGCCCGCAGTCCACCAGCACATTTTCCGACGACAATCGCCACCCATGCGACATCTAGACCCCACTGCGGCCTTCACCGTGCTGCTGGCCTCCATCTTTGGGGCTCAACTCAGTGCGGTGATTGGCCCCTACGCCGTCATCATCCTTGCAGCTACCACGGGGGCTGGCTGGGGCCTTGGGCGCTGCCCGCCGATGACCCGCGCGCAGGGCCTCTGGTACTTTTTGAAACTCAATTGCACCGCTTTGTTGGTTACAGTACCGATTGCATCCGGTGTTCAGCATATGCTCGGCTGGCAAGAGGCCAACTGGCTCCTGGTCCCCGTCGGCCTCCTGGTTGGCGGTGTCGGCAATAGCTGGCCCAAGGTCGGCGAGTGGTTCGTGACCTGGCTGGGTCGCCTGCTGGAGAAGCGCACCGGCACCGAGCAACCACCGAAAAAGGACGACTGAGATGAATTCCCACCTCTGGGCCCTGCTGAACACGGTCGTCTGCGGGGCGATCATGGTTGTCTGCATCTGCCGCTTGTCGGTCATGCACGTAGGCATTCGCAAGCTCGTCCGTCTCAAATACACCCTGCTGCTGTCCGGCGCCTGCGCATACGGATTTCAGCCGTTCATCTTCGGCACATGGCCCACGCCCGCAGGTATGTTTTTCGTGGTCACGGTGTTTGTCGGGCTGCTCACCAGCTCGCACCGCTGGCGCCGCGCCGCCCCCATCGAGACCGAAACACGTCCTGCCGAACTGGCCTGAGAGCGTCGTCCGAAATTGTGCCGCAGAGGTGAATAACGCAGGGATCAACACAATGCGCAGCATTCAGCAAAGGACTGCGCATGCGCCCCTGTTTCAAATTCACAGCCAAGGCGGGTAAAAAGCCCGCGGTCTTGGCGCTAGACGAGGAAATCGGCTTCTGGGGCACCCAGGCCAAAGATTTCCGTGCCCAACTGGATGCTGTCGAAGGCAACGAACTGGTGGTCGAGATCAACTCGATTGGCGGTGACGTGATGGCCGGCCTGGGCATCTACAACATGCTGCGCTCCTGGGCCAAGGACGGCAAGACCGTCACCACCCGCGTGACCGGCATCGCAGCCAGCATCGCCTCGATCATCGCCCTCGCAGGCGACAAGCGCGAGATGCCCAAGAACACGTTCGCCATGGTGCACCAGGCTTCGACCATCGCAGCCGGCACCTCGGAAGACATGCGCGACGCGGCCAACTGGCTGGACAAGGTGGACGGCTCTCTGCGCAACATCTACATGGACCGCATGGGTGCTGACGAAGCCAAGGCCGCCGAAATCATGGCGAAGGACACGTACCTGACCGCTGACGAATGCCTGGACCTGGGCTTCGCCACTGCGCTTCTGGACGACATCCGCGCCACGGCCAAGTTCGACCTGGCCCGCGCCGACCTGCCCGCCAACGTGGCTGCGATCTTCAAGGCGGAAGCCGACCCAGTGGTTGACCCCGTTGTTGACCCTGTGATCGACTCTGTGATCGACCCTGTGATCGACCCCGCGGTGCCAGACACCCCCGTCGCCAAGCAGATCGAAGCCCTGGCAATCACCGCTGGCCTGCAGGCCTACGCCGCTACGTTCGCAGTGGCCTGCACCTCGCTGGACGAAGCCAAGACCCGCATCACTGCGGCCAAGGAAATTGTGGCGCTCTGCGCCGTTGCCAAGCGCCCGGACGATGCCGCCAAGGCCATCCGCGCCAACCAGTCCGTAGAGGACGTGCGCGCCGCGCTGATCAAGGCAATGGCCGAGGCCGATGAGCACACCAACAACGCGCCTCCGGCGCGTGGGTCCCAAACCGCCGGCCAGTCCGGGGTGTTGTCGGCGAAAGCCGTCTACGAAAAGCGTGCGGCACGCAAGCAAAACTCTCGCAAAGGAAACTGACCATGGCAACCTCTCTTCTCTCCACGCCGCGCGTCAAAGCGGTGATCATTTCGGAAGCGTCCAACCAGCGCAGCCGTGAAAACATCGTCGTGACCCAATCGGGCACCGCGCTGGCCTCCGGCACCCTGCTGACCCGCTCGGGCGACGCAGGCGAGGGCACCTTCGCCATGGACGCCGGCGCAACTGGCAACCCCACGGCGGGCACTATCACTGTCGGCGCTGCGGCCATCCCCGGCGTCTACGTGATCGAGTTCACCGCAGCCACCAAGTTCACGGTGGAAGACCCTGAAGGCAAGACCGTCGGCACCGGCACGCTGGGTGCCGCCTTCAGCAAGGGTGGCGTCGGCGTCACGCTGACAGCAGGCGCAACCCCCGCAGTGGCTGGCGACACCGCGACCATCACCGTGGCTGCAGGCTCCGGCAAGTACATCGCCTACACCGCCAACGGCGCCGCAGGCCCCGCTGACGCGGTGCTCTACAACTGGCTGCCCGCCAAGACCGGCGACTCCGACGCAGTGGGCTTCGTGCGCGACGCCGAGCTGAACCGCTTCGAACTCACGGGTCTCGACGCGGCAGGCCAGACCGACCTGGCGAAGAAAGGTCTGATCGTGCGCGGCACGGCTGGCCTGCCAACCGTTTCCACCCCGGCTCTCTGAGCCTTTCATCTCTCGACTCAGGAGCACAAGAAACATGGCAACCCTCGACATTTTCCAGGACGATGCGTTCAGCGTTACGTCTCTGTCCAGCACCATCACGGACATTCCCGACGTGCCCACCAAACTGGGCGACAAGGGTCTGTTCCAAGAGGAAGGCATCTCGACCACTTCGTTCATGATCGAACGCCAAGGGTCGAGCATCAAGCTGCTGCCCACCGCCCCCCGCGGCGGTGTGCGTGAGCCTGTCGCCCTCGGCCCTCGCAAGCTGATCCCTCTGCACGCTCTGCACATCCCCGCCTCATGGTCGGTGCTCGCAGACGAAGTGCAAGGCATCCGCGCCTACGGCAGCGAGACCGAAGTCGAGCAGGCAGCCACACTGGTGCAGCGCAAGCTCGCCAACGTGCGTGCCAGCATGGACCTGACCCACGAGAACATGCGCGTCGGCGCACTCAAGGGTCTGGTGACCGACGCCGACGGCTCCACGCTGCTCGACGTGTACGACGCCTTCGGCATGACCCAGCAGACCCAGTTCTGGAACATCGCTGTGGCCGCCAACGGCGACCCCAAGGCTTCGATCATCACCCTCAAGTCGATGATCCGCGCCAAGATGGGTGGTCGCTCCTTCGGTCGCATCCGCGTGATCTGCTCGCTGGGCTTCTTCACCCCCCTGGTGCAGAACACCAAGATGATCAAGGCGTGGGAACTGTGGAACCAAGGCGCCTACCTGCGCACCGACCAGGTGAACGGTGGCGACTTCGAGTTCGCAGGCGTGATCTTCGAGGTCTACGACGGCGGCACCTCGGCCGGCGACTTCATCGCTGACGGTATCGCCTACGCCTACCCCGAAGGTGTCCCCGGCATGTTCCAGTCCAAGTTCGCACCTGCGGACTACATGGAGACGGTGAACACGCAGGGCCTGCCGTTCTACGCCAAGCAGGAAGCGATGCCTTTCAACAAGGGCATCATCGGCGAGGCGCAGTCCAACCCGATCCACTTCAACTCGTTGCCCGAGGCAGTCATCAAGCTGTCTGTGGCCGCGAGCTAAATGGCAAGCGTCTTCGGGCGCATGACGGAGAGCGTCCTTTCCCTGCTGGGCGAGGACGCTCTTTTACGTGGTGCGGTCCCCTGCAAAGTGAACATCGAGCACGACGTGCAGCTCGTCGGTATGGACGCCGAGCGCGCACAGAGCCGGGGCGACCTGGTGACCAACAGCGACGTGATCACCCTCGCTAAACGGCACAACCCCAAAGGCGGGGACTCTCTGAANCAGCGACGTGATCACCCTCGCTAAACGGCACAACCCCAAAGGCGGGGACTCTCTGAAATTCACGGGAACCGGGCCCCACGCGGGCCGCTCGTTCCGCCTCGAAACCATGATCGAGGACAACGGCTACTCCCGCCGCTACATCGTCATTGAGACGACGGTGCCATGACCAAAGCCCGCGACTACACGCTCAAGATCGACGCCTCCCAGGTAGTGAAACTGGGAGAACGACTCGCGCAGGCCAGCGGCGAAGAGATTGGCCGCGCGTCCGTCACCGCTTTGAACGAGGTGGTGGACCGCACATACGATCTGGCGCGCGACCGGATGATCGCCGGTATCAACCTGTCCGACGATTATCTGCGGCGTCGAATGACGCTCCAGCGCGCCACACCCGGCAAGCCGGTGGCGTCGATCACGGCCAGCGGTGCGCGCAACGCAACCACCGTGCTCGGGCGCTACGACGCCAAGCCGGTGATCGTAGCGAACAACAAAGGGCGGCCCGGAAAGGGCAACAAGGCCCTTGGCATCCCGTCGGGCCAGAAGCAGGTCGGTGTCACCGTTGAGGTGACCCGTGGGCAAACGAGTGACGGGTTTGTACCGCGCGGTTTCCTACTCCCGCTGAACCGAGGCACCGAGTCCGGTGGCAACGGCTTCGGCGTTTTCGCGCGTTCGCGCGACGGCAAGTTGCGCCACCGCTACGGCCCGTCCGTGTATCAACTGTTCGCCTACCAGGTCGAGCGCATCGTGAACGATGTGACCGACGACCTGGAAGACACCCTCGCCGCACAGGTTGACCTGGCGCTGCAGAAAGCCATCGAACCATGACCGCCACCCCCGCCATCTTCAAGAAGTCCTCCGACATCGCCGAGTATCTGACCACGGTACTGCAGGGCGTCACCAAGGCCAACGGCTACAAGACCGACCTCGGCACCACGGTGTACCGGGGCCGCCTGAAGCACGATGAGGACCGTGTGCCCTACGCCGTGCTTATCGAGGGTGAGGACCGCCCGCAGGAGAACGACGGCGGCCGACTGGACATCACCCTGGAGCAAGACTTCGTACTCGGCGCCTACGTGCACTGCAACGTGGACAACCCGAACGATGCCGCGCACGACGCGATCAAGGACATCAAGAAGGCGGTGTTCTCCAGCGACCTGGCCCGACGACCGATTGCCGGTGCGCGCGGGGCCAACGGCCGCGTAGCGAAGTTGAGCTACCGGGGGAAGGACATCGGCCCCCGCGCCGATGGCAAGAACATTGTGTTCGCCGTCGTGCACATCACGGTGGTGTTCGCCGAGAACCTGCTGG
>NZ_JADYXI010000041.1:0-12859 GCF_015864375.1 Pseudoalteromonas sp. SWYJZ19
TTGACCAAGTCATGGACGTGCGGGATATTTTAGCCAATGTAATGCTACTGACTGATGACGATAAAGCCAACGACAGTGATGGCTGGATTGCCTTTACGCTCACCGCGATAGGTTTAGTGCCAGTGCTCGGCTCCGCGGTAAAAGGCGTCGGTAAAGTGGTGATTAAAAACAGCGGCGACACTATAGAAGCCGCTATTGCAGTGTTACGTAAGCTAGGCAAAGGCGACCCTGTTCAGTATTTACGCAAAATCAACTGGCAAGACCTAGGTAAACAAGCAGCCAGCGAAGTAAAAGCCTTTATAAAAGGCCTGCGCGATACACTTCACGAAATATCAACAAGTTGGCAGTATGATGTGCTATTGCCACAGCTTGCCATAGACGGCATGCAAGCCACCATTAAACAACTTGATGAAATAGCACCTAAAATAGACCAAGGCGTTAAAGGCGCAGCCAGTGAAATTGGCAATCGCGTAAACAAAGCCCTCGATGAATTCGAGCCGCCGAAAAGCACCGGTATTGTGGGTAAGCCTAATAAGACCGTTGCGAATGAATTAGATGCGCCGAAAGGAAATGATTTAAAAGGGGCCGCAGTGAAAAATAGAAAATTTGGTCCTGTGGAAGGTGAAACAGAACCAAGCTGGGGTAAACTACTAAGAAAATATGGCGCAGGAGAACCACCTGAAAGTATGCAGAACCCGCATGCCCATCATTCTATATTTAAAAAAGGGCGGGGTAAAAAAATGATTGAATATCTTGACGAAAGTAAAGATATTGTAGAAAGGTATGATATAGACTGGTACAAAGGGCCTGAAAACTTAGGATGGGCGCCGAACAAAAACCATAGTACAAAAGCAGCAAAAGCTGTCAGAGATTACTTAGTTAAAGTTGAGCAAAACAGCCCATCAAAAGAGTCAATAATTAAAGCCTTACAAGAAATCAAAAAGCATTTTGCAAACGATACTATACATACACTTTATTAAAGAGAGAAATTCATGGATATGCCTTTACTTAGAAAAAAAATTGAATCGGCTATTAAAGATTGTTGCTTAGAACTAAAAGCAAATCATGGGCAGTCCAATTTTTATAGTTTCGCATTATATAGTGACTCTGAAGCAGCATCTGTAGCCCCTTCTGCAAATACTAAAGATTATCTAAATGAATTAATAAGTGATGATCCAAGTGATGCAACTTATTATAAGTGGAGCCCAGGAGAATGGCAGTTTGAAGGTGTAGGAGCAAAACATTTTAATGAAATATCTAAGGAACTATTTTTTCTAAGTAGTAAAGCCAATAGCAGTTCCGAAAAATCAAAACATAGAAACATTATCTTTAACTGTATTGTTGAGGCACTAATCAATGTTCATCAATCTGGATTTTTTAATTCATTTGCACAAAACCCAATAATAGTTTTTTCTGTAATTGGAAATGAGGATATAAAAGAAGAAGTACGTTGGATCTCAGAACTTAACAGCATAGAGGAGGCTGAAGAATTTGAAAGTTGGATTTATACTCTATAGCTAAAACAGTTTCTCTCTCAAAAGTAACGCTAAGGACAGCACATGCAACCCGACATAAAAAACATCCCGCAACACCTAGGTCAGTACCTTTATCAACAAATAGATGAACCGTGGCTTGAAGCTCAGCTTATTTTAGATTGCGAAAATAGCAATGTACTTGAGTGCAAAGCCCACTTTATTAAAACGGATGACGAAACACAGCATGCAATTGCTGTATCTGAAAATATAACTGAGTTATTTAAAACGTTATTTGACCATGCTATTAAAAATGAAGTTGAAGATTGGCAACGCGCTATTTTTACCATTACGCGTAAAGGTCAATTTAACTTAAACTTTGAGCGCGATAATAATGATGATGAAGAAGTAATAACCGCTGTTCAAACACATTAAATATTAATGTAACCCGCTCTTTAACAACACGGATGTTGGTTGGGCGCTTTGTTTAGACATTAGCGCCCTGGCCTATTATTTCTAATATAAATACCTCAATACTCCAATGTAAAAAAGCGTCGGTAAAGTGGTGGTTAAAAACAGCGGCGACACAATAGAAGCCGCAATTGCAGTGTTACGACTTTTTATCCAAAGGAAGTAGGTAAAGGCGACCCCGTTCAGTATTTACGTAAAATAAATTGGCAAGACCTAGGTAAACAAGCAGCCAGCGAAGTAAAAGCCTTTATAAAAGGCCTGCGCGATACGCTTCACGAAATATCAACAAGTTGGCAATACGACCTACTGCTGCCACAGCTTGCCATAGACGGTATGCAAGCAACCATTAAACAGCTTGATGAAATAGCACCTAAAATAGACCAAGGCGTTAAAGGCGCAGCCAGTGAAATTGGCAGTCGCGTAAACAAAGCCCTTGATGAATTCGAACCACCGAAAAGCACCGGTATTGTGGGTAAACCTAAAAAGAGCGTTGCGAATGAATTAGATGCGCCTAAAGGAAATGATTTAAAAGGGGTTGAGAGTAAAAAAGAATTCAATCTTTCAAATTTGAAAGTTAGTGATATCCCGACATTCGATTCAGGAAGCTTCAATAAGTGGTTTGACTCCAGAACACCAGAAGAGTTAGCCGAAATGTATAAAAAACAAGCCCTAAAAAGTAAAATTTCTGATGGCCTTAGAGGAGCTCGCGGTAATCACGAGTTTTTAATGGTTGTAGAAGCGCCTCAGTGGAGTAAGTGGGGAGTTAATGCCAAGCAAGTACAGAATGATTTTGCAATATCAATCTCAGCCTTGAACGAAGGTGGGTTAGCCAAGGGGTGGAAGCATTCAACTGGCTTAAAAGGTTCAAAATCCCCAAACTCTAAACGCGTACACAATGAGCTTCAAAAGATAATTCAAAACTCTAATAGTTTAGATGATTATAAAAAAAATATGTTCTCGTGGGCTGAAAAATGGATCGAAGGCGGTTACAATGGCTTACCAGAAGGTTTTCATCAATAAAGGAATATCAAGTGTCTAAAGTAGATTACTCGAATGAAGTTGATTATTATGAACAAGGTTTCGAAGAGGAAGGTATTGTTTCTGTCTGGTTAGGGATTGAACCTTTGACTAATGACGAAGAGACTGACGTTTTACAGGAGCTTTGCGGTGTAGGTTATTATGATATATCAAGTCAAGAAGGTGAGTGCTTTGATTTTCAAGATACCGATATAACATCTTTAATACACAATATGTCATATTCAAACTCCTTTATTGATTTGGTTGTTGAAGCTGCTAAAAGAAAGAATATTAATTCTGCTAAATGGGTCACCCTACAATACGACTTTAATTATAACCCAGAAAAAGTCAATCGAACTATTTCACCAGACCCCTTATTTATCGGAGCCTTTCCATACAAAGAAGATTAATCAAACACCTATTAGATAGTAACTATTCAGTTTTTAAATTATAGACCTGACTTTTCACCTTGGTCTAAAGGTTCCATCAATTTTAAACCAAATCAATTAGATGGTACTTCAGCTGACTTTGATGCCGTTTATGTGTATATAGCTAAACAGAAAGGTCTTAAAAGTAAGAATGCGGTAAAAAACCTGTTAAAAACTTGGTTTAACTCCACATCATTCGAGTGGTACATTAATCCAGCTTGTGCCTACAAAACTACATGGTAACTACACATTGGAGCTGCTTCTGATTTAAGGAAAGGAATTTAAAATGATTGATAAATTAATCACCGCCCTAGATGCTTCAGCGCTTTATATAAGTAGTGAAAAGGTCACAACAATAAAGGATGTCGAGCATGAGTTTAAAGTTGCTTTGCCAAAAGAATTAAAAAAATTACTATCAAGATTTGACTCTTCCATTATTTTTAACAATGGGGCAAAGATCATCCCCTTTCAGAAAACTCCTTATACAAATAATGACGGGTACCTGCCATTTGAAATAGTTTATGGTCTAGAAAATAGTGATAATAACCTTGTAAAAAAGAATCGCATGTATAAACAATTGAATGATGAAGGTTTTTTTATATTTGGTGAAAGTAGCGGTGGTGACCAATTATGCATCCATAAAGAAAATATGAAAGTTTATTGTTGGGATCACGAAAGCAGCGAAAACAATAATGAATTTTTTGAAGTATTTGCTAATTTTGATAACTTCCTCTCTAATCTAGAGCCTGACAATGCAAATATGGCGCAAAAAGAGATTGATTCTGCTAACTCATTTTTAGACTTTTAGTTTTTAAAAATGCTCCATTTAATAATACATGCACCTACAGCTAAGGACAGCCTATGCAACTCGACATTATAAACACCCTAAAACTATGAAAAAATTAAATTTAAAAAAAAGAGTTTCAATTACACATGATGAGTTAGATTCATTAGAAATGTTTTTTAATATTAACTTACCGATTAGCTACAGGGAGTTTATTTTAGAATTTAATGGTGGATGCCCAGATAAAATTACTATAAAAATTAACTCTGAAGAGCGCGTATTGGAAAGGTTTTTAATAGTTTCAGAAGATGAAAAGCTCGGTAATGAGTTTAAGCAATACGAAGTTAAAGTCGTAATGGCTCAAATTGAGGAAAGACTTACAGATAACGAAGACTTGGTTGGAGCCGAGACCTTACCTTTTGCTTACCTTTTTGGTGGTGATTTTTTATGCCTAGATTTCAAAGAAGATGCAATAAATCCTAAAGTAGTAATATGGGATCATAATGAGTCTGAAGAGTTATCGCCTGTTTTTTACAAGGCTTTTGATAATTTCCAAGAGTTTCTTGATGCGATGCCTTTCGGCTAACACATATTTACAAACTTTATGCTTGATCATTCAATTTAAAACTCATTTATGATGCTAAGGAAAGCCAATGCAACCTAATATTAAAAACATCCCGCAACACCTAGGTCAGTACCTTTATCAACAAATTAATGCTCCGTGGATTGAAGCTCATCTTATTTTAGATTGCGAAAACAACAATATACTTGAATGCAAGGCTCACTTTATTAAACCAGATGACGAAACACAGCATGCAATTGCTGTATCTGAAAATATGACAGCATTATTCAAAACGTTATTTGACCACGCCATTAAAAATGAAGTTGAGGATTGGCAACGCGCTATTTTTACTATCACTCGTCAAGGCCAATTTAACCTAAACTTTGAGCGCGATAATGATGAAGAAGCAATCGCTGCTGTTGAAATACATAAATAAATAAGATCAATCACAATCAAACTTCACCACCCTTTTTAGAGATATTTATGACTACTTTAACTAAGCAACTTATATTTATATCCCTCGCTTTAACGCTAGCTGGGTGCGATAAAGTGACAGTGAGCACCGTTACTGCATTATTAGCGCCCGCTGAAAAAATACAGGCGGCCTCCCCTGAAGCAAGTGACTTTCAAGTTAACGGCTGCAATTTAACTTATAAAGACCAATCACTGATTTTTAATACCAGCATTGATGAATGGGTTAAAATACTTGGCCCATACGACAGAGTCACTCACTTGGCAAACGATGTGTACTTTTGGGATGACTTAGGTCTCGGCCTTTTTTCTAGCACTGGCAAACACAGAGCTGATGAACTTCAGTTCGAGTTTAATGAAACCATAGCCTTTAGTGAAACAAATATTAAAAATACCTACTCAGAAGACATGAGAAAAACAAAAAGGGAGGCTAACGAATCTCGCTCTAAAACGCCATTTCCTCAAACGCTTTGGGTTAATGGGGCTGCAATTAAAGGTAACTGGGATATGAGTAAAGTAAATAATCAACTGTACGCATTTAATCCAAAAAATTCCCATTACTTTGGTGAGGCGTATATGCCCACTATTTTTGGTTCACGTTTTGCTTGCGATAAAGAGGCTCCGCCCTATTTTAACGAGGGCGAAATTGGCATTAGAGTAGATGTAAACCCGCAAAATAAAAATGAGATAAAAGTACTAACTTTGCGTGTTAAACTTTTTTCTGAGGAATACCTAAAAGATAGAAAAGCCACACCGTCTTTATCATCTCGTTATTTTAAAAATGTCGCTGAGCGAGTCGTTGTTCAATAACTAAACGCTAAGGAAAGCCAATGCAACCCGATATTAAAAACATCCCGCAACACCTAGGTCAGTACCTTTATCAGCAAATAGATGAGCCATGGCATGAAGCTCAGCTTATTTTAGATTGCGATAATAATAATGCGATCGAGTGCAAGTCCCACTTTATTAAATCAGATAACGAAACACAGCATGCAATTGCTGTATCTAAAAATATAACTGAGTTATTCAAAACGTTATTTGACCACGCCATTAAAAATGAGACTGAAAATTGGCAACGCGCTATTTTTACTATCACTCGACAAGGCCAGTTTAACTTAAACTTTGAGCGCGATAATAACGATGAAGAAGTAATAGCAGCTGTTCAAACACATTAAATATTAATTTAACCCACTCTTTAACAACATGGATGTTGTGGAGTTAGGCGCTAAAAATTAGCGCCTAACCTTTCACATAATGACTGTTTTTTATGGTTAACGCCCTCATTTACTTCTCATTCTTTTCTCTTTGTGCAAAAAATATTTTAAATGAATTATTCACAAAGAGGTTAAGAGACGCTGCGCTTAAAGAGTAAAAGTGCTATTAAATAGTCAGTTTACTATTCATGAAATATCAACAAGTTGGCAATACGACCTACTGCTGCCACAGCTTGCCATAGACGGCAAGCAAATGAGTGATGATTGGGTTACTGATAAACGCTTACAAAAAGCAGGGCTAAGTAGGAAAGAACGAGCAAAAATTTTGAAAGCAATACGTACAAATGACGGCTCAGTTGAAAAGATACTAATTCGCAATACACCTGACGGTAATTTATTAGTTAAAGAGCTAAATAAACTAGGTAATATCATTGGGACACCCCAAGGGTTTTAGGAGTAGAAATGTTAAGAGATAAATTAAAAAGTAAAGCCTACTTTGATGAACAAGTAGAATTTAGTACAGAAACTATCGATGATTACTTAAATGATGTTAAGCATAATAAAGAGTTTTCTACAGAAGTTAAAATGAAATTATCTTTTGGGTTGGTTGATTATGTAGTTCGTTTACTTCACGAACGCTACTCCCGCGGAGACAATTTAACTGAGCTTAAGCCTCATTTACTTGAAGCACTTAAATACCGTCAATGGCAAAAAGACTATGCTGACGCCTTACCTGCAAATGAACAAAAAAATCGTATCGATTGGGAGGAGTTACACGAAGATGATTTAAGACGCACAATTATTTGGCTTACCTTTGCCTACTGCTTGGCCATGGGTGAAGACTATTACCTAAAAACATTAGAGCTTATCGCTAATCAAGGACAAGATGCTTTACTCGATAACCTTGCTATCGCGATGGGAGATAGTGAACGCCAAGCTGCAACAATACCGTTATTCAAAAAACGTTTTGGTAAATTATATAACGTTATTGAAGGGTCACCCGAGCAGCGACCTGAATTAGTGAAAGCATATCTCGATGCATGGTATAAAGCCGAAGGAAGCCCTGATTATCATTTAATGGATACGGATGCTTACATTGGCTACTGGTGCTGGGGTTCGGCTTTAGTCGTTAAACTTTATAATATTGACGACAGCAGTTTTATTGACCACCCGTATTACCCTAAAGATTTAGCTCACTTTAAAGGATGACATGAATGCTACGTGATAACCGTAAGGACGCTGACTATTTTCACGAACTTATTAGTGACCTTGATGAAGCGCTAACTGAAACACAAGCCGCACTCGACGACGCTGTATTTACCTCCCCTACTCAGCGCGTTGATGTGGCTCAGAGACTGTTTCAACTAGCGATTATGCGTGCTGTAGCGCATTATTCTTATGGTGCCTCTATTGATGAATTACGCCCTTTTGTACTCGCTATTTTACCTTATCGTGAACAGCTCACGTCGGTAGCTGATAACATTCCACAACCCCATCAGTTTTACCGTGTTGATTTTGAGCAACTTGGCGGCGCCGGCGAGGCGTGTGGCTCTGCGAATATAAATCGCTATATTTATACGCTTTGGTGGCTGTCGTTGCTAGTTGCCTGCGACGCGCCCACTGAGCATATTAATAAAACGCTTGATGTCATTGGTGAACAAGGTAAAGATGCATTATTTGATGCTATAGCCGTAAAGCTCGGTGATTCACAGCGCCCTATGGCAAAGACCCTCTATTACCCTGATGTTTACCAGTGTTTGTTTGACGCCTTTAGTCTTGATAAAAATACGCAAGCACAGAAGTTAAACCAATTTATATCTCAGTGGTATGCCCAACTTGATGATGCAGACTGGCACGGCAACCATGAATGTGATTGTGAATTTGAATATACTGATTATTACATTGGCTACTGGTGTTTAGAGCATGCGTTAGTGGCAAACTTACTTGGTATAACCAAATCACAACTTACGCCACATCCAATGCTAGCCAATGATTTAATACGTAATAAACCTGAGCGTTAAGGACAGCCAATGCAGCCTGACATTAAAAACATCCCGCAACAACTTGGTCAGTACCTTTACCAGCAAATAGATGCGCCATGGCTTGAAGCTCAGCTTATTTTAGATTGCGAGAATAATGCTGTGGTTGAGTGTAAAGCCCACTTTATAAAAGCAGATGACGAAACAGAGCATGCAATTGCTGTATCTGAAAATATAACTGAATTATTTAAAACGTTATTTGACCACGCTATTAAAAACGAAGCGGAAGATTGGCAACGTGCTATTTTTACCATTACGCGTAAAGGTCAATTTAACTTAAACTTTGAGCGCGATAATGATGAAGAAGCAATCGCTGCTGTTGAAATACATAAATAAATAAGATCAATCACAATCAAACTTCACCACCCTTTTTAGAGATGTTTATGACTACTTTAACTAAGCAACTTATATTTATATCACTCGCTTTAACGCTAGCTGGGTGCGATAAAGTGACAGTGAGCACCGTTACTGCATTATTAGCGCCCGCTGAAAAAATACAAGCGGCCTCTCCTGAAGGAAGTGACTTTCAAGTTAATGGCTGCAATTTAACCTATAAAGACCAATCACTTGTCTTTAATACCAGCATTGATGAATGGGTTAAAATACTCGGCCCATACGACAGAGTCACTCACTTAGCAAACGACGTTTACTTTTGGGATGAAATAGGTCTCGGCCTTTTTTCTAGCACTGGCAAACACAGAGCAGATGAACTTCAGTTCGAGTTTAATGAAACCATAGCCTTTAGTGAAGATGATATTAGAGTTACTTACGGTGAAGAAATGAAAAAAATTAAGAGAGAGGCCAACGAATCCCGCTCTAAAACGCCATTTACTCAAACGCTTTGGGTTAATGGGGCTGTAATTAAAGGCAACTGGGATATAAGTAAAGTAAATAATCAATTGTATGCATTTAATCCAAAAAATCCCCATTACTTTGGTGAGGCGTATATGCCCACTATTTTTGGCTCACGTTTTTCGTGCGATAAAGAGGCCCCGCCCTATTTTAACGAGGGCGAAATTGGCATTAGAGTAGATGTAAACCCGCAAAATAAAAATGAGATAAAAGTACTAACTTTGCGTGTTAAACTTTTTTCTGAGGAATACCTAAAAGATAGAAAAGCCACACCGTCTTTATCATCTCGTTATTTTAAAAATGTCGCTGAGCGAGTCGTTGTTCAATAACTAAACGCTAAGGAAAGCCAATGCAACCTAATATTAAAAACATCCCGCAACACCTAGGTCAGTACCTTTATCAGCAAATAGATGCGCCATGGCATGAAGCTCAGCTTATTTTAGATTGCGAAAACAACAATATACTTAAATGCAAAGCACTCTTTATTAAACCAGATGACGATACACAGCATGCAATTGCTGTATATGAAAATATAACTGCGTTGTTTAAAACGTTATTTGACCACGCTATTAAAAATGAAGTTGAAGATTGGCAACGCGCTATTTTTACTATCACTCGTCAAGGTCAGTTTAACTTAAACTTTGAGCGCGATAATAACGATGAAGAAGTAATAACCGCTGTTCAAGCACATTAAGTATTAATTTGCTCTTTAACAACATGGATGTTGTGAAGTTAGGCGCTAAAAATTAGCGTCTAGCCTTTCACATAATGGCTGCTTTTTATGGTTAACGCCCTCATTTACTTCTCATAATAATATAAGCATTACGGGCGGCGAGATAAAGCTCGACAGTCAAGGTAATGTTGATATTACCGCCACTAACGTACTCACACTCGATGGCACATTTATAACCTTTGATGGGCCGGTTGATTACGACATAACCAGCCCACAAACAGCCAGTAGCCCAAGCACCGCAAGCCCTGTCGGTATTAGCCAAGTGACTGCGTTTGATTTGGGTGACAATACGCTATCCGCAGGTTCACTCGCTCAGCTTGAACTTGAATATCTTTATGATGATGGTTCACCCGTTGATGGTATTGACTATATCGTTATCGATAATGAGGGCATTGAACATACCGGCTCACTGGCAAACGGTGTAGCCACCTTGGCTAATTTACCGCAAGGTAAAAGTGATGTTTTGCTGCGCGCAACCACTCAAGCGGATGAACAACAACTCATCCAACTGCGTAACGACTTTAAACAACATCTCACCTCCATGCTTAATGGAATACGCAAACAAGCAGCTATTGGCGATGCTATTTTTGAGCAAGAAAACTTTTTTACCCAATGGATGATTGAAACCGGTGCACGCGCAACAGGCCTGTATCAAGGCGCAAAGTCCCTTGTAACGGGTATCGCTGATTTAATCGTATTGGGTATAGATATCAATATCAGTGTGTATTCTGCCTGTTTTAGGATGATTGATGCCGTTGCCAGTGGTGATAAACACGCGGTTAAGCACGAACTTGAAACAATTTTAGCCTTTAGCCAAAAAACAACCAGTGCATTATCAGATGCCTTTGAATTATTACTCGCCTTAATGGACGATGAAGACACCCGCAATACACTCGCGCGCTTCCCGTATGACTATATTGAAGCCCACTCGTACGTAGATAAACAACGTATAACCGGTGTAATGGCCTTTGAAATATTATTAGCGATACTAACAGGCGGGGTGGGTGTTGCCGCTTCTGCAGCGAGTAAATCAAAACACCTTGCCAGCGCCAATCGCGCACTGGTTAATATGGCCGATATACTTAAACGCAAACAGCTAGATAAAACAATATCGCACACAGTATCGCCTGAGCAGCCTAAGTTAATTGAGCGCATTGACAAACCTGATGCGAGATTACAAGAGAATCAAAAACATGCTCACAGCTTTGTAAATGCAAAACCAATTGAGTTAAATACTAAAGGGCAGTTCAGGGATATAAATGGCTTATTAAGAACAAATGCAGGACCAAACGCTCCTGAGTTTAAAAAATGGCTCGAAAATGGGGGAACGGTTCGATACGATGAACTCACTGATACCATCCTTTATGGTAGGCCAAATATGGAAACATCTTCTTTAGGGCAAGTTGATATTGAAATACCCTATATATCAGGCCCACCTGACGGCGCTCGTTATCCTGATTTTAATGAATATTCAATTGCTAATGTAAAAATCGAAAATATGACAGGTGTCAAAGAAAGGTATATTGAATTACCTGAAGTTGGTGATTTTTCAAAAGCATGGGAGAAGATGTCAAGCCAAAAAGGTGATCTGTATTTGACGGAAAGGTTTGGAATAAAAAGACGAATAAAGGGGGACAGAGTTGGGCAATGGCCAGATAAATCCCCATTAGATTTCACATGGCATCATCATGGAGATCAATCATCGATGTTATTAATTGATCAAGAGATACATGATATTTTTACACATAAAGGTGGGGCATCGGCTTCACGATAGAAGGGCTATTTATAATGAGCTTAATTATGACGCTATCAGAGAAAAACATTTCAGTGGAAGATGTAAATAATGCTGAGGAAAAGCTCGCTCTCAAGCTACCTGAACTCTATAAACTTTTTCTACTGCAAAATAATGGAGGAGTTCCAGAAAAGTATGCAATAGACTTTCAAGCAAAAAAACTAAGACTCCAAGGTGATGACATTAAAATTTTTTTTAGTATAGGAGGAAAAGTTACAAATGATATTACATTTAAAAATAAGCCAATAAATAACTCATTGCCACAAGGTTTAATTTATATTGCTAATACGCATTCGAGTAACTTTATTATACTCTCAACTAGAGAAGATTCTTATGGGCAAGTATTTTATAAAGATCACGAATTTGAAGACAAATCTCCTTTTGATCCAATAAATAATCAATTACCTGAAAGCATCGTAAAAATTGCTGATGATTTCGATGAATTTATTGCAAAGCTTTACGACCCAGATGAATAACTCTATTTACTAAAATTAACTACTTCAGTATATACCGCTCTTTAACAACACGGATGTTGTTAGGTTAGGCGCTAAAAATGAGCGCCTAACCTTTCACATAATGGCTGCTTTTTATGGTTAACGCCCTCATTTACTTCTCATTTCTTTCTCTTTGTGCAAAAAGGTAGTTAAGTGAGTTATTCACAAAGAGATTAAGAGGCGCTGCGCTTAAAGAGTAAAAGCTTAATGCGCCTACTGGCTCGGGTAATGGCGATTTAATTATTCACAACGCGGGCGGCGAGATAAAACTCGACAGCCAAGGTAATGTTGATATTACCGCCACTAACGTACTCACACTCGATGGCACATTTATTACCTTTGATGGCCCAGTTGATTACGACATAACCAGCCCACAAACATCCAGTAGCCCAAGCACCGCAAGCCCTGTCAATATTAGCCGTATTAGTGATATAACCATTAATGACTCAGGTATTGCTGCAACAACGTCAAGCGTAGTGGATTTACTTTATGTCTATCAAGATGGCAGCCCTGTAAAAAACGCACCTTAT
>NZ_JADYXI010000042.1:0-10862 GCF_015864375.1 Pseudoalteromonas sp. SWYJZ19
CAGCGACAGGCTATCGTACTCAAAAGGCTCCGCCATGATGAAAATTGATGATGTATCGACTTTAAAATCGTTTTTACTCTCAGGCGCAGGTTGGGCAATGATGAGCCTAGAGCACTGCGACTCTGAAATAAAAGCAGGTTTACTTCAAGAAATACACATAACTGACCGAGAGCATAAATTTAGCGCGCAAATTAGAGCCTTTAGGCAGCATGCAATGCATCACGGCCCTGTAGCGCGTACTATTTGGGAGCAATTTAAACAATTAAGTAAGGAATACTCCAGGACCAGTTAACAATGGATATTGATAAAGAAACACTTATTTTTACTGTCATTGGCTCAATACCAGCAGGCTCTGTGGCAAGCTACGGACAGGTAGCTGCGCTTGCAGGTTATCCTCAAAATTCACGTTTGGTTGGTCGTTTATTAAAAATGATGCCTAAAGATTCGAGTATTCCATGGCATCGCGTAGTAAATAGCCAAGGTAAAATATCGTTCCCTGAGGGAAGCGATAAATACCAAGAGCAACGTGAAAAGCTTTTATCAGAAGGTATTAGCTTTAAAAGTGATAAGGTGAATATAAAATTGCATCGCTGGATTTAATTATTCAGCTTTACATACAGTTAAGTTTAATAAGGATTAATAGACGTGGATTTAAATAAAATAAAGACCGAAAACGAAAAAATAATTTTGAGTTTAAATGGCGAAGTGTGTGATTGGTTGCCTTCTTGCGAATTAACCACCATGAGGAGTCCGCAAGAAATTATAGACCGAGCACTTATTATGAATGCGATGATTAATATTGCTTTTAATGCGCCTATCGAACATATAAAAAAATATATTAATGATAATAACTTAACAAGCTCATTGTCTGACGCTGAAATAGCTATTTTAGCGTTATCGCAAGACACAATAGAGGAGCAAGACAAAGTAAACTTACATTGGTATTTGGAGTCTCTTTGGTCATTAATTTGGGTTATGAGTAAATTTGATGAGCTGAGTATTAATAAGCCAATCCCTGATGATATGATTGATTACTGCCCAAATTTACAAAATGAAGAAGGCCCTGAAAAATTTAACCAAAATATTCAACTACGTCCTTTTGAAGAAGTTTATTCAATGAGAGATTTATATTACAGAGCCATGTGGTGCGCTAGGCACTTTAATTTAAACGCTAAATCTAACGACAACTTTAATATGAGCCTTATTATGGAACGCAGACGCGGTTTAACGTGGTGCCTTGATAATGATTCTGACTGGGATAATATTGCGCAAAATACGTAGTAAAAAAATTAACCCTTTGTATTACGTATTTAAATAAACCAATTATTTATTAAATATATAGGTCTTAAAATGCAAAAGTTGTTTGGATTGTTAACCTTAGTCTTACTTGGAGGCTGTTCTTCAGTGTGCCTAGTCGATGAAGAACCAGGCTCTGCAAATTTAAAAGTATACAACTTAAATACATTTAACGATGATGACAGCCTTAAATTAGAATCCTGTTTAGAACGTTCTCGTTATAGCTATTCACAAGGGCCTATTATTGCTGATTACATACCTTCGGGTATAAATGGTAAGCCTCTTTGTTTATTAAAAAAAGCAAAAAATGATGCAGTAAAAGATAACTTAGTTTTGGTGCAATACGCATACAATAATTTTGAGATAGGCTTACAATACAGCGTGGCTACTTATAAATGCCCTGCAACAGTTAACTTTACCGAGTAATACAGTTAATAAGTAAGGTGATATCCCCGTTGCATTTATTACGCTCACTTTATGTTGGAATAGGGTTGAATAAAAAATGGATATAATTGAAAAATCATTAGCTATAGCGCTTAAAGCTTATTCGGGGCAAAAAGATAAAGCGGGTCAAACGTATATTCTACACCCGCTTCGTTTAATGGCAAAAATGGACACAGATGAAGAAAGGGCAGTTGCATTACTTCACGACGTGATTGAGGATTCTGATTACACAGCTGACGACTTGCTAACACAAGGTATACCATCGAATATAGTTAATGCCGTTCAATGCCTCTCCAAGATTAAAGGTGAAAGTTACGACTTATTTATTAAACGTGTAAAAAAGAATAGCCTTGCAACTAAAATAAAAATTGCTGACATTGAAGACAATATAAATATATTACGTTTAGACACTGTTAACGAAAACGATCTTAGCCGAGTCGCTAAATACCATCGCGCTTGGAAGTCTTTGCACAGCACGCTTGGCGGTAATCGGTAATCAGGTATTATTTTTATCATAAGGTCACTACATGCAATGTAATAAGTCGGGTACTGCGATCTTCATTGATTTTTTGATTAGAGGGTTTTCGGCAACAGCCTGTCTATTTATATCAATACTGGCATTGTGGATATTAAGAGGTATAGAAAGCGGTATTCCTGTTGGTACTTTAAGAGGCGATGATCCTATATGGATTGCCTCATTTTTAAGTTGTTGGCTCGTTATACCAGCTATTGCAGCCTACGTAGCCGATATTTTAAAAGGTAGGCGTGCTCGAGTCACTACTTATAGCGTATTTGCTGTTATGCAGAGTATTACTCTTTATTTTTGGGTGAGCTATACGGCTAAACAACCTCACTCAGAAGTAAGTAGTTCTATATTGCCTATGTTGGTCTGGTTATCAATTCCATTAGCTGCGTTATATTACCCTGCATTTTTTTATGGTTTAAACAAAAATAAAATGCGAATTAAAGTAGTTATAATCACTTTAATTATTATATTTTTCTGGTTTGTTTAAAAATATTTAAGCGGTAAGGGCTATTTTGAGAATTTATAATAATGGCGATAATATCTATACTGGCTCGCTCCAATGCGGTGGCGGGTTTGATGCTTATTTGCAAATTGAACTATCTGACATCGAAGTTAAAAGTATCCAGTTTATTAAGTTAAAAGCAATGAGTGTTGGTTTGAGTAGTGCGGTATCTGTTGATAAAATAAAAGAGTCGGTTGAACTCGCTCTACAATCATTTTTTAATAAAACAGGTAAAATTTATTTTATCAAAACGGTCAGTTATATCCCCAACGATTCAACGCATTATCATTTATATTCCCGTATTGTTTATGAAATATTAAATCGTATTTATACAAATAGTAAATTTAACTGAAAATGAAATTGAGTGAATAACAATCAAGTAGACTAACTTGAAGGCTGCTCGTAACATGGGTTTTTTTGTTGGTTTTTTAATGGATAATATATGAATGAATACAAAAAATAAAAAAGAGATATCGAGTCGTCATCCGGATGATTACGCGCATATGAGCTTAGATGCCCAACAAAGGCTGCTTTTTACAAAACGAATCCCCCAAAATAAACGAGAACAAATAATTCTAAAAGTAGCCACAGACTACATGGGTAACCGTTTATATTTTTTGTGCTACTTATTTGGTTTTATTGCCTTTATGCCATGGGTGGCATCAGGTTGGTTAGGCTTAATTTTTACTGTGAGCGGTATGGGTTATGTTCTTTTTCGTTATATTCGTATGGACGATTCATTTACTGAGCGCATAAAGTATGAAAGGGAGTCGCCTGTAAAGTCTATTAGCCAAATACATAATGAACATGTAATAAATGGCTTGTTGTTAAGTACATGCTCTATAGCATTAAATATCTTAGTATTTTTAATACTTTTTATAATAAAAAAATAGTTATCACGTGTAGTAAATTTGCATGCTTGATTTTAAAATTAGGAAATATATGATTGTTTACATTGATATGGACGATGTTCTTTGTAATTTTACCGAGACTGCGAATCAAGATCTTAAATTAAATCCGGCGATTCAATTTCCTCAATCTCAATATGGTTTTTATACTAAATTACGTCCTTTGTCTGGTGCAATTAACGCCGTTAACGCTTTATTAGATTCTGATAAGTACACACCTTATATTTTAACTGCTCCATCAGTAAAAAACCCGTTATGTTATACCGAAAAACGCATTTGGGTTGAGCAGCATTTAGGTTTTGAAATGGTAAATAGATTGATTATCAGCCCCAATAAAAGTTTATTAAAAGGGCAGTACTTAATAGATGACAATCATACAGGACGTTGCCAAAGCGAATTTGAAGGTGAATTGTTACACTTTGGTACTTCACTTTATCCCGACTGGGCGTCAATTAGAAAATATTTAGACGTGTAGTATTAAGTGTATATCGGTTTGTACTATTTGTAGCGGAATAGAATAAACTAGACATCCATCCTAAATTTGCACTTCCAATTAGAATCTAGGCGCTGTTATATTTTTTAATTAGAGTGGCTGTCTAGTTTAGTTTTTTAGTCTAGTTTAGTTTTTTAATTTATGAGCTAAATCGACACCAATTCTTAACTTATTCATAATTGAACTCCGAATAATAATTTCTACTTCAATGTAGAGGTAGGGAGTCCAGTTATCTTGTTATGTTCAAACATTTTAATAGACGAAAACTAAACTAGCATTTATTAAAAAGTGTATAAGAATTAAAATTTCTAATCGTTTGAATTTATTGACAATAAATACTCCCCCAAAAATCAGACTAAATATCAAATAATTTAGAGTTAACCCTAGGCTTCGAATTTCTCCGTGAATGAATACAAACGAAATCGCAATTATTGGAAGTATAAACCATGGGTTCGGTATGATTCGTTTTAGTCGTGTTAATGCAAACCCTCTGAATATAATTTCCTCTGTAATGGCCGCAGTAAATGCTAGAACAACAACGGCGATTAAGCGCTCTAGTGTACTAATTGGACCAATAAATCCAGCTTGAGATTTTGTAGGAAGCTCATTAGCATAATATATTTCAGGTATAACAAATGCTGAAATTATTAATATAGTGAAAAGCCCAACAAACCAACTTTTATGCTTTAAAAACCATGACCAATCAACGCCAATAGAACTCCAAGTTTCATTGTTCTTTATTAACGCATGCCTTATAAATAAAAAGGGGATCCAATGAAATAATAAATTGGAAAAAATAAAGTACCACCATTCAGTTCTTTTATTATCATTATGTAATGATGAAATAAACTCATCAGGTAAAAACGGAAAAAGTAGTGAACTAAAAAAATCAGTACTATATAAAACAGGATATGCAATTAAACCAATAACTAGCGCAGCAATCGTATATTTATCTAGTCTAGCATTAGATGAAACTTCACTGCTTTTAACTTGATTTTCAGAGCCCATTTAATACCTCATATAATTTTATTATTTATATAAATTGTAATCGTACACAAAGAGCATAACGGCGTTTTAAGTTGAAAACTCTTGTTATATTTACTTATCGAATTCCCAATGTGTTGAACGAGAAATTAATGAACCATCTGTATGATTCGGTTCTATTTCTTTAGATACTTTATTAAATGTATTTTGAGTAATCTCATATGAATCGAGATCTTCTATGTCCAAAGGGTTATCGGCAAATGGATTGTGATATATATGAAGCCCATCAAGATGAGTTTCTTTGTATACTCTTTTTTCAGATATTTGATCAATATAACCAAACCAACCCTCACCGCATTTGTAACGCCTTGACGACACAGTACAATGATTACTAAATTCACTTTGAACTAATGCTTTACTGAATGTCGCCGTAGTTGAAAAAATAACAGCACTGATTTCTTTAAATTTATCAGTTGTAAAAACACCAAGCTCTAACGGAGAGCCATTTGATTTTTTTACTGTATCAATATTAGGAATATTAAAATTAGGACTGCCATCAAGCTTACTTCCCACCATTTTTGGCGCATCACACCCATACAAAACTCGATTAATAGCTTGATTGTTTTGACGAAAAAAAGCAGGCTGTTCGAATGAGGCAATTGCTAAAATAAACGGATTGCCTTTAACATGTTCCATTTTTCCATAACTTTTCAAAAACTTCTTATGTTTGAAATCAATCGCATTCAAAAGTCTAATTGATGCATATTCAAGTATCTCATTTCTTGGTTTATTCAGATATTCTCGTAATATTTCAGGAGAAGACCATTCTGGTTCATCTTTTAAAGCATGATTAGCAGTTACAGCTTCAATACTTAAGTAATTACGGCTCTTTGTTTGAACCGAAAAGTCAGGACTAGCTTTAGAAAAATCAATTTTCATTTCAAGTTCTTTGAAGCATTGAAACAGATATAACTCCCAAAAAGATGAGTTAAAGGTCGTTTGAAATTCTTGTACAAGCTTTCGATCTCTATCGATAAAACCCTTAGCCCAATTATTTATTGTTGCCCTAATTGGTTTAGCTGAATCTAATTGAAGTATTTTAAAATGTTTATGTAACTTTTCTTCAGGAAAGATAGGGGTGAAAATATCCATAGTAAATACCTATAAATGAATTTGTAAATATAACGCCCGCATAAGCAGCGGAACAATTTTGGACGCATTTATGCGTCGTTTATTTTTGCATTAAATGAGGCCGAAGTTGAGGCCGTCTGTATTAATGCGTTTGCTATGTGCCAATTAGCACTATTGGTTCTTCGTTATCCATAAGTAAGTTTAATTCTTCTATTTTCCAGATACCTGCCGACTTATACATTGCTACATAAGCAAATCCAGATTTTTCATTACCTACTATATTTACAACGAAATTTGCTTCACCTTTAACTCCGCTATCGGAAATCTCAAAGCCATTGGCATAATCAAATGAAAAATTAGGACATTAGCCAAAATTCGTTTGAAAAATTTGATTAGTTGATAGTTCTTTAACTACCATTTTGAACGCGCGACTATCTGAGAAGTTAGTTATTGCTGAAGACATTATGGCTGTGAATATAATGATAAAACCACAGAAAAATAATACTCGTTTATGGAATTTACTTTTACTATTCCACCATGTGAATCCTACATCCATAAATGGCATCTGGCTCCATACTCCCTTGGCACATAACGCCCATTAAGGTGCTGACAATAGTTTGCTAAAATGTGTAGCGAAGCGAAACCGAGCAAACTGTTAGCAATCCCGCTTTAAATACTTGTTATATAGCACTTTTGCAATAAGGTTCTGAATGAAAACTAATACGTTCATTGAACCTTTTAGTTAACTCAGTATTCAATTGAGTTGCAACTTGTTGAGCCAACTCAAAGTTGCTTTTTGAGTAGTCGTACGTCGCTGCAAAGTAACAATTTTGATTCAAATAATTATTAACCAAAATAGCTATTTCACTTTCATTCTTGTAATAGGCAGAAACAATGACATCAGATTTTTCTGGTAAATGATGTTCTCCACCTTCTGATTGTTTAATGAGGTTATGTTTTAACGAAAAGGCATCTAATTTAAAAATTAACTCTTCTTTACTCATTTCATCAACTGAAAAGTAAAACTTTCCTATCGGATCGTGGTGTACTCTAGAACAACTAGATAAGAGGAAAGATGCCAATATTAGAATTATGCGCATATCGTCCTTGTGCTATATAACGCCGCGCTAAACGCGCTAAACGCGCTAAACGGGCTAAAATAGTGGGTTATAATGTGAAGCGAAGCGAAACCTAACCCACTGTTTTAATTCCGTTTAAGCGCCTTGTTAGGTGCGTTTTCAGATAGCTTTTTAATAAATACAGCCAAATCAATTGCTGTACGAGTATATCGTTCGGCTTCCTCTTGTGAAAACTCAAATTCAGTCGCATGGACAGCATTGTTTCTGATTTTCATTAAGTGCCTATAGTCTTCATATAAAGCCCAAGGATAACCGTTATCTTGAACAATGCCTCTAAAGACTTTCGACATCTGCACATTTGAAGGCTCAAAATCATAGGAAAGCATTAGATTGATAGTGCAACTCTCGACTTCTCTCCATGCTTCTGTGATAGCTGAACGAGGTGACAACTCAGATATTCTAAGTATGTTGTTAAGAACATAACTATAAGACTCTCTAATATTATCTGCTTTATCACCGACTGCCTTGTTAATTTCTTTGATCGTATTCTCGACTGGACTTAAGTCTTTATCGAAAGAAGCTTCAAAGCCACCGTATTTAAATTTACTTAAACTAAGAATTATTTTTCCAAGTTGTTTTTTAAAAGAAAACGCTAAAATGAGTATTACAATCGGCCAGATAGTAATTTCCAAGATTTTGGTAAATGCTTCAAATATTTTAAGCAATTATCAAAGCTACTAATTTCTTCTTTCATAAATTACATATATCTCCGAGTGTGAAAAATGAGGTGCACCTAACACTTTAGTATTTATGCGACACGCAGTTTGTGTTGCATAATCGCTTGTTGGACTGAGGCGCTACCTGCTCGGTGTGTCAGAGTTGGTGTTGTTTATGCTATGGGAATTTGCTTTTTAGAGGCTCTAGCTAAATCAGCTAATTTAATAAGCTTACCTATTATAATTTAAGCTTTCCCTGCATTGCTCAGCGTTTATTATCTACTCATTAAACCGAATGTTTAACCGTTAAGCAAGGATATTTTTCGCTCGCACAGTCGCTATTAGCCTGAGCAATTAAGCAGGTTAACTTATTGATTTGATGCAGCAAGCAAGGCTGCTAACTCGTTCGCGCTATTTTATTTGTCGCCTCATCTAAATTCATCACACCAATAAATCGTAAGGTACCCGTCTTGCATGACTGGCAAGACCAATGGGGTATTAATCGTTCTTGCTCTACCTTCGGCTTCACCGCTTTGCATGGGGTTGCTGATACTTGAGCCTTTATTAACCCTAACTTTCGCTTGCGACACGCATTAGCTAAAAAGCCATAGTGGCGAATGCGCATAAACCCTTTGGGCAATACATGTTGTAAGTAGCGCCGTAAAAATTCATCACAACTCAGAGTCATGACTTTATCGCGGTTGTTATCTGCATAATCGCGGTATTTAAAGCTCACTGTTTCTTCAGTCGCTGACACTAATCGCGATTCTGACATCACGCCTTTTCGAGTATAACGAGCAAGGTAACTAACTAGCTTTTCACTATACGTTAAACAGGCTTTGCTATACACGCACCATTTGGTTGGTGTGCTTACCTTCGCGAATGAACTATCGCATTCATTGAGCGCCGCGAGCATTTTCCCTCTAAACACTGTTGATAATGCTTTAACGGGGTATAAATAGCCTTTTTCTATTTCATGCCAGTGCGCTTTATCAAGCGCGCCTGCGGGTATCAAGCAATGCAGGTGAATATGCTGACTTAAGTTCTGCCCCCACGTATGCAGTACGCTTGTCATGCCTAACTGGCCATGCCTCTTTCGTTTCGCAAATTTACACAGCGTTTGCCATGCGGCTTTAAATAGACAGTGATATAACGCGTTTGGGTTGTAGTGCGCAATGATATTTAACTCATGCGGGAGCGTAAAAACAAGGTGGAAATACCGACACGGTAATAAATCTTCCTGCTGTTTTTGCACCCATTTAGCCGTAGCCATCCCTTGGCAAATTTGCAACAAATTTGCAAGACATCCATCCTAAATTTGCACTTTCTAAGGTTAATGACTAAATTTCAATTAGTCTAAAAAGTGAGTAGGTGTTTTATGGCTATTGCAAGAAAACGTCAGGTAAGTTTGGTTGATACAAAATATTATCACTGTATATCACGCTGCGTACGCCGTGCATTTTTATGTGGCGAGGACCGTTTTACAGGCAAGTCTTACGAGCATCGTAGAGGTTGGGTTGAAGATAGGCTGCTTGAGTTAGCCAAGGTATTTTGTATTGATGTATGTGCTTATGCCGTAATGAGTAACCACACCCATTTAGTATTGTATGTTGATGATAAAAAAGCGAATAGGCTGAATGATAAAGCGGTTATTATTCGCTGGCATAAACTCTGTAAAGGCACCGTACTGACGCAAAAGTACATACAGGGTGAAAAGCTAAGTAAAGCTGAACTTATCTTTTTTAATAAAACAGTAAAGGAATATCGAGAGCGCTTATCAAGCATCAGCTGGTTTATGCGGTTATTAAATGAAGGTATTGCTCGCAGAGCGAATAAAGAAGATAACTGCACAGGGCGATTCTGGGAGGGGCGCTTTACGTCTCAAGCATTATTAGATGAAGCCGCACTTGCCGCCTGTATGGCGTATGTAGATTTAAATCCTATTAGAGCTAAAATGGCTAACACCCCAGAAGAGTCAGACCATACCAGCGTCCAAGAACGTTTAACATACGCAAAAGAAGGTAAACAACCAAAAAAACTACTTCGCTTTGCAGGTATGCCACGTCAAATAATGCCCAAAGGGCTGCCGTTTGAGCTTAAATCGTACCTAGAACTTGTTGAATTAACAGGACGTTGTATACGAGAAGACAAGCGAGGGTATATTGAAAGTACACACTTGCCTTTACTAGACAGGGTGAATATATCTCCAGGAAACTGGTTAAAACTCACCACGCAATTTACACGTGTATTTCATGGTGCAGTAGGCAGGCCATCCTCACAAGCAAGTTACTGTGAAAATTTAAACCGCAAGCGGCGGGCAAATATCAGTAATTGCGAAAAGCTACTCGCATAAGACTTAAACCTCTTAGTAAGAAATTAAAACTGTAATTATGCAGTTATTCTCATGCGTGTAATTTAGGTTTAAGGGTGCTAATGACTTACTAAATGGATGAAATTAAAATAACCCTGTAGGAAAGGTAAATAATTAACCTAAAAAGTAGATTTTATGGCACAGTTTTATTTTTTAATTGAAGTGGCTGTCTAGTTTAGTTTATTCTATATGAAGCTGAATCAATTACTAATTTTAGATGCCATAGTGCAAAGCGCGAGCTTAAGCGGGGCAGCATTAAAGCTACATAAAACACAGCCAGCGCTTACACTTGCTATTAAAAATCTAGAAGAAAAAATAGGGTTTGAGTTACTAGACAGAAGTAAGTACCGATTACAGCTTACTGAAAAAGGGCGTATTTTTCATCGCGAAGCGAAGCAACTCTTGCATGCCA
>NZ_JADYXI010000043.1:0-4392 GCF_015864375.1 Pseudoalteromonas sp. SWYJZ19
CACCAGATCGCTGGTCCCGCTGCTGTTGCTGACGTTGCGCACCGTGATCCAACGGGCGGTGATGGTCCCAGCCAGGGGCGGTTCGCTCAAGGTGATGGTCACAAAACCGCCGGCGTCGGGGCTAAGGCCGGCGAAACTCTCGCTGCGGGCCGACGTGTAGGCGTATTCGGTGTTGAACTCGCCGCCTGGGTCGATCATCGCCAAAGGTTTGAGGGAGATGAACCCGCTGTTGTACGTGATGCTGCCTGTAGCGTCTCCGGTGAAACCGCCTGTGCCGTTGTCGGTTGCGGTCTTCAACACACCCCCAGACTCCCAGGTCACGACGACGGACCCTGGTTCCAAGGGGGAGTGCGGTACGGTCCACGACAATTCGGGCATCCGAAAACCGATGGCGGCAGATCGGTTGGTGTACGCAGACTTCTCACCCCACGAGTAGATGATGGATGAGCCAACGTCTGGCATCGAGGGGAACGTTACGGCGATGGAGCCGTTGTCGTAGTTGACGGTGCCAACCCCCGTGCCCGTCAGGTTGCCGAGACCGTCGTCCTGGATGGTGTACCAACTACCGAGCGCCCGGAAGGAAACCACCAAGGAGTTCGCAGCCGGGAACGGCCGCAGGATGTCAACGAAATTGAAGCCGCGGTTTTCCTGCCCGATCTTGATGCGCTTGCTGTGCGGCGCGGCGCCAACGGTAACAAGCCGTGGCGTCTCGGCCAAGACCAAGGATCGCTGTGCGGAAGGCCGCTGGTCGAGCGCACTGACTTCCGTCCGCGCGTTGGGAACCAGTTGGGTGTAGACGCTCTCCACCTGCACCGTTGCGTCGCCGATAGCCCCCGCCGATTCCAGGGCAACGACACCGTGGTACGACCCGGCATCCGCGACGGTGGTGTCACGGACCTTAGTCTTGCCGTCGGCCACGGCGAAAAGCCGGGATGGGGGTGAGCCAGGGAAGTTGACGCGCAAGGCATCGCTGATGTCACAGGTGACAACTTCCGCTTCAAAGTCCACCAAACCGCCGCCAACCAGTTCGGTGTAGGTGCCGATGGTGCTTTCCACCCGCGTCGTGCGCACGTACTGCACGATCTCGTCGGGGGTGTCTTCGTCGGCCACCAGTACCAGGGTGCGGCCCACAGCGGGGAGCGGGGACCCGGGGCGTTGGAACAACTGGATCGCCCGCTGACCAGCGACGTGGTTCTCCAGCAAGAAGCCCGGAAGTGCGGGGCCTTTCACCAGATAGGCTTCGATGAAATCCGCAGCGTTGGTGCGCGTGTCAAAGGTCTCGCCGGTAGAGAAGACCGTGATGCTCACGTTCGGATCATTAGGGGGCTCGGCCACAATGAAATTGGTGCCCAGCAGCGTGTCACGGTCGCCCGTCTGGACGTGCACATGCACTTTGCGCAGGTTCACCCGACCGCCCGCGCGGTCCAGCTCGCTGATGTCCGGGAAGATGTTGTTGCTCTCACCGTCCTGGATGATCGTCGCCGTGGGGGCACCGCCGCCTTCGCTCACGTCATCCATCACCGCCGACGCTACCAGGCGGACATCGCCTTTCAAGATTGCCACTTGTTAAATCTCCATGAGACGGATGGTGCAGAGGTAAAAGTCGGCAGGCAGTTCGTGCCCATCGCGGTACTGGATCACAGGACGGGCCTCAAAACCGCCGTCCTGGTGACGGAAGATGACCTCCCGAGCCTCGCCGCGAAGTGTAAGAGTCATGGTTTTGCCGGGTACTGCGGCCCAATTTCGCAACGCCGTCACGTCGGCGCGCGTCATCCACGCGCTGCTGTCGCTCTCCGGCTCCAGCGTGATGGGTCGCCCCTTGACCCTCGCCGCCGCCTGGACGATGTACGCGCCCGTGATCGTGCGGTCGGCAGTCTGCTCGACCGGGTTCCAGTTGTTCTCGTCGGACCAGAACAGGTCTGGGTTCAAGGTCAGTGTGGTCGTGCCATCGGCCAGGGTGAGGCTCATGCTGCGGTTCCTTGTGAGNAGAACAGGTCTGGGTTCAAGGTCAGTGTGGTCGTGCCATCGGCCAGGGTGAGGCTCATGCTGCGGTTCCTTGTGAGGTTTCAAGTGCGCGAAGCACTGCGAGAGTTTCACGTGACTGCGTGGGGTTCAGTCCGGTGATGGTTCCGAGGTTGCGGCCGCCGAGGTTGACGGTCAGGTTCCCCCCGCTGCTGACGCCACCGCTGCTTGGGCGCCCACCCGAAGGGCTGCCGCCTGGCGTCGTCGATCCCCCACCTGCGGGTGTGGTCGCCGTGCCGCCTGGTGCCGGGCCTGTGTTGAGCAGCTTCGCTTCCAACTCCTGCAGTTGCCGGCGCATGTCAGCCACCTGCTTGCTGTAGTTGGGGTCTCGAATCTGCCCACCCTGACTGGAGATGAACTTCAGCATCTCTGCCAGGCCGCGAGCCTTGATGGCGTCTGGGTTGCCGATGTTCTCTTCGCCGTAACGCCGGGCGATGTCGCGGTCTACCTGCTCTTGGGTTTCCCCGGCCATCACGCGCTCCCCTGCGGTGTTCAAGGAGTAACCTTCCTTGTCCACGTTCAGGCGCTTGCGGCGGGCTTCGGCCAGTTTTTCCTCGGCGGCGGCTTCTCGTTCCAAGATGGCGATCTGCCGCTCGCTGTAGTCGGCGCTGAGTGTGTACTGCATGAGCATCTTCGCCATGGCGTCGGCCTGGCGCTCGCTGGCCTCTGTGACGTTGCCTCGCGCGGATGCCTCACTGCCGAGGTCGTTGGTGGCCTGCTGCCGCAGGCGGTTCTCTTCTTCTTTCAACCGGATGAGTTTGTCCGCGCCATCCAGTTCGGTAAGGGTTGCCTTCTGCAACTTGATCTTTAGGTCCAACTCCCGCACCAACAGTTTGTAGTTGGCGTCACTGGCTTGGAGCTTCAACTTCTCGTTTTCGAGAAGTTTGATCTGGAGTTGTGCCTGTACCCGGTCGATCTCGATTTTGATCTTGGCGACCTCGATCTGCTTCGCCATGGCCTCGCGCTCCAACTGCATCGCCTTGGTGTTATCCCCACGAAGGCGAGCGATGTTGGCACTTGCCTGTGCAATCTGAATGTCCACGGAAAGTGAAGCCTGTTTGGTCTTCAGCGTGGCGACTTCTTCTGCCGCTTGCAGGCGCAGGTTCCGTGCCAAGTCATTCACGGTGTCTTTGTACTTGGCCGTTATCTCGGCCAGTTTCTGGCGCACAGCCGCGACTTCCTCGTCAGTCTTTTTCCCGTTGATGTTGAGCTTTTCGTACTCTTGCAAGACGAGGATGAGCCGATCCATTTCGGCGCGGTACTCGGCCATCTTGGCCGACTGGTCGCCGTATATCTCAACGGCCAGTTTGCGCGCCGCGACTTCCTGTTTTGCCGCCTCCGTTGACGCCTTGGTCTGCTCGACCTCGGACTGCTTGGTCTTGATGAGTTCGCGCAGCTTCTGCGTCTCTTTTTCCTGCTGATCCGCCGTCGCCTTGTCGGCTTCGAGCTTGGCCTGCTGTGCGACCAACTGTTGCTCCAGGATTTTCAGCTCTTCCTGCTTCGAAGCCGCGACCCGCGCGCTGGCAAGTGCGTACTCTTCCGCCGCTTGGCTGGCTGCCTTCAGGACGCCCTGTTCATCGCCTCGCAACTTCGCCAGCGCCACCAGGGTCTCACCCTCTTCCTTGCGCGCTTTGGCGACGCGCTCCAGGTTCAGCGTCTCGTTCTCCTGCTCTTTGATCAGCGTGGCCGTGGCAATAGAGAGTTGAACGTACTTCGCAGCCGCCTCTAGTGTGGCGTCTCCATTTAGCTGCGCCGCGATGGCTGCGAGCTTCTGCGAGTTGGTCAGGCCGTCGGTCGAGGTGATAGTCTCTTGGACTTTACTGGTCAGTTGCGTCGTGGCGGCGCTTGTCTGAGCGACCCCCTTGATCGTCGCGTCGAAAGCCTCGGTCAACTTGGACTGGCGATCCGCAGCCTGTCCCCAGATTTCACTCAAAGCCTCCATGGGGTTTGTCCATGTGGCGATGGCTGCGACCAAGGCTCCCCCAGACCGGATCAGGCCCGCCATTAATTCAAACAGGGCGTTGAGCGGGAGCAGTACCGATCCTGCCGCCAGGCCCAGACCGCGCAACCCCATGGTCAGGATTTCCAGCCAGCCGGCGTCACCAGCGTTTTGGGCGGCCAGTGTGAAGGCGTTCTTCAGGCGCTCCCACGTGGGCACCAAGCCTTCTGTCTCGCCGTGCAGTTCCTGCAGACCCTTGGTGAACGACGGGAAGAAGTCGCGCGCTGCCAAGTTGCCTGACTCCACCAGTTTGACCAGTTCGGCGTCGGTGATTCCGAGCCCCTTGGCCGTCAAACTGAGCGCACCAGGTAGGGAATCCCCTAATTGCTGTCGCAGCTCTTCCATGCTAACGACGCCCTTGGACGCTATTT
>NZ_JADYXI010000044.1:0-3940 GCF_015864375.1 Pseudoalteromonas sp. SWYJZ19
ACCTAAGTAGGTTGGCTGTTAGAACTCAATCTGTACGAGTGCCCACACAGATGATTGCTTTATATTGTTAAAGAACGTTGCGATTATAAAGTTAAACTTTATCTCGCTAGGGCTGCGCATACTACGCTTTCCTATTTTTTTGTCAACACTTAAATTTAAACTTTCTAAAAGATTCTATCTAAGTTTTACTTAACACCCTGAGTTGTTCGTGCCTCGCTATGCGTTGGCGTTTCCCGTCTCAGTGGGGTCGCATTATAGGGAGATCCGAAAACAGATCAACCCTTTTTTGAAGAAAACTTGAAATAATGTGCTGTTCGCTGAGTATTTGAGCTAAACACGTTAAAAACACAACATAACTAGCAAATTATTAACAACTAAAGGTGTTTAAACTTCACTAATATTAAAAGTGAGCTTAAACGATCTTCATATAAAGACTTACACCCCATATGATCAACACGATCGTTAATGAAAGTGTTACGGCTGCAGATCCCATATCTTTGGCTCTACCTGACAATACATGCAATTCTGTACTTACTCGATCTGTTAATGCTTCAATGGCAGAGTTTAGCAATTCAACTATTAGAATAATAAGCAGTGAGCTAATTAGTATTGCCCAGTGTAATAATGATGAAGCCAGCCAAAATGAAGTGGGGAATAATATAAGGCTTAGTAATAGCTCTTGTCTAAATGCAGCTTCTTCTTTAAATGCTGCTTTAAAGCCAAGATAGGAGCAATAGGTTGCTTTGAAAACGCGTTTGAGGCCTAAGCCATTTGGTTTTAATACATCTTTCATTAATAAACTCTATGAATGAAGGTCAAAATAAAGCCCCGCACTGCGAGGCTTTTTATTTATGCTACGCCGTATTGATCACGGTAAGCTTTAACTGAGGCTAAATGCTCGCCCATCGTTCCTTGGTTTTCAAGGTAACTAATAAGGTCTGCTAATTTTACAATAGAAATTACTTTGGTATTAAAGTCGCGTTCAACTTCTTGAATAGCTGATAACTCGGCTTTACCTTTTTCTTGGCGATCTAATGCAATTAAAACACCACTAAGGTCTGCACCATTTTGTGCAATAATTTCCATGGACTCACGAATAGCGGTACCTGCGGTAATTACATCATCAACTAGCATTATTTTGCCATTGAGTTCTGAGCCTACTAATGTACCTCCTTCACCGTGTGCTTTTTTCTCTTTACGGTTAAAACAGTACGGTACATCTTTATCATGGTGATCTGCTAATGCAACTGCCGTCGTTGTTGCTATTGGGATACCCTTATACGCGGGACCAAATAGTACATCATACTCTATCGCTGAATCTTCTAATGCTGATGCATAAAAACGACCTAAACGTGCTAAGTCACGACCTGTATTAAACAAACCGGCATTAAAAAAGTAAGGACTTATGCGCCCTGACTTTAAAGTAAACTCACCAAATTTTAATACCTGCTTCTCTAGAGCAAATTCTATAAACTCTTTTTGATAATCTTTCATATCTAGTGGCCTACCTATTTATGCTAATGCTTGCTTTTGTACGTCAATGATCTCACGAATAGAATGTTTAGCTAAAGTAAGTAACTCATCTAGCTCATCAAACGAGAAAGGTTCGCCTTCGGCTGTGCCTTGAATTTCTATAATTTTACCTGTTTCGGTTAAAATTACATTCATATCAGTTTCTGCTGCTGAATCTTCAATATATTCTAAATCGCTAATTGCTTGGCCTTTGTATATACCTACTGAAATAGCTGCAATCATATGCTTAAGTGGGTTTGAATTAATCATACCCTTTGCACGCATGTGCGTTAGCGCATCAACAAGTGCAACACATGCACCACTTATAGAAGCAGTACGTGTACCGCCATCTGCTTGGATTACATCACAGTCAATGGTGATTGTGTTTTCGCCAAGTGCTTTTAAATCAACAGCAGCACGCAGTGCACGTGCAATTAAACGTTGAATTTCCATAGTACGACCGCCCTGCTTACCACGTGCAGCTTCTCGAGCATTACGCGTATGCGTTGCTCGCGGTAACATACCGTATTCAGCATTGATCCAACCTTTACCCTGACCTTTCATGAAACGAGGAACGCCCGATTCGACAGTAGCTGTACAAAGTACTTTGGTGTTACCAAACTCAACAAGTACTGAGCCTTCAGCATGCAAAGTATAATTACGTGTAAATGTAACAGGTCTAATTTGATTAGGTGTTCTTTCGCTTGGACGCATTGACGATCCCCTTAATTCAGAATTTGCGACATTATAAGTGTATGTGGGTATAGATACCATGCTGATTTAAATAAATAGCTGTATGCAAAATATTCAGTGTATTAAATTTTCCCTAGAGCTTAAGCGGTGTTACGGTATAATCATCGTAATATTGTATTTATAAATTTAGGAAAATATCCATGATCCACAGTATGACAGCTTATGCGCGTCGCGAAATAAAAGGCGATTGGGGAACTGGCACTTGGGAAGTTCGTTCAGTGAACCAGCGTTACCTTGAAACATTTATTCGCGCACCAGAGCAATTTCGTGGCATGGAGCCAGTTATTCGTGAGCGTTTACGCAAACACTTACAACGCGGTAAAGTTGAGGTTTTTTTAAAGTTTGTAGCAAATCCTGCCCATGTTGGTGAGCTATCAATTAACCAAGCCCTTGCTGAGCAACTTATAAATAGCGCTAAATGGGTTCAACAGCAAAGTAATGGCGACATTAATCCTGTTGATATATTACGTTGGCCTGGTGTTATGGAAGCTGAAGAACTTGATATGGATAGCGTTAATACAGCACTAATTGCTGGTCTTGATCAAGTAATCGAAGATTTTAAATCAGCTCGTGGCGATGAAGGTGCAAACCTTGAAGAAATGATAGCAATCCGCCTTGATGCGATTTTAGAGCAAGTAGAAATTGTAGAAACGCATATGCCTGAGATTGCTAAGTGGCAGCGTGAAAAACTGGCTCAAAAGCTAGAAGACTTAACAGCAAACATTGACGAGTCACGCCTTGAACAAGAACTTATTTATCTTGCTCAAAAACAAGATGTAGCTGAAGAATTAGATCGTTTAAAGTCTCACGTTAAAGAAACTAAAAAAATCCTTAAAAAAGGTGGCGCATGTGGCCGCCGCCTAGATTTTATGATGCAAGAATTTAATCGTGAAGCTAACACGCTAGCATCTAAGTCTATCAATAGTGACATCACTACTGCCGCCGTAGAGTTAAAAGTATTGATTGAACAAATGAGAGAACAGATCCAAAATATTGAATAGTTTTCAGCCAATTATGGCATATTCATAACTTATCAAAACCCGGGCTAGGCTCGGGTTTTTTATTAATACCAATAATGATATTTTGAATGTTGTTACCAAGCATCTTCGTCTAATGTGAAATCCTCACCTTCAAATCACTCTTTATTTTAGACATTAAAAAGCCCGAGACTAAGCTCAGGCTTTTTGGTAACAATTAGCTAGGCTAATAATTACGCTCTGAACGTTACTACAACGCACCTACGCCTAAAGTAAGAGCGCCACCTTCATATGACACTTTATTCTAGACATTAATAAGCCCGAGGCTAAGCTCGGGCTTTTTGGTAACAATTAGCTAGGCTAATAATTACGCTTTGAACGTTACTACAACGCACCTACGCCTAAAGTAAGAGCGCCACCTTCATATGACACTTTATTCTAGACATTAAAAAGCCCGAGACTAAGCTCGGGCTTTTTGATAACAATTAGCTAGGCTAATAATTACGCTTTGGACGTTACTACAACGCACCTACGCCTAAAGTAAGAGCGCCACCTTCATATGACACTTTATTATAGACATTAAAAAAGGCCACCTGAGTGACCTTTTTCTAACAATTAACTTTAAAGTTAATTATTACGCTACGATAGTTGCTACAACACCAGCACCTACAGTACGACCACCTTCACGGATAGCAAAA
>NZ_JADYXI010000045.1:0-3674 GCF_015864375.1 Pseudoalteromonas sp. SWYJZ19
TCAGGAAAGTCTCGAGATTGGACGATGATCAATGAAGTAAATTTAAATCCAGAGAAAAAAGAAGCAATGCGGGCGGCATAAAATTTAATTTGATGCGACAACTAACTTGAAAAACTCCGTTACTTAGATATAAATATTGAGCAGTTTGTTGCTCTACCCTCATTTACTTCTCATTCTTTTCTCTTTGTGCAAAAAATCTTTAAGTGGTTTACTCAAAAAAGTTTAAAGCGCTACGCTTTTAGGTAAAGTGAAAAACTCTCTTAGCTCTCAGTGGTAATAACTTAGTAGCCTTTAAAGCATGATCTAAATCAACTTAGCTTCACCCCTATATCTGCTTATGTAAATAACTTGATCTCGATCACGTTGCGACCTGCAAACACCGCCTATGATTAACCCATCAACAACGAGGGGAACAACTCATGAACGTATTCTTTAGAGATTTTTTTACAGATCCAGTTTTATTTATGTCTTTTGGGTTTTTAACCATCGTTGTTTCTTTGTGTATATTTTTTGCTTTTTTCTTTTTGAAAAAAATACATGATGCAGAAATTCCCGAACAAAATTAAGCACGACGCACTAAAGCGCCTTATTAGTTTACTAGTTAGGCGCTTTTTATTTTCTGAAGCGAAAAATTTGGTACACTAGCTTTTCGTTTAATACAAAGTGCGTAGTACAAACATGATCTCTCAGTTCAAACCAGCATGGTGGATGACCAATCGTCACGTTCAAACCATAATGCCGCGTTTTTTCCGCCCATTTCACCACACTCGCTACGAACTTGAGCAACTTGATACACCTGATGGTGACTTTATTGAGCTCGCATGGTCACTTCCACATAACGAAACCGCTCCACTTGCCGTTGTTTTACATGGCCTTGAAGGCAATATAAATAGCTTTTATGCCAAAGGCATGATGAAGGCGTTAAAAAAGCAAGGTTATGCAGTTGTGCTTATGCACTTTAGAAATTGCTCAACTGAAGTAAACCGCCTTCCACGTGCTTATCACAGTGGTGATACCGCCGATTTAGCTTTTTTTATTAATCACTTAAAGCTGCAGTTTCCTGAGCGCACTATGGTCGCTGTAGGTTTTTCGTTAGGCGGTAACGTACTGGCCAAATACTTAGGTGAACAATCACAAGCATGCCCACTAAGTGCTGCAGCGGTGGTATCTGCTCCTTATGATTTGTCGTCATCAAGCGATGTTATTCGTAAAAGCTTAGGTAAAATTTACCAAAAATATCTGCTCGATCGCATGAAAAAGTCGATGCAACGTAAATTGCCACAAATTAAGCAGCAAATTCCTATAACTACCGATCAATTAATGAATATTGATGATTTATTAGAGTTTGATAACCAACTTACAGCACCGTTACATGGCTTTGAAAATGCCCACGATTACTATCGTAAAGCCAGTGCTATGCCGTACTTAAAAGATATCGCTATACCCACACTTATTATTCATGCCAAAGACGACCCAATGCTCTCAATTAAGGCCGTACCGAGTAGGCAAGATGTAAGTGAGCATGTTACGCTGCGCATCTCTGACAAAGGCGGACATGTTGGTTTTATTAGCGGTAAAAATCCGTTTAAGCCCATATTTTGGTTAGAGAAAGCCGTGCCATGCTATTTTGGGCAACATGTTTTAGGCAACGCAAACAAAGAGCAATTATGATTATCCCTTTTGAACAACTCGATAAAGATACACTATACAACCTAATAGAAAGCTATGTACTGCGCGAAGGCACCGATTATGGCGAAGTAGAAGCAAGCATTGAATCTAAAGTTAACCAAGTTAAGCTACAGCTTAAAAATGGCGAAGCAATGGTGTTTTTCTCGGAATTACATGAGTCAGTTACTATTATTTCTAAGGGCGAATTTAAAGCGCTGCAAAGTGAAGAGCATCAAGCAGAGGCGTTTGATTAAGGTGTAGTACTTGTAACTTTTGAATTGAACGTACACAATGGCTTTTTACCCAAAGAGCCAAAACATGATAAAACTCAGCACTCTAGTGGTAGCCGTATCACTAGCATTAACTAGTCAAGTCCATGCAGAACAAACAATAACAGCATCCGACAAAGCAATTAAACTCGCTAAAGACACCATTTTAATTGATACCCATATCGACGTACCTTATCGAATTCACGAAAGCTGGGTTGATGTAACTAAGGCGACAACTGATGGCGATTTTGACTACCCTCGCGCTGTAAAAGGCGGTTTAAACGCACCGTTTATGTCGATTTATATTCCTGCGCATTTGGAATTTGAAGGTAAAGGAAAAAGCTACCAACTAGCCAATCAAATGATTGATAGTATGGAAGCTATAGCCCAGCGCGCACCCGATAAGTTTGCTATTGCCAGCTCAAGCACTGATATAGAAGAGCAGTTTAAGCAAGGTAAGCTGTCTATTGCAATGGGTATGGAAAATGGCTCTCCTATCGAAGGAGATATGAAAAACCTTCAGCACTTTTACGACCGCGGTATTCGCTACATCACGCTAGCGCACTCGCAAAGCAACCATATTTCGGATTCGTCTTATGATATTCGCCGCAAATGGAAAGGTTTAAGCCCATTTGGTAAAAAGCTAATTACTGAAATGAATAATATTGGTATGTTAATCGACGTATCACATATTTCTGATGATGCGTTTTATCAGGTTATGGATCTCTCTAAAACACCCGTAATTGCCTCACATTCATCACTTCGTAAATACACGCCAGGCTTTGAGCGTAATATGAATGACGACATGCTATTGGCACTTAAAGAAAATGGCGGTGTTATTCAAATCAACTTTGGCTCAAGTTTTGTTACCGCTAAAGCAGGTAGTTGGGGCAAGCAGTTAAAAAGCACAAAAGAGTCGGTTAAAAAAGACGGGACTAAATTAAGCAAAGATTTTGATGCTGCCTACCGTGCTAAAAACCCTTACCCATTTGCAAGCCTTGAGCAAGTACTTGATCATATTGATCACGTAGTTGAGCTAATTGGTATTGATTATGTAGGTATTGGCTCTGATTATGATGGAGTAGGCGATTCATTACCTATCGGTTTAAAAGATGTATCTAGCTACCCTAACCTTGTTCAAGGTTTAATGGATAGAGATTACAGCGATGCTGATATTAAAAAAATTCTTAGCGGTAATTTATTAAGAGTTTTAAAGCAAGCTGAAGAATATGCGAAGAAAAATTAAAGCTTTTTAGCGTATATTAGTTATTGGCTAAAATACCAAAAGCTAATTCAATATAAGCGCGGCCTAGCCGTGCTTTTTATTGGTACCAATTTTATTAAAAGCATGATCATTTTAACGTATTAAATAGTCCATTAACTGCGTAGTTATTTTCAGCAATCTTTTTCCTCGGGTTTCGTAAAACTCAATCCAAGCTACGGCAATAAAGTTATAACGAAAAGCCAATCACTTTTCTTCAGGTATTAAAAAAGGCCACCTAAGTGACCTTTTTCTAATAATTAACTTTAAGGTTAATTATTACGCTACGATAATTGCTACAAAGCACCTACGCCTAAGGTAAGAGCGCCACCTTCATATGACACTTTTCTTCAGGCATTAAAAAAGGCCACCTGAGTGACCTTTTTCTAACAATTAACTTTAAAGTTAATTATTACGCTACGATAGTTGCTACAACACCAGCACCTACAGTACGACCACCTTCACGGATAGCAAAA
>NZ_JADYXI010000046.1:0-3151 GCF_015864375.1 Pseudoalteromonas sp. SWYJZ19
ACGCCGACAGTCTCTCGATCACCCCCAGCGTCGAAACGATCCAATCGACCAGCAAGGGCCGGTATGACTATGGTCAGGTGCTGGAGAGCGTGAACATCGCCCAACCGTCTGAGTTCTCCATGGCGCTTAAGGAAGTTACCGGCGACATCTTGACCATGGCCTTCCTCGGAACCTCTGCCGCGTTCACCGAAGCCTCCGGCACGCTGACGGGCTACGACCTGACTGTCACACAGGTGGGCACATGGCTCCCCATCGGCAAAAAGAATCTCGCCACACTGGTTACCGTTGAAGACGCGGCCACTGGTGGCGCCACGCTGATCGAAGGCACCGACTACAAACTGAACCGCCCCATGGGCTGGATCATGGCGCTGGCCGGGGGCGCTCTGGCGGTAAACGACCACGTTTTCATTACCTGCGCACATAGCGGTGCCACGGGCACGAACGTTAAGGGCTCCACCCGCACAGAAGTTCGCGTTGAAATCATTTTCGACGGTATCAACCAAGCTGACGGCACCCAGTGCACGGCAACGATCTGGGAAGCCATCCTGGCGCCAGACAGCGAGTTTGACTTCCTGGCGGATGACTTCGGGAACGTAAACCTGACGGGGACACTGAAGACCCCGGTCGGCAAGGACGCTCCGTACGAGGTGTTGATCCAAGACCCCGTGGCCTAAGCACTGCTGGTGTGGCGGGCCCGCCCGCAGCCCAAACCCGCCACGCGCCTTCAGCCTGGCGGGTTTTTTCATTCAAGGATCGTCATGCATAAATGCACCCGATGCGGGTTGACCAAGACCCCTAGTGAATTCTACAAAGCCACCAAGAATCCTTCGGGCCTGCAGTCCCGGTGCAAAGAGTGTTCGAAGGCGACAAACCGCGAGTGGATGGCGAAGCACCCGGAAAAAGCTGCGGAGTACACCAAGCGGTACGAAGAGAACAACGCCGAGCGTCGCAAAGAACTCCGCGCGATCAGTCGCGCGGCGTATGCCCCGCGTCGTCTTGAACTGGGACGCGCGCTGGAAGAGAAAAACCGCGCGAAGCGCAAGGCACAGGCCGACGCCCGTCGCGCGTCGATGCTTGATCGCCATAATGAAAAGTCGCGCCGTTGGCGCGCCGCGAACTTGGAAAAGTCCAAGGCCATCTTCAAGAAGTGGCGGGACGCCAACCCGGGCGTGATGGCGATGCATTCGGCGAAATGGCGCGCGGCCCTTTTGCAAGCAACCCCAACATGGGCCGACCAAAAGAAGATCGCGGAATTCTATGAGGCCGCCGACGGCCTGAGCATGCTCACTGGGGAGTGGTATCACGTGGACCACATCGTACCGCTGCAAGGTAAGACGGTGCGCGGCCTGCACTGCGAAGCCAACCTCCAAGTCCTGCCTGAAGCCGAGAACATCCGCAAAGGCAACCGCCACTGGCCTGACCAGCCCTGAAAGACACCATGGCTACTTCGAATCGTGATGTAACCCTCAAACTGAGCGTTGNTGGCCTGACCAGCCCTGAAAGACACCATGGCTACTTCGAATCGTGATGTAACCCTCAAACTGAGCGTTGAGACCCTCGGTGAAGACGGTATCAAGGAACTGCAGAAGGCGGTTGAAGCTCTCGGGCGCGACGGCGGCGCAGCGGCGCCTGAGTTCCAGAAGCTCGCCGACGAGATCGGCCGCCTGGGCGAGCAGAGCCAAGCGCTGACCACGTTCCGGGAACTGAGCGAGGAAACCGACAAGCTGGCCGCGCGCCAAGTGGACGCCGCCGACAGCGCCGCGCAGATGGCCGAGCGGCTGGAGGTGTTGCGTGATGCCACTGCTAAGGCCACCCAGCGGCAGAGCGAGGCCAACGCCGAGTTGTTGAAGGGTCAGCGCACGCAAGCCGAGGCCACGGCAGCGTTGCGACTCCTGAAGGCAGAATACGACGCGGCCGGGAAGAACACTGCAGCCTACCGCGACCAACTGGCCGATGCGGTCAAAGCTCAGAACGCAGCAAACGTCGAACTCGTAACGCTGCGCGCCAACCAGAAGGCAGCCAACGCCGAAGCCTCGTCGGCCGTGGCCGAGCAAGGCAAACTGGAGACCCAGTACAAGAAGAGCGCGGCACAGGTCGAACGCCTGGACACCGCCCTGAACAAGCAGAACGAGGCGCTACGTCAGGCGACCACGGCGGCCGAGGCGCTGGGGCTGTCCACTGCAGACGTAGCTGCGGCTGAGGGCAAGCTGCAGGCGATCTTCAACTCTGGCGTTCAGACCGTAAACGCGCGCAACGCAGCGCTCCGCGAGATGGCAGAAGCCAACCGCCTGCTCGCCATCGAAGAGAAGGCAGTTGCAGACCTGCTGGCACGCGGCCAAGCGGCGCTGCAGGCCGAGACACTGGCCCAGCGCGATGCGGCGCGGGCCACGGAGCAGTACGCGGCCACAAAGCGCGAAGCGGCTGCGGCCAACGATGCCTGGCAGAAAGAGGCCGAGGCCCTGGTCAACGCGGCCCACGCCGCCCAGCAACTGGCCCGCGAGACCGAGATTTTGGCTGCGGCCCAGCGTGAACTCGCCAACCAGAACGCCTTCGAGAAGCAGGCCACCGAAGCGCAGAAACTGCTGCAGGCGGCCCAGTACGTCAAGTTCTGGGAGAACGCGCTGGAGCAGGCCGAGACCCAGGTCAAGCAGACCGCTGACGAAGCCCAGAAGGCTGCCCAGCGCATCGACAACGCCTTCGGCACGCTCGGCGTGCGCTCGGTGCAGGCCGTCCAGCAGGAAATCGCCGAGACACGCGCTGCGATGGCAACCCTGGCGACCACTGCCGGGCAGACGGGTGCACAGCTCTCCGGCGCCTTTGCTGCGGGCGAGAACAAGATCAAGGTGCTGGAGCGGGAAATCCGCGAGCTGACCGGCACGCTGACCACCGCCGACAAGGCGGCCGGCCTGTTCAAGAACTCGCTGGGCCAGATTGCGGCCGGCAACCTGATCGCGGACGCCGTGGGCGCGATTGTGGAGCGCGTCAAGGACATGGGTCGCCAGTTCATCGCCTCGGTCGTGCAGCTCGACACGTTCCGCCGGGCCATGAACGCTGTCTACAAAGACACCGCACTCGTCGCCAGCCAACTGGATTTCCTACGCAAGACCGCCAACGATAGCGGCGTGGGGGTGGGCGGCCTCAGCGACTCGTT
>NZ_JADYXI010000047.1:0-3122 GCF_015864375.1 Pseudoalteromonas sp. SWYJZ19
ACTCGAAAAATAAAGGGTGTATTATTCGCATCCCTTGAGACGCTAAAGCGACTCAAAACGTTCTTTAACAATATAAAGCAATCATCTGTGTGGGCACTCGTACAGATTGAGTTCTAACAGCTAAACTACTTAGGTAGCGAGGCAAATAAATTTAGAGTCTCAATTGAAAACTGAGTGACCAACAGAATAGTTATTTCGGTAATTATTCGGCACAGTCAATTCAATATCGAAAGATATTAAAATAAATTCAGAATTCATTGAGCTGTCGAAAGACATAAAACTTTTTAATTGAAGAGTTTCATCATACCTCAGATTGAACGCTGGCGGCAGGCCTAACACATGCAAGGCGAGCGGTAACAGAGAGTAGCTTGCTACTTTGCTGACGAGCGGCGGACGGGTGAGTAATGCTTGGGAACATGCCTTGAGGTGGGGGACAACAGTTGGAAACGACTGCTAATACCGCATAATGTCTACGGACCAAAGGGGGCTTCGGCTCTCGCCTTTAGATTGGCCCAAGTGGGATTAGCTAGTTGGTGAGGTAATGGCTCACCAAGGCGACGATCCCTAGCTGGTTTGAGAGGATGATCAGCCACACTGGGACTGAGACACGGCCCAGACTCCTACGGGAGGCAGCAGTGGGGAATATTGCACAATGGGCGCAAGCCTGATGCAGCCATGCCGCGTGTGTGAAGAAGGCCTTCGGGTTGTAAAGCACTTTCAGTCAGGAGGAAAGGTTAACGGTTAATACCCGTTAGCTGTGACGTTACTGACAGAAGAAGCACCGGCTAACTCCGTGCCAGCAGCCGCGGTAATACGGAGGGTGCGAGCGTTAATCGGAATTACTGGGCGTAAAGCGTACGCAGGCGGTTTGTTAAGCGAGCTGTGAAAGCCCCGGGCTCAACCTGGGAACTGCAATTCGAACTGGCAAACTAGAGAGTGATAGAGGGTGGTAGAATTTCAGGTGTAGCGGTGAAATGCGTAGAGATCTGAAGGAATACCGATGGCGAAGGCAGCCACCTGGGTCAACACTGACGCTCATGTACGAAAGCGTGGGGAGCAAACGGGATTAGATACCCCGGTAGTCCACGCCGTAAACGATGTCTACTAGAAGCTCGGAGCCTCGGTTCTGTTTTTCAAAGCTAACGCATTAAGTAGACCGCCTGGGGAGTACGGCCGCAAGGTTAAAACTCAAATGAATTGACGGGGGCCCGCACAAGCGGTGGAGCATGTGGTTTAATTCGATGCAACGCGAAGAACCTTACCTACACTTGACATACAGAGAACTTACCAGAGATGGTTTGGTGCCTTCGGGAACTCTGATACAGGTGCTGCATGGCTGTCGTCAGCTCGTGTTGTGAGATGTTGGGTTAAGTCCCGCAACGAGCGCAACCCCTATCCTTAGTTGCTAGCAGGTAATGCTGAGAACTCTAAGGAGACTGCCGGTGATAAACCGGAGGAAGGTGGGGACGACGTCAAGTCATCATGGCCCTTACGTGTAGGGCTACACACGTGCTACAATGGCGCATACAGAGTGCTGCGAACCTGCGAAGGTAAGCGAATCACTTAAAGTGCGTCGTAGTCCGGATTGGAGTCTGCAACTCGACTCCATGAAGTCGGAATCGCTAGTAATCGCGTATCAGAATGACGCGGTGAATACGTTCCCGGGCCTTGTACACACCGCCCGTCACACCATGGGAGTGGGTTGCTCCAGAAGTAGATAGTCTAACCCTCGGGAGGACGTTTACCACGGAGTGATTCATGACTGGGGTGAAGTCGTAACAAGGTAGCCCTAGGGGAACCTGGGGCTGGATCACCTCCTTATACGATTTAGAACTTATTTGTTCGTAGTGTCCACACAGATGATTGTTATTGTAAAGAGAACAACACTTATTGTTTTGGGTCTGTAGCTCAGCTGGTTAGAGCGCACCCCTGATAAGGGTGAGGTCGGTAGTTCAAATCTACTCAGACCCACCACTTCTTATCTAATTAAGAAGATGGTTAAAAANATTAGTGCTTGTCCTTCGGGATAACTAATTAATATGCTCTTTAAAAATTTGGAAAAGCTGATAATAAAATTCTGATAGATACATTGTATTTATCAAGAGTTTTCAAAAGTAAAAAAAGAATGGTAGCAGTACCATTCAGTGCCATTTAGTTAACTCTTATGAGTTGATTGATTGGTATCTACTTTAGTATTCAATATTGACTTCTGGCGAAGTTAAACTGTCACAAAACAAAGACCCGTTTGGGTTNTTCTTTATCAGGCCATTAACCGCCTGAGAATAGAGTGTGTTTAATTTTGAGAAGTTTTTACATCTCTTGCTCTTTAAAAATTTGGAAAAGCTGATAATAAAATTCTGATAGATACATTGTATTTATCAAGAGTTTTCAAAAGTAAAAAAAGAATGGTAGCAGTACCATTCAGTGCCATTTAGTTAACTCTTATGAGTTGATTGATTGGTATCTACTTTAGTATTCAATATTGACTTCTGGCGAAGTTAAACTGTCACAAAACAAAGACCCGTTTGGGTTGTATGGTTAAGTGACTAAGCGTACACGGTGGATGCCTTGGCAGTTGGAGGCGATGAAGGACGTATTAACTTGCGATAAGCTTAGTCAAGCTAGTAAAAAGCGCTTGAGACTAAGATTTCCGAATGGGGAAACCCACCTGCTTGCAGGTATCGTTAACTGAATACATAGGTTAACGANAAAAAAGAATGGTAGCAGTACCATTCAGTGCCATTTAATTAACTCTTTGAGTTGATTGATTGGTATCTACTTTAGTATTCAATATTGACTTCTGGCGAAGTTAAACTGTCACAAAACAAAGACCCGTTTGGGTTGTATGGTTAAGTGACTAAGCGTACACGGTGGATGCCTTGGCAGTTGGAGGCGATGAAGGACGTATTAACTTGCGATAAGCTTAGTCAAGCTAGTAAAAAGCGCTTGAGACTAAGATTTCCGAATGGGGAAACCCACNCCTTGGCAGTTGGAGGCGATGAAGGACGTATTAACTTGCGATAAGCTTAGTCAAGCTAGTAAAAAGCGCTTGAGACTAAGATTTCCGAATGGGGAAACCCACCTGCTTGCAGGTATCGTTAACTGAATACATAGGTTAACGA
>NZ_JADYXI010000048.1:0-2723 GCF_015864375.1 Pseudoalteromonas sp. SWYJZ19
GGGTGCATGGGTGCATGGGTGCATGGGTGCATGGGTGCATGGGTGCATGGGTGCATGGGTGCATGGGTGCATGGGTGCATGGGTGCATGGGTGCATGGGTGCATGGGTGCATGGGTGCATGTGCCACCTACACACCCCTTCTCTAGGGGTTACTACTTAGAAAATAAATTGCGATAGTTCTTGCGCGTCTGCTAAAAAGTTAGCTACAATAGAGCCACTGAGTCAGATAACGCAACGCAAAGGAACCCGCACCATGACCCGCAACGAATTCACCGTCAACGAAGCCCTTGCAGCACAAGCCGCAGAGCGGGCCCGCTGGGCGGCCGCCCTGGCGCCTGCCGCAAAAGCCATCGGCCAGCGTCGCGCAGTGCGTAAAAGCCTGATCGCCCGCTTGCTGGGTTTGTAAACCGTCAACCGCAAATAGGAGAAAACACCATGAATGCAATCCAATCTAACGCGCAACGCTGGGTGAAACACGGCGCGTATGAAATTCGCTCGAATGCTGAATTGTGCATTCAAGCGGAATTGCGTAAGGCCGGTTTGATTCCAATGGGCGCTACGATTGTAGAGATTAATTTTCACGGCGAAGATTGCGTTTTTGTCGAAACGTCCAACGGCGGGGAATTCACTATTAACGTGAATACCGGTCACATTAACCAATGCTGAACATTTAGGAGAAAACCATGCAAGCTATCCGCACCAAATATCACGGCCCTACCGATACTAAAGGTTCGCGTATCAGCGCGCAATGCGAAGCCGGACGCATTTATGTGTCCTATGACCACGCGCTTAATATTTACGGTAACCATAAAGCCGCATGCGATGCGCTGGTGAAGAAACTGGGTTGGGATGCCGACCATTACGACGATATGGTCGGTGGTGAATTCGACGGCGCACATTACTGGGTTTTCGACGATAAGCGTTTGAAAGCCATTGATGCATGGGTGCAATTTACGCGCAAGGGTACACCTACTGGCAACCCATGGTCAAAGCCTGAATTCCGCGCGCTTGTCGAATGCGTGGCACGTTCGCAAGGGTTCTATGGCACTGCATTGGATTTTGTTGATAAGCGCGACGGGGAATAATCCATGAATGATTATCTTGCAGCAATCCTAACCGGCCTTCTTTTTAGTTTGCCGCTTCTGGTTGATTTTATTTTGAGGGGTTGATTTTATTTTGAGGGGTTGATTATGAAAACATACGCATCACACGGCGGGACGCTTTACCCGCTTGCAAAAACATATGCCGATAATGAAACTTTGCCAGAAAATCGAGAACTGATTTCATATTGTGCGGAATATGCAAACCCGACAGACAATTACGCACACGCTGCTACTTGCACACTATATCGTGTGCCAGGTGTTGGTTATATTGCAGCAGGTGTAAGACCGTACCGCCATCCTAACCAGCCTTCTTTTTAGTTTGCCGCTTTTAGTTGATTTTATTTTGAGGGGTTGATTATGAAACGCGCTATTTCCCTTGCCACGGCAAAAGCCCAGTATCAGCAACGCTACGCCATGGAGCATATCCCGGCATGGGCACGCAAACCCTGCAACGGTCAGTTCTACGCGCCGGGATATGTCTCGGATGCGGAGTGGTACGAAAACACCATTTTTCCGGGGGAGAAGGGTAAACCGCGCGACGACGACCATTGCGAAAGCCGCAACCAATCGTGGCCGCTGGGGCAGTGGTTGAAGCAACCCGCGCCACCTTATGCCGCGCCACACATGTGGGCAGCACACAAATAAAAACGCCAGCGAATAGCCCTTATGTACGGGGCTATTACCGGGCGTTTTTGCCCCCTGTTATTTATCAAGGAGTGAACTGATATGGCTGAAACCGAAGAATTTGAATTGCACGCCGCAAAGGCATTTTTTGCCAGTGCGTGGGCGGATGCTGCCGATGAGTCCGAAGATTCACCCATCGGCGCAGGTACTGAAATTTTTGATGTAATGCCCGATGAAATCGACCCCGCTGCAATGCACGCCGCGCGGACCCTGCGCATGGATATGGAACGCGAAAACGGTCTAAGCATCGGCGACTTGCTGGGGCTGATTGAGCGCGATGGTGACGGCGACCGACCCAACACAATCGACCACTTCGGTCACTATGCCGCAATGCAAGCCATGGGTCACGGTGTTGGACTTAACGATGCTTTCGGGCCTGATGTGTACGAAGCCATCAAGGTGCCTTATGTTGAGTTTGGCTCACACTCACTCAGCCGCGACTATTTCTAAGGGGATTGCAGCATGAAACAAAAACGCTATTTTGCCGTGCACGCCTTCGGGTTTCCCGGTCACCCCTTCCCAAAATTTTGGGATGCTTACCCCACTCTGCAGCATGCGCGCAACGCAGCACGGCAGGCTANGGTCACCCCTTCCCAAAATTTTGGGATGCTTACCCCACTCTGCAGCATGCGCGCAACGCAGCACGGCAGGCTATCAAGGACGGATGGCGCGAATGTGAGATTCTGCGCGACAAACCCCGCGTGCCGGGCAATGTCGGCATTGAACGTGAGACCGTAGAAACTTTGAGGAGCGCATCGTGAAAAAAGCAGACTATGCCGCACTGGCGGCCGTACTCCAAGACCGCATAGCTGAAGCCCGCGCGCGCGGCTGGGTGCAAGCCGAGTCGGAACTTCGATTGGTGGCCTGCGAGCTGGCCCGCACGCTCAACGTCAACCGAGCAGAATTCCTGAAGGCGTGCGGTATCGAGCCATAGCC
>NZ_JADYXI010000049.1:0-2561 GCF_015864375.1 Pseudoalteromonas sp. SWYJZ19
TTAGTTTTAAACTTTCTTTTGGAAGATTTAAAACCGAAGTTTTATTTAACTCTCTGAGTTGTTCCTGCCTCGCTATGCGTTGGCGTTTCCCGTCTCAGTGGGGTCGCATTATAGGGAGATCATATTTTTACGCAAGCACTTTTTTAAAGAAAAAGTAAAAAAAGATACTGTTCGGTTAGTATCTGAACTAAACCCCCTAAAACTGATAGTTTTGTAACCAAACAGTGCACTGTATGGTACAAAAATCACCTTGCTGATACACTCAAATACTAATAATCATGATCTAAAAGGTACTAACTATGGCAATTCGTTCTTATAAAGGTGTTACTCCTTCATTTAATTCGTCTGTTTATATTGATGAGTCATCGGTTTTGGTTGGTAACATTACTTTAGGTGATAATAGTAGTGTGTGGCCGTTAGTAGCTGCACGTGGTGATGTTAACTATATACGTATTGGTGAGCGTACAAATATACAAGATGGCAGTGTATTGCATTTATCTCGCGCAACTAAAAGCAATCCTGATGGTTACCCACTTATTATAGGTGACGATGTAACAGTTGGTCATAAGGTAATGCTGCACGGATGTGTATTAGGAAACCGTATACTTGTAGGTATGGGCGCTATTATTATGGATAACGTGGTTGTTGAAGATGATGTAATTATAGGTGGAGGATCTTTAGTACCACCAAACAAACGTTTAGAGTCTGGTTACTTATATGTAGGGAGTCCGGCTAAGCAAGCCCGCCCTCTTACAGAGCAAGAACTTGCCTTCTTAAAAATATCTGCCGATAACTATGTATCACTTAAAGATGAATACTTAGCTGAAATCGCTAACTTAAGTTAATAAGCTTACTTCAATTTGGCCTGCCGAGTTATAACTTTCATCTTCGATAAGCTCCTCGGCACGTTCTTCGTAATCAAAACGATACTTTTCAAAATATTCTGTTGCGTGACTTTCGTCTGTTAATTTAAGTGTATTTACTTCTATTATACATTCCACCAGCATGCCACTCACTTGTGCAAAAAAAACTAACTGATGATCGGGCTCTCTAAACTCTAGCCTATCTATAAACTGTATTGCCTGATTCATTTAAGCATTCCTTGTTTAAGCGCATCAACAACGGGAAGTATTTTTGGCATTTTGTTACGCCATACATAATATGCTTGAGCAGCTTGACCAACTAACATTCCACTGCCATCTAAAAGCTTAGCGTTAATATTATGCTGTGCAACCCAATTCATAAAAATGGTATTTTGCAGTGAATAAAACATGTCATAAGCGACTTCACAGTTAGTTATGTGTTTTTTATCAAGTGCTGGAAGTTCGTTATTCATACTGCTAGAGGTAGAGTTTATAATTAGTGAGTAATCGCTTACTGGTAAATCATCAAAGCCAAAGCCAGATACTGGTCCATATTGAGTAAACAGCTCTGCGAGTTCTTTGGCTTTTTGTGCTGTGCGATTAACTATTATTATTTCCTGAGGGTTATGCTCTAACAAAGGTAAAATAACCCCTCGAGCAGCACCGCCCGCACCTATGATTAAAATGCGTTTATTAGTTATGGCTACTTCATTAGCGAGTAAATCATTTACAAAGCCCACACCATCGGTGTTATCACCGAGTAATGTGCCATCATCTCGTTTTTTTAATGTATTAACAGCCCCTACAATTTTAGCTAATGCCGTAAGCTCATCAGCCATTGCATAGGCTTGCTCTTTAAATGGCATTGTAACGTTAGCACCAACACCACCTTGCTCAAAAAAAGACAATACTGTTTTTTCAAAGTTATCGATAGGTGCTAATATTGCGCGATAGTCGATTTGCTCACCCAGTGATACAGCAAATTGTTTATGTATCGCGGGGGATTTTGAATGTTTAATTGGATTTCCAAAAACCGCATATTTGTCCATTTTAAAGCAACCTCTTTGCAGCTATACACTGCCTATTAACGATGATAAGTAATATGATTAAACGACTTTTTTCTAAATCTAAGCCAGCTCCCGAGCAACAAGCTCCTACTCCTGAAAAAACACCGTACGAAATAATAGGTGGAGAAAAAGGAGCGCGCGCTATTGCCAATCGATTCTACGACATAATGGAGTCAGATGAATACGCTAAACCGTTATATGATATGCATCCTCTGCCATTAGATCGAATTCGCCAAGTATTTTTTGAATTTTTATCTGGTTGGTTAGGCGGGCCAAACCTATTTACAGAAAAACATGGCCAGCCAATGCTACGTAAACGCCATATGCCTTTTACTGTAGATAAAGCATTGCGCGATCAGTGGATGTACTGCATGAATAAAACGCTGGATATAGAAATAGACAACCCGTTGTTACGTGAAGGCTTAAAGCAATCATTCTCTCAACTAGCAACGCACATGATTAACCAGCATTAAATTTGTATTTAGCCACAATGTAAAAAGGCGCTAATTAGCTGTCTCTTATACACAAATCCCTGCTAAGAAATTAGCGGGGATTTTTTTGAACTAAATCTCAATGTCATGATCAGATCTTCAAATCTTATTTGAGGGCACATTATGATTAACGAACATAC
>NZ_JADYXI010000005.1:0-264046 GCF_015864375.1 Pseudoalteromonas sp. SWYJZ19
CAAGCGGTAAGGCACCAGGTTTTGATCCTGGCATTCCCAGGTTCAAATCCTGGTATCCCAGCCAACTTCTTCTACCAAGGAAAGTTGGATAAAAGAATTGCTCTAGCTTAGAGTTTAAATTAGCAACTTAGTGATGCGGGAGTGGCGGAATTGGTAGACGCGCTGGATTTAGGTTCCAGTAACTTAGGTTGTGAGAGTTCAAGTCTCTCCTTCCGCACCATGTTCTTATTAAGAACTAAAACTAATTCAAATTTATAGTTGGGATATCGCCAAGCGGTAAGGCACCAGGTTTTNTTATAGTTGGGATATCGCCAAGCGGTAAGGCACCAGGTTTTGATCCTGGCATTCCCAGGTTCAAATCCTGGTATCCCAGCCAATTTGATTCCCCTGTCTAAAACTTCTCAATACTCATTAAATTCAACTTACTTTTTCTGCACTTAAATAAACATTTATAAATTCATCTATATTTATTGGTTTGCTATATAAATACCCTTGTAAATAATCACAGTTAAGACTCAACAACGCCTGTTCTACCTCTTTAGTTTCTATTCCTTCAGCAACTACATCGCAATTTAATCGACTCGCTAAAAACAATGTAGATTCTACAATGGCGTAATCAGGCGAGTTAGTAAGCATATCTTTGACAAACGACTGATCAATTTTTATTTGATTGATTGGCAGCTCTCTTAATAATGACAGTGACGAAAAGCCAGTACCAAAGTCATCAACACTAAATTTAAACCCGCGCATACTCAACTGTTGCATCATTTTTCTAGCAGCCGGTATATTTGTCATCATTGCACCTTCTGTAATTTCAAAAATTAACGAGTCGCTTAATGTAGGGTCGGTTGCGAGTAAACTAATTATAAAATCGTAAAACTCGCTGCTTTCAATATCTTTCGTTGATAAATTGACATGTATAGTACCGGTGAAACCAAATAGCTTGAGCTTTCTAATATGATTAACGGCTTCTTGTACAACCCATTTCGATAAAGGAAAAATAAGCCCTGTACGCTCAGCTACGGTTATAAACTTTTCTGGACTAATAAAGCTACCATCATCTTGCGGCCATCGGATAAGCGCTTCTAGGCCATGTAATTGCAGATCTTTAGAGTCCATTATGGGTTGTAAATAAAGCTCAAACTCATCTTTATGTAATGCCACTTTAATTTTGGCTGATAAATCAAAAAAGTCCTCAGCTCGTTTACCTATTGCAGATGAGTAATTTACCAAAGGTTGAAATGTTTTTTTAGCTTCATGCAGTGCCAAGTCAGCTTTTTTTAATAGCTGATCGGGCAATCGGCTATCATCAGGAAAACGGCTTACGCCTATACTTAATTGTATTTTAACCATTTGCTCATTCGTACAAAACGGACTTTTGACGGCTGAGTTTATAATGTTTACACAATAATTCATGCTTTCATCTGTATCGGTATGCAATAAAAAAGCAAACTCATCGCCACCTATTCGATATAACTTCGCAATGCCGCATAATTCTTTATTTAGTTTATTGGCAAATGCAGCCAAGAGTTGGTCACCACACTGATGCCCAAACGCATCATTAATTTGTTTAAAGTTATTTAAGTCGATATAAAATAGTGAAAATGGGGAAGGATATTCAACTTGTTTACTTAAAGATTTAAAAAATTTATCGCGGTTAGGTAGAGTTGTTAAGTTATCGTGCTCAGTTTGATATTTTTGATACTGCGTTGCTTGCTCTATTTTAAGAATACTTTTTAAGCTCAGTTTAATAACTAAAAAAACAAACCCACCACCGCCAAGTAACAACATAGCCACCATATTCATAACGACGGGTGCAATGTCGTGGTTTGAAAAATAATAAAGTATCCACCAATACCCTATAATAAAAAAAATAATAGCGCATAGCAGTACACTCCATGCTCTTTGCGATGTTTTTTTGCAAACTTTAACGGTTGTTTTTAAGCTAGCAACAAGCAGTAGCGCACCTAAAATAATTATTACTGTAAAAAAATTATCCACACACAGGCTCTTTAAAGTTATTAAATTGCGATTTAGTGATGTAACACCAGTTAAATTAAAACCGTGTTCAATATAGCCGAGTCACTATTTGCTGACTTAAAAACAGACATAAAAAAAGGCTCATAAATGAGCCTTTCTAATATCTACTTTAAATTTAGCCTAAATCACCACTAATTGCGTATTTTAAAACCCAGTTTTTTATTGGCCCCGTATTATTAGCCATTTTTAAAAACTGGCTGCGTGCCCATTTAAGTGGCGTAATTTGATTAGAAAACCCAAAGTAACACGCGTCCATCATGCTCATCATTAATAAATTAGCCCTGCGGCGAGCTCGCTCGTATTCTTTAAGTTTTAGTGGGCAACCTATATCTCCTGCTTCGTTTAAAACCTCAGCAAGTGCCACTACGTCCTGAAAACCTAAATTAACGCCCTGCCCAGCAAGGGGATTAATTGTATGTGCAGCGTCGCCTACTAAAACCAAGCGCCCTTGCGAATAATTATTAGCATGCTGGCGAGTAAGCGGAAATACTGCATGGGTTTGTACTTCAAAGTCTCCAGCAAGTTCTGGGAATTTATTCAGAATGTGCGTTTTTAACTGAGTTGGGCTTAGCCCTTTAAATGCTTGCAATGTATTTGCATCGTCGTACCAAATTAAATTAGCGTACGGTGCCTGCATTGGTAAAAATGCTAACGGCCCACTTGGTGTAAACTGTTGCCATGTTTTAATTTGTTGCGGTGCATCGAGTTTAATTAATACCCCCATGCAATGCTGTTGGTACTGCCAACCCGTAATACCAATATTAGCTTTAGCACGCAGCTGCGATTGCCCACCATCGGCGGCAATTACTAAATCAGCTGTATAGGTTTGATCACCATAAACAAGCGTAATTAAATCATCCGTTTGCTCTATTTTAGTTACCGGCAATGATTGCTCAATAACCTCAATCTTATAATGCCCAAATTGCTGCCACAAACTTGCTTGAATTAAACTATTTTCAATCAAGTGGCCTAAATGTGTCGTGTTTATGTCGGCGCAATCAAATAATAAATTGTCACCACCGCGCTCAAAAGCCTCTAATTGTTGATAAGGCGCTATACGGTTTTGCCTTAAAAGAGGCATTGCCCCTAATTCATCAAGTAAATTTTCTGAAAAACGATTAATAGCAGACACTCTAATATCCACCTTATCGCTACTAAGAATGTGCGATGGGTCTATTAGGTGTTTTTCAATTATGCGCACGCCAAAGCCTTGCTGAGCCAGCTTTATCGCCATAGCCGCGCCAACCATGCCCCCGCCAACCACTATCACATTATTTTTGGTCATGTTTTTCATCATTTTATTATTACTTGAGTCTGTTTTGATTGTATCAAAATTAATTTGTTTTATACCAGAGGATATCCCTAACAGCACATTAAACTCGCCCTGTATTGATTTGAGATCACAAACATGAAAACTATACTTGGATCTGGGCGGGTATCCAGCTAAAATACGCCTCCTTTAAGTGAGCATGCTTGCTCCTTAATCCTGTTTCTAGCACATTTTTGTGCCACTATCGAATTGAACACGAGGCAATATTTCAATGAGCAAAAAGCTGCATATTAAAACCTGGGGTTGTCAGATGAACGAATACGACTCTCAGAAAATGGCTGAACTTTTAGATGCCACCAACGGCTACCAGCTAACTGATGATGCAACAGATGCCGACGTAATCTTACTTAACACCTGTTCAATTCGTGAAAAAGCACAAGAAAAAGTATTTCACCAGTTAGGTCGTTGGAAGTTGTTAAAAGACGACAAGCCAGACTTAATAATTGGTGTAGGTGGTTGTGTTGCCTCACAAGAAGGTGACTCTATTCGCCAACGTGCACCATTTGTAGATGTTATTTTTGGCCCGCAAACATTGCACCGTTTACCAGAAATGATTAAACAAGTGCAAGGCAACAAAGGCTCATCGGTTGTTGATATTTCATTCCCAGAGATTGAAAAGTTTGACCGCCTGCCAGAGCCAAAAGCAGATGGGCCATCTGCATTTGTATCAATTATGGAAGGCTGTTCTAAGTACTGTACTTTTTGTGTTGTACCGTATACTCGCGGCGAAGAAGTTAGCCGCCCAGTAGATGACGTACTACTTGAAATTGCACAACTTGCAGAGCAAAACGTACGTGAAGTAAACCTACTTGGCCAAAACGTAAACGCATACCGCGGCGACACGCACGATGGCGAAATTTGTTACTTCTCAGATTTAATTCGTCTTATTGCAGCTATTGATGGTATTGACCGTATTCGTTACACCACATCGCACCCGGTAGAATTTACGCCTGATATCATCGACGTTTACGCCGATGTACCAGAGCTTGTAGATCACTTACATCTACCAGTACAAAGTGGTTCAGACCGTATATTAAACCTAATGAAACGTGGCCATACGGCAATTGAATACAAATCGACAATTCGTAAGTTACGTAAAATTCGTCCTAACTTAAGCATGTCGTCAGATTTCATTATTGGTTTCCCAGGCGAAAGCCAAGAAGACTTTGAAGCAACCATGAAGCTTATTAGCGACATTGGTTTTGATATGAGCTTTAGCTTTATTTACAGTGCACGCCCAGGTACGCCAGCGGCAGATTTGCCAGATGACGTAACAGAGCAAGAGAAAAAAGAACGCTTATACTTACTACAAAATCGTATTACACAAATGGCGCAGCAAATTAGCCGCCAAATGTTCGATACAGAGCAACGTATACTTGTTGAAGGTCCTTCTAAAAAGAACCCAATGGAATTACGTGGCCGTACCGAAAATAACCGTGTAGTAAATTTTGTTGGCCCACACACAGTGATCGGACAGTTTGTTGACGTACGTATTACCGAAGCACTACCTAATTCTTTACGTGGTGACTTAATTCGTACAGAATCAGAAATGAACTTACGACGTGAAATCGCGCCTTCAGCTATTTTAACTAAAGCTGCAGCTGCAGAGCCAAAACCAGACACTGTTAACGAAATTGGCGTAGCTACTTTCGTTCCTTAGTCACACTATTAGCGCCAGTTAACGCTGGCGCAGTACTATAGGAAGCAATTTTGAGTAATCAGTTAAAAACATTAGAGATTTATTTAGAACCTGCCGATAACAAACGCCTTTCTTCTTTATGTGGCCCGTTTGACGAAAACATCAAACAAATTGAACGCCATCTGGCTGTTGAAATAATTCACCGTGACAACTTTTTTAAAGTAACCGGTAAATTACACAACTGCGCCGGCGCTGTAGAAATCTTAAAAAACCTTTATGTTGATACTCAACCAGTTCGTGGTGTTTTAGGCGAAATAGAACCCGAAGCCGTTCATTTAGCTATTACCGAATCAAAAGCCCTAGAGCAAGACGCATCAAGCAGTGCTTACGACAAAGATATGGTGATTAAAACACGCCGTGGTGTAATTAAACCACGTAACGATAACCAAGGTGTTTATGTGGCTAATATTTTACACCACGACATTACCTTTGGTATTGGCCCTGCTGGTACTGGTAAAACCTACCTTGCTGTTGCTGCCGCCGTTGACGCCCTTGAGCGCCAAGAAATACGCCGTATATTATTAACGCGTCCTGCTGTAGAAGCGGGCGAAAAGCTTGGCTTTTTACCTGGCGATTTAAGTCAAAAAATAGACCCATACCTGCGCCCTCTTTACGACGCGCTTTTTGAAATGCTAGGTTTTGAAAAAGTAGAAAAGCTCATCGAAAAAAATATCATTGAAGTCGCACCGCTTGCTTACATGCGCGGACGTACTTTAAACGATGCATTTATTATTTTAGATGAAAGCCAAAATACCACCGCCGAGCAAATGAAAATGTTTTTAACTCGCATAGGGTTTAACTCAAAAGCGGTTATTACAGGCGATATTACACAGGTTGATTTACCACGTGGTACACGCTCAGGCCTTCGCCATGCAATGGAAGTACTTGATGGTGTAAACGAAATTAGCTTTAACTACTTTAAAGCCCAAGACGTAGTACGCCACCCTGTTGTAGCACGCATAGTTGAAGCCTACGAGCGTAACGACGAAAGCGAGCGACTAAAGCGCATTGAAAAGCAAAATGCAAAAGACGCACTTGCTGCTCTTCAACAGCCTACTACTAAAGAGTAATACTTTGACAACCGAACTTGATTTACAAATAGCGTGTGAGTTTGACAACCTCCCAAGCGAAGAACAATTTGCACTGTGGGCCGACAAAGCCCTTAGCCAATATCGTGATGAGTCAGAGCTCAGTATTGTTATTAGCGACGAAGCGCAATCGCAACAGCTTAATAACGACTATCGTGGTAAAAATAAACCGACCAACGTACTGTCGTTCGAATTTGAAGCACCACCAGGAATAGATATTCCCTTGGTTGGTGATTTAATTATTTGCCCAGCCATTGTATTAGCTGAAGCAATTGAGCAAGAGAAGTCATTTCATGACCACTTTGCCCACATGGTTATTCACGGATGCTTGCATTTGCTTGGATTTGACCATATAAAGAGTGACGATGCTTTAGAGATGGAAAGCATAGAAAAGCAATTACTTGCAGAGCTGAACATAGCAGACCCATACCGGGACGATATTTAAATTAACGGAGCAATTAGACGCAATGAGCGACGGTAACTCGCAATCTAGCCAGGGTTCTTCTGGCAAAACGTGGTTGGGCAGAATAGCTCAAATGTTGCAAGGGGAACCCCAGAATAGAGAAGAGCTGGTCGAAGTTATTGCCGATGCGCAAGAACGAGACGTAATCGATCCAGAAACAAAAGAGATGATAGAAGGTGTGCTTGGCGTGTCTGAGCTTAAAGTGCGAGACATAATGGTTCCGCGCTCACAAATGATCACTCTTGAGATCGACAAACCGCTTGAAGAGCTAATTCCAATGATGGTTGACTCAACTCACTCACGCTTTCCGGTGGTGATTGAAGATAAAGATCATGTAGAAGGTTTTTTGCTCGCTAAAGATTTATTGCCACTGATCTTAAATAAAGACGAGCACTTACCATCAATACGCGATTATTTACGCCCAGCAATGGTAGTACCTGAAAGCAAACGTGTTGATACACTGCTAAACGAATTTCGTCAGCAACGCTACCATATGGCTGTTGTTATTGACGAATACGGCGGCGTATCGGGCTTAGTAACGATTGAAGATATTCTTGAAATAATTGTTGGCGAAATCGAAGATGAGCACGACGAAGAAGAAGAACATCAAGATATTCGTCGACTTGCTAAACATGTTCACGTAGTGCAAGCACTCACACCTGTAGATGACTTTAACGAGCATTTTAAAACAGGTTACAGCACAGACGAAGCCGATACTATTGGTGGAACTGTACTGCACGCATTTGGCCACATGCCAAGCCGTGGTGAAACGATTGACATAGAAGGTTACCAATTTAAAGTAACCAACGCCGACAATCGTCGTATTTTGCAACTGCAAGTCACCGTTCCTAAGGATGATGATAACGACAGTGAAGAAACTGCTAACTAGACTTACCCTATTAGCAAAAGATAAAAAAGCATGGCTCGCACTGGTTGCGGGCCTTGTTTTAACTTTTGGCTATGCCCCCTTTGAAATTTGGCCCATTGTATTTATTAGCCTTGGTGCCATAATTTTTTGCGTTAACCCTAATAATACCGGTAAAGCATACGCAAAAACCGCTGCTAAATATGGCTTTATATTTGGTCTAGGTTGGTTTGGTGCAGGTATAAGCTGGGTCCATGTTTCTATTGCCACCTTTGGCGGAATGCCGCTTATAGCGTCGCTCTCGTTAATGGCTTTTTTGTGTTCCTACTTAGCGTTATTTCCCGCACTTGCCTTTTGGGCAACCACACGCTTTGCCACTGGCCCTAAAAGCTTTGGCGCATTACTCATTGCTTGCTTTGCAATTAGTGAGTATTTACGCGGAACAATACTTACAGGTTTTCCGTGGCTAAGTTTTGGCTATACACAAACCGACGGACCTTTAAGACTACTTGCCCCTTATATTGGCGAGTTTGGCTTAACACTTACCTGTGTCGCTATTGGCTTTGCACTGTATAGACTTACCCAAAAAGATTTTAAAACCCCGGCGGTTACTGCGACAGCTGTTGCGCTTATTTTTGCAGGCGCAAGCACCACAGGCAGTATTCATTACACAGGTAAAAACATGTCGGTATTACTCGTTCAAGGGAATATACAGCAACACCTGCGCTTTGAGCCAAGTGAGTTTTGGACCACCATGAGTAAATACCAAGACCTGACACGCCCACATTGGGATGCCGACTTAATAGTATGGCCCGAAGCCGCAGTGCCCGAAATAGAAATGCTTGCTGATTCCTACCTAGCCAATTTAGACAGTGCCGCCTCGTTTAATAAAACCGCCCTTGTAACCGGTATTGTTGACTACCAACGCGACACTAAAAACATATTCAATACACTTATTGTGGTCGGTAATAAAGAACGCGACGACGAGCATGGGCATTACCGTTACCTAGATAAAAACCGCTATCAAAAACACCAGCTATTACCGATTGGCGAATTTGTACCGTTTCAAGATCTACTGCGCCCTATTGCCCCGTTATTCGATTTACCTATGTCGTCGTTTACACGTGGCGACAAAGTGCAAAACAACTTACGCGCCAATGGCTTTAACCTACTACCCGCTATTTGCTACGAAATTGTTTTTGCCGATTTAGTACGCGGTAATTACAAAAGCAACTCCGACCTACTCTTTACTGTAAGTAACGATGCCTGGTTTGGCGACTCCATTGGGCCTTTGCAACACATGCAAATAGCCCGTATGCGCGCGCTCGAACTACAACGCCCTCTAGTGCGCGTTACCAACAATGGTGTAAGCGCCGTATACGACCCTATAAGCCACACACAACAAACCATGCCTCAGTTTGAAGCTACTACATTAAAAGCCAACATTAAGCTTATAAAAGGCGACAGCGTGTACAGTCAATACGGCAATGTGTTTGTTTGGGGATGTGTGTTGTTGCTAGGAGTTGGTGGTTTTGGGCTAAAACTAAAAGATAAAAGAAATATTTAAAATTAAAGCGCGGTAAGATAATTATCGCGCTTTAATTTCAAGCTCAAATAGCCGCCTCAATTAATTGAAACTAAAGCTTTAACATTTGCAATATAAATTTTAATGCATCACTTCTTATACCTTCAAATTCATCATCATTCGCTTCTCGCGCTTCAGCTATTTGACTATAAATCACACGGGTGTTTTCTGATTTAATATTTTTAATCAAAGACTTTGCTTCATTTAAAGTCGCTTTATCTAAAGCATGGACTAAATCGGGTACATCTGCGGCATTGCTTGAGAATAGATACAATAAGTTAGCTTGGCTGACCGAGTCATTACCATTAATAAATTGTAGAATAAGATTATTCATAGGAACTTTATAATTTTTGGGCTTACTACCAGAACGCCCAAATGAGCTAAAACTGCTATAGATCTTTAATATCGCAAACAAGGTTCCATATGTAAAAGAGGTACGTTGTTCAAATAAGTCGTTTATTGTTTTTTCTGAAAAAAGGTAGCTCATAAATGCACTACTTGGCTCGACCTCATAACTTCCTGTAATAAAGGATGTTAAAAGCTCTAAAGATTTTCTTGATGACCGGACATTAATAGCTTTTTCAAATAATTGCTTAACGGTCGTTTCATCTTTAATTTCGTTGTAAAGGATACTCCAACCATAACGCTTGATTGACTCAAGCCAAAAACTAGAAGTCTCATCATTTTCCACGGCACTACATAAATCAGTAATTGCCTGGCTTGTTATAGCACTGCTATTGTCACTAGCAATTTTGTTCAACGTTTCAAAAACTTGCCTTTGTTTAAGTTTATTATTTACAAGCCTACCTTCTATTAACGAGCTACTTATATTCTCGTGTTTGTAAAATGATAAAACATGAGCTGGCGCGCTATCCTTTGAAATGTATGTTTCTCTACCTGTGCCCTCTTCTATAGTTTTTAAAATATCAATGAAACCAAAGTAACCTAAACAATTTTCTATAAGCTCTTTGTCTAAGTTATCGTCTGGAGAAAAATTATCTGCGATAAATTCATTTAGTGGTTGGCTTTTAAAGGCTGAATTATTTACTAACACTATAAGTACATCGTAAATAGATGAATTATTATTTTTTAATGCCTGAAGTAAAACTAGATCATAAAATAACACTTCACCGCACAATGCCAGCCAAGCAGATTTAATTTGATCTTCAAGAGTATGCAATGCTCTAAATGAAGGTAACAATTTATTTATAAGTTGTAGTGGGCGCCTAGATACACCTGGCTTTAAAAGAACTTTTTGATAATACATTTGCGTATCATTATCTATTAACTTATTTTCTAACTCGGTTATTTCTTTAATAAAATTTGGTTTAGAAAAATCAAATCGTATTGGGCAAATACGCAGTAAAGTATCAGAAAACTCTGGGCGGTTTTCACCAGCAAAAATATAATCAATACCTTGCAGCTCTTCTAATCTATCTAGCAGGCCAGCAAGCGCATGAAGACTGTCTAGCGCCTTTGCATTACGATCGAGGTCTTGAACTGTTACTAATAACCTCAAATTTGCTGCATTAATAACATCACTTAAGCTTTTTAAAAGTGCATCAGGGGATGTAGGTTTATGCATAAACGCTGCAAATATTTTAGAAGACGTATTACCTGCATTCATAGCTGAAATATAGTGCGATGGTAAAGATCGAAATTTACACATGTCAATCTCAGTGCTAAGTGCTATTAGCACTTCATCCAATACATATTGGATAATAGATTCAGCCTCAACACCCCATAGATCAATATTACAGTGAACTAATTTAGGCAGTTCTTTTTTATTTTTTAGTTCATCAACAGCTAAATTTATTGCCGTTGTTTTCCCGACACCAAAAGCTCCACATATTAAAATTCGCTTACTGTTCGCTTTACTTTTCTCATCGCATAAAGTTTCTTGAATTTGTTTAGCAATATGCCGCGTTGAAGCCTTGTTTTTTGGGTCATCAATACATAGGGGGGTTATTTTTTGCCTAATAAGAACTTTTAAAAACTCTAATGCTGGTAAAAATATTAATCCACCTAAAATAGGTAAGTATATAGGCACTAAATCTAAACTAAATAAAATGCTGGTCGTTTTAGATTCAAAAAAGAACCAAATAGCAATAGTGCATGTTACAGATAGCATTAGCGAAGGATACCGCCAATGAAATTGCCAATATCTTTTTGAATTATAGATAGAGAAACTATCTGCAATTTTATTTACGGCTAAGCCTGCTAAAAATAATAATGTAGCGTAACCATACAGAGGTGCAAAATTTGAAGTATTAAATGTTTTGTGGAGAAGATTAGCCCAACTGTACCAAAGAGCTTGGATACTCGTTATCGAAGACAAAATTGAAAATAAAAAATAGGTAATAACCCCATATACAATTAATGTTATATAACGAGAAAAAGTGACCATATTCATCCATGTACTCAATATTTACTTTTTTATATGCTAACACGCCCTAATAATAAACAGAAAAATAGTCTGAGCTACTTTATGTCACTTTAAGCATTAGCTTTTTCTAATTAATGTAATCCAATTGATAAGAGCTATAAGTTATCAATGCTAACTTCAATCTCCTGAGATAAATCAGCTCTACGACTTTCAACAATTTTAGCTAATTCAAAATCGTCAAGCTGATCCATTAGTAACTCATACAATTGTGCTGGAACTAAATAAGCAACTGGCTCATTATATTTTAAAATCTCGATAGCTTCTCCATCAGCTTTATTTAAGAGCGCAATTGGGTTTTTCCTCAGTTCTGAAATACTTGCTGAACAATCAGCTAATAACGCTTTCATAAAACACCTGATAAAGTTAAATCTGTGCTTAATTTTAAGTTTTTAAACTCAATCTGTATATTTTTATAATTACTTTACTCTTTCACTGCATCTATAACTGTTTCAACATCCACAACTTGATTCTGGTTACCTTTAATAACCACTGTCGCTGATATTTTATCTTGAATAGCTTGTCTGTTTGGATCCCAATATATCTGCAAAAACCCTAACAGCCCGGTGGCAAAGCCTGCACCATAGCCGCCGTAGCGACCAAAACAATCTAATAAACCCAATGGCTCACCGCTTAGGGCGACAACACGGATATTACACGCTTTTTTACCCGGTGTTTGGCCACGCCAAAGTAACGAGAACAACGTAAAGTAAACAGCAGCCCAGCCAAAACCCAAACCTAAATCTTGAATAATGCCTTTGCTCCACTGCAAAATACTGTTTGTAGTTGTTTGTGCTGGCTTTTCTTCTATTAACTGTGCAGGCTTTATTTCGTTATTTTCACTGAGCACTAATAGATGTAAAAATACGGTAGCAAGTTGTGGGTTTTGTAGGTCATCCATTTCTGCTAATTTGGGAACTTGCCCAATTAAATTATCAAGCGCGTTTTGTTGGCAAGGTTGCTCACAGCTGTCATCGGCTGTTTGCGCTAAATAAGTATTTACGTGTTGTTTTTCTGTGGCGGTAAGCTGAATTTCATCTTGTATTTTTACGCCCTGAACAGCTAAACCTTGATCGGCGTTATCGTCTTCTAGGTAATCAATGCCAATTGAAAGCACAGTAAGTGCGCTTACAAATAAAATACTTGCTGCCGTTATTTTTAAGATTCTTCGCCACACATCCGACATTTTAGGAAGGTATTGCTGTGCAGTACCTTTATAAAAAGCCATTGCAGCGACAAATGCTATTAAAGCCGCGCTGAGTTTGGCTGCTAAAAATATAAGTGCAACATCAATTATTATCGCTAATGCACGCCTACTTGGTGTAGCTAAAGGCAAGCCTAGTAATGCACTGTCAATTTTAAAAGCGTAGGGGGTAACAACTTCTCGGGTTTCAGAATTTGATAATTCTAATTGTTCTATCTCTTTGGCTTTCATTTGTTTTCTTGTTATTAAAATAGGTAACCCGGTTAACTTACGCGTTTTTTATTTTTTGCTCAAGGTAAAGCTAATAGAATCAGTGCACAAAAAAGGGCTGCATAAAATGCAGCCCTTCATGTTTTTACTCAATGTTTATTACTTACTAGCAATTATACCGTTGGATAATCGGTATAGCCTTGCTTTAGGCGTGCTGGTAAATCTGGGTTTGATACAAACGGGCGACCAAAGCCAATCATGTCGGCCCAGCCTTCGCTAAGTGCTTTGTTTGCGCGCTCTTTGGTGTACTTGCCTGCGTAAATTAATATACCCCTGTAGGCTTTACGAATAGCGTATTTAAACTCAACACTCATTAAAGGTGCATCATCCCAATCGGCTTCAGCTATATGCATGTAACCTACACCGGCTTTATTTAATGCCTCAGAAACCGCTAAATAAGTTTCCTCAGGGTTTTCGTCTACAGTGCCATTAAGAGTTGTTAACGGGGCTAGTCTTACGCCTACTTTGCTGCTACCAATTTCGTCGCTAACAGCATTTACTACTTCAATTAAAAAGCGTATACGGTTTTGCACGCTGCCACCATATTCATCGGTGCGAGCATTTGATTCTGAGTCTAAAAATTGGTTAATAAGGTAACCATTTGCAGCATGAAGCTCTATGCCATCAAATCCTGCATTAACTGCATTTTTAGCAGCTTGACGAAATTCGCCTATGGCTTGCGTAATATCTTGTTTGCTCATTTCGCGTGGTAGTTGGGTGTCTACAAAACCCGGCGCGCCATTTGTATCTACAAATACTTTTACGTCTTTTGCAGCAATAGCCGAGGCTGAAATAGGCTGCACGCCACCGGTGTTGTCACTGTGGGTAACACGGCCAACATGCCAAAGCTGAGCAAACATCACGCCACCAGCGCTATGTACTGCGCTTGTTACTTTACTCCAACCTGCAACTTGCTCATTTGAATAAATACCCGGTGTCCAAGCGTAACCTTTACCAAGCTCACTAATTTGCGTGCCTTCGCTTACAATTAGCCCGGCACTTGCGCGCTGTGCGTAATATGTTGCCATTAAGTCGTTAGCTATATCGCCAGGCTGTGTTGAACGCGAGCGAGTCATTGGGGGCATAACGATACGGTTTTTTAATGTTTTACCTGCAAGTTCTATTGGTTCAAAAAGTAATGTCATAATGCCTCCTAAGTTTGATTGCGCTCATAATAACGTAACCAAGCACCTGCAAAAACAACAAAAACTGCAAAATAGTTTTGTTGTATCTGCAATAAAGCTACAAAGTAAAACACATTAACTTTAGGTGAACTAAATGTATTTTATTGACTCTTAACAGCACTATTAAGTTGAGGGTTTGATGTGAATAAAGGGAATGCATGGCCGTGGGTTATCTCGTTATGTATACACGCTATTGTGTTGTACTCTTTGTTTTCGCAATCTATTAAAGTTGCGCCGCCAAAGGAGGAAAAAAGCGCAATAATACAGGCCTATGTTACGGTTAATTTAGCAAGCCTACCTAAGCCAAGCTCAGTTGTTACAACAACTAATGCGCCTGATATAGAACCTGTAAATACTAAAACTGATGCACCAAATGCAGCGACCTCTAACACTACACCTATAAAAAAAGATTCTACAAAAGCCAAAGTAAAGGTGACTAAAAAAACGCAAGCCAAAACCACCACGTTACAAAAGGCACAAACAGAGCTTAAAAAAGAGCCTGTAAAACCTGTTGAACCCCAGTTAGCCGCGCCTTCAGAGCCTACAACAAAAGTTTCTCAAACATTTAAAAAGCTAAATCCATACGCGCCGCTATTTGGCTCTCCTGTAAATAATATGACTCATAAAAAAATGGTCTCCTTTGGTGAAGATAAAAGCTCTGAAAATGATGAGATAAACAATAATCCCACTATTAAAACGCCAGTAAAATCTGCTAATTCAGAAGTTATTAGCCAAAATACAGCAGGCACACGACGATTAGAAAAATTTAACGGTAAATGCTATTTAATTGATACTTCAACCGTATTTGGTAGTAATGGCATGCCTCAAGGTAGCGGTAAACCCTGTCCTGAGGATAAAACTGATAAAGAAATTATGTTTGAAAAAATCATGGAAAAATGGAGCCGTAAAAATAATTAGCTTTAAATAAGTGAACAAATAATATGTTTATCCGTATTGGTAAGCTTAAAGTACTTAGGAGTAAACCATGATCACCAAACAACTATCATCACTTTTTGTATTTAATTTATTAGTTGTAAGTGCACAAGCTAATGCAAACCAGCGCTGGTACGTTGTTAACGACTCAGTAATGGGCGGTGTATCTAATAGCCAATTCACACAAACTCAAGAAAGTTTGCTGTTTACAGGCAATGTTTCGCTTGATAATAACGGCGGTTTTGCATCAATACGTACAGAGCTAAATACACAAAGCCAAAATACTAAAGCTATAGCACTGCGTGTTAAAGGCGATGGACAAACCTATCAGCTTAGACTCAGAACTACCAATTACCTTGATGGCGCAGCGTACACCCACTCATTTAAAACAGTAAAAAATGAATGGGTAGATATAAACTTTGCTCCGAGTGATTTTACTTTAACGTATCGCGGTCGCGTGCTTGAGCAACAACCGATTATTGATTTTGATGACATAAAACAGCTAGGCTTTATGATTGCAGGCAAGCAAGAAGGTAGGTTTAAACTTGAAGTGGGTAAAATTGAGTTTAAAAGCTAGCCCACCAGCATGTTGATGGCGCTAAATAGTATAGTCGTCACCTCGCCTTTTCATTTCACTAATAACCAACTCAACCATTTGTTGCTTTACTGCCGCTTGCTCTGATTTTAGCTCTCCAAGTTGCAGCTCTAGCATGTCTATTTGCTCTTGTTGTTGCGTGTTTTTATATTGTTTTGCACCTAGATGCTCTGCATCTAAAGTTAAACTCGCATCACTTTTATTCGGCTCACTTGCAGAAGTATTTATAGTTAAACTACGTTGTACGGGACTTTGTTTAAGCTTGCTAATTTGTTCTTGCAGCGCAATAACTCGCCCAGTAAAGTGCTTGTATACTTTTTCTAGATTTTTATATTGATTGCTAAACGTAGCGTTATCTTCACTATATTCTTGCGCTTTGGTATCTAGAAACTTAGATAACACATATTTTGGCTCTTCTTCATTCTCTTCCTCGCTATTTTCTCCACTCGCTTTTTCAACAGATAGTTTATCTGATTGCGCTAAAGGTTGAGTATTTGGGTTGTGTACTTGGTATGGAATGGGAGTCGGTGAAATCTTCATTATTTTATCCCTAAAATAGCTTTGTAACTATTATAGGTATCGACCTCGTATTAAAATCCTTAAGTAAATTTTATTGTTAGCTAAAAGCAAAAAGCCCCACTTTATTAAAGTAGGGCTTATACCAATTTATTAAACTAACTCGTTACTTAGTGCTCTGGCTATCTTGCGAGAGTGCAATAAGAGCAAGGGCTGCATTTAGGCGAGTATTTAAATTATTATAAATAGTCATGGCAAACACACCGATAATACAAACTATTAAACCCATTTGTAGGTTAACGCTCATCTCTAGTAAAAAAACAGCTGCAATTAGTAAGCATAGCGCTAATGCATAAATAATAGATTGAAAGGTAAAGTTAATATCACCCTTGGCTATTTTAAGTAATTCATCTTTATTCATAATTTACTTCCTTGTTATTTGATCACTAAGACTCAATTGCCAGTAACTCTACTTCAAAAATAAGTACTGAGGCAGGAGGAATACTCCCTACACGTTTTTCGCCGTACGCTAATTGATGCGGTACGTATAACGTGTATTTGTCGCCGGGACTCATAAGCTGTAAGCCTTCAGTCCAGCCTTTAATAACTTGGTGTAAACCAAAGCTAATCGGTGTTTTACGCTCTACTGAGCTGTCAAACACAGTGCCGTCGATTAGCGTGCCATGGTAATGCACGTTAACCATACTTTTTGGGGTTGGTGTGTTTTCACTATCGCTTTTATGGATTACTTTATACTGTAGGCCAGATGCGGTTTCGACCACGCCCTCTACTTTTGCGTTAGCCGCTAAGTAATCTGCACCTATTTGTGCATTTATGCCTGCTTGTTGTTTTGCTTTTTTACTATTTTGAAATATTAAAAAACAAAAAATGGCGATAACCACCGCCAAAATTATATTGATCATCATTAACCTTTTTCGTTGTTTTACTTTTCGTTATCTGGCTCTTCGTCTTTTTCGTCGTCATCATCGCCATTAACTATGTCGGCAATTTCTTTAAGACGAGCAAGCGCAATGCCATTTACTGAGTTTTCTGGATACTGGTCATCAATAATATCGCCAGCTTCTATATCCATTAATAAGTTAAGCGCTTGGTCTACGGTTTCTACTGCGTAAATATTAAATTTACCCGCTTCAACCGCATTAAGTATTTCGTCATCAAGCACTAAGTTAACTTGGTTTGATTTAGGAATAATAACGCCTTGCGAACCTGTTAAACCACGCATTTTACACAGTTTAAAAAAGCCTTCTATTTTTTCGTTTACGCCACCAATGGCTTGAACATCACCATGTTGGTTTATAGAGCCTGTAAGCGCAATTGATTGGCTAATAGGTAGGCTTGTAATAGACGAAATAAGCGCACACAGCTCTGCTAAAGATGCGCTATCGCCATCTATGTAACCATAGCTTTGCTCAATGGCAATATTAGCGCTAAGCGTTAAGCTAAAGTGCTGCGCATATTTATTACCTAAATAACCGGTAAGCAACATAACACCTTTTGAGTGAATTGCTTTACCAAGCTCAGCTTCGCGTTCAACATCTATTACGCCATCGGCGCCAGCATAAACCGTTGCCGTAATACGCGCAGGGGTACCAAATGAGGTATCGCCAATGTGTAATACGGTTAAGCCATTTACTTTACCAATGGCTTGGCCGTCGGTTGCAATAAGTGTGTGACCTTCTTTTATATCACTGAGCATATTTTCGCTAATTTGGCCGGTACGGTATTGCTTGCCTTCAATGGCTTCGTCAATATGGTGCGCGTCAATAACGGCTAATTTGTCTTGTTTTGCGTAGTAACTCGCTTCTGCAATAAGTTCAAGTACATCAGCAAAACGCGCTGATAATTTATTTTGATGCTCAGCTTGGCGGTAACTAAATTTAAGTAAACGCACCATAGCAGCCTGCGTTGCAGTGCACTTTAATGTTTGCTCGCAATACTCGGTTACTTTAGTAATAAACTGGTATTGCAATTTATCGCTACTTGGCAAGTAGTAATCAAAGTCGGCTAATACTCTAAATAGTTCTGCAAATTCTTCATCGTATTCACCTATGGTGTAGTACAACTCGCGCGAACCTAATAAAATAATTTTAACATCAAGCGGTATAAGCTGCGGGCGAAGTGTAAAGCTAGTCCCTACTGTGCTGTCTTGGTACGGTAAATCGTTTTTAATTTGATGTGTTTTTAACGCGAGTTTTAAACCATCCCACACTTGTGGGTTTGCCATGATTTTTTCAGCGTCCATAATTAAATAACCGCCATTAGCACGATGCAATGCACCAGCCTGAATTGAGCGATAACAGGTAATTAAAGAGCCTTGCGATGTTGAATACTCAATTTTGCCAAATATATTGCCAAACGTTGGGTTGGGCTCGTACACAACCGGTGCTGCGTCGTCCTCTTTAAACTCAACTAAAATGTTAGGTGCAAAAAAGTCGGTAAGCATGCCTTTGCGATCAAAGTCTTCTTTGCTTTCTTCACTTTCATCTTCGTCATCTAGCCATTCAAGTACCGCGTCTATAATTTCAACGCGTATATCTTTTAAATAGCGCAGTACACCAATATGCGTGGCATATTTATGTTCTAAGTCTTTTAAAAGTGGTTTAGTGGCTTGCTCTGCAGTCGATTTTTTAAGGTTGCGTTGTTTTTCTTTTGATTCGCGTTTCCAACGTGGCAGTTCTATTAATGCTTCTATTAATGCATCTTCTAGCTTTTCAATTTTTTCAAAAAACTCTTCACGTAACGTTTCTTCAAGTTCGCCAAATTCGCTGTCGCTTAATTGTTTACCATCTACAAGTGGTGCAAACCCGACTGAATTTTTTTCTTCAACTAATGCAACGCTTTGCTCAAACGCCGCAATTTCTACTGCGGTAATAGCACTGTCGTAGGCGTCGTTAAATTCACGGTCGATTGATTTTTTCTTACGTTGGTACGCTGGGTTGTCAAATGCAGCTGGAAAGGTGTCGAGCACTTCATCTAAAAATGAATCTATATCGTCACTAAGTTGCTTGCTTTGCCCTGGTTGCATAAACAGCGCAATGGGCTCTCTGTGATCATCGTAATTATTTACGTATAACCATTCGTTTGGCGTTGAGCGGTCTTTTGCGTGTTGCTTAAGTTTATCTTTAACAAGCGTAAAGCGCCCGTGAGCGGCCTCGCCCATTACATAAACGTTGTAACCCGGCAGTTCCATCCCTAATGAAAAATCTAAAGCACTTTGGGCGCGTTGTTGGCCTATAAACGTAAGTTGCTCTGGGTATGGATTGCTCATGCACGTGTTTACGTGATTAGTAGAAATACTCGGTGCGAGCTTTGAAACAGATAGTGGCAGCAATTTTTTCGTCATTCTAACTTCTTTTTTTACCAGCATATTCGCTGGCCTTTGGGCGTATTAAGTGGCCCGCAGCCACTTAATACTTATATTTAAGGGTGCAGTGCCTTACGACTAAAATAGATTCCATCACATTCAATACACGGTGTAATTTGTGTAGCGTGATAAACATCGTAACTATGGGTGCAATTCTTACATACTAATGTGCCCATGGCTATCCATTCGCCTGCGTGATACACACCATTGTGCTTAAAATCTTGACTTAAAGATTGCCACTCAAGCTGGGTTTTATCTTCTATATGCGAAAGTTCAAACCAAAGAGACTCTTTAAGCTCTTGCCATGCAAGCGAATTATAGTGTGATTCGTTCTCTACTATATGTTCAATATCATTCTTTAAATAGCTTTTATAGAGCTCATATCTTTCTTGACTTAAATCTTTAAGCGCCTGCTCAGATTCAACAAACCCAGAAACCACATCTTTTAAACCATGCTCTTTTACATCTTTTATCCAATGGGTAAAACTGCTAAGCCATGTTTTGTAATCAGTCATTTTTTACTCCTTCAAAATTGCTGTTAAATCAGTCTGTAACTTATGTCTTTAGCTAACCACACTATAAAAAAGCAGGTTAACCTGCACTGAAAGTTACAATTTAATAAAAGCATGTTTTTGACGCTGTGAATAGTGTTTTATTTGGGGTATCCTAACGGCAATTTTTTATTAGTTTGCAAGAAGTCTGGAACCATAGATGCAAGAGCAATATAACCCGCAAGATATAGAGTCAAAAGTACAAAGCTACTGGGAAGAAAACCAGGTATTTAAAGTCACTGAAGATGAGAGCAAAGAAAAGTATTACTGCCTTTCTATGTTCCCTTATCCGAGTGGTCGACTGCATATGGGTCATGTGCGTAACTACACCATTGGTGATGTTGTTTCTCGTTTCCAGCGCCTGCAAGGCAAAAACGTAATGCAACCTATGGGTTGGGATGCGTTTGGGTTACCTGCAGAAAACGCTGCTATTAAAAACAAAACAGCACCCGCTAAGTGGACTTACGAAAATATTGATTACATGCGTACCCAACTTAAGCAATTAGGTTTTGGTTATGACTGGGATCGCGAAATTGCGACATGTCATCCAGAATACTACAAGTGGGAGCAGTGGTTTTTCACTAAGCTTTACGAAAAAGGCCTAGTGTATAAAAAAATGTCGACAGTTAACTGGGATCCAGTGGATCAAACTGTACTCGCTAACGAGCAAGTTATTGACGGTCGCGGTTGGCGTTCAGGCGCTGTGGTTGAGCAAAAAGAAATTCCACAGTGGTTTATTAAAATTACCGACTACGCACAAGAGCTACTTGACGATTTAGACAAGTTAGAAGATTGGCCAGAGCAAGTTAAAACAATGCAGCGCAACTGGATTGGCCGCTCTGAAGGGTGTGATATTGAATTTAAACGCACCGATAACGACGAAACATTTAGCGTATACACAACTCGCCCAGATACCTTTATGGGTGTTACGTATGTTGCTGTTGCCGGTGGCCACCCTATTGCACAAGAAGCCGCTAAAAATAGCGATGCTATTGCAATGTTTGTTGAAGAATGCAAAAACACCAAAGTTGCCGAAGCAGACATGGCAACAATGGAGAAAAAAGGCATAGCAACAGGCTTTTACGCCACTCACCCATTAACGGGCGAGCAAGTACCAATTTGGGTTGCTAACTTTGTATTAATGCATTATGGCTCAGGCGCTGTAATGGCAGTACCTGCACACGACCAACGCGATTTTGAATTTGCAACAGCGTACGGTTTAGATATAAAACAAGTTATTGCACCTGCTGAAGGTTCAGACCTTGAAGTAAACCTAAAAGAAGAAGCGTTTACTGATAAAGGCGTACTTGTAAATTCGGGTGAATTTAACGGTCTTGATTTTGAAGCAGGTTTTAAAGCTATTGCCGACAAATTAGAAGCACTAGGCGTTGGTGAGCGTAAAGTAAACTTCCGCCTGCGTGACTGGGGTGTTAGCCGTCAGCGTTATTGGGGTTCTCCAATTCCAATGCTTAGCGATGAAGATGGTAAAGAACTTGCCGCAACAGAAGATATGCTACCCGTTCGACTACCAGAAGATGTGGTAATGAACGGTGTAACTTCACCACTTAAAGCAGACCCAGAGTGGGCTAAAACAACCGTAAATGGCGCACCTGCGTTTCACGAAACTGATACGTTTGACACCTTTATGGAATCGTCTTGGTACTACGCACGCTACTGTAGCCCACGCTACGACGAAGGCATGCTAGATCCAGCGGCTGCTAACTACTGGTTACCAGTAAACCAATACATTGGTGGTATTGAGCATGCAATTTTACACTTATTGTACTCGCGCTTTTTCCATAAATTATTACGTGACTTTGGTTTAGTAAATTCAGACGAGCCGTTTGACCGCTTACTTTGTCAAGGTATGGTACTTGCTGAAACATTTTATCGTAAAGATGAAAAAGGCGGCGACATTTGGATTTCGCCAACTGATGTAAACACCGAAACCGACGATAAAGGCCGTGTAACTAAAGCATGGCACAAAGAAGATGGTGAACCGGTATTCTCATCAGGTATGAGCAAAATGTCTAAGTCTAAAAACAACGGTATAGACCCACAACATGTAATTGCCCAGTATGGTGCAGATACAGTGCGTTTATTCATGATGTTTACAGCACCACCAGAGCAAACGCTTGAATGGTCAGACTCGGGCGTAGAAGGCGCACACCGTTTCTTAAAGCGTGTATGGAAATACGCGGTAGACGTTAAAACAGTAGGTTACCAAGCACTTGATAAATCAGCGCTAACTAACCCACAAAAAGTATTACGTCGCGACTTACACAAAGCCATTGCTAAAGTGACTGATGATGTTGAACGTCGTCAAACCTTTAACACCGCTATTGCCGCTATTATGGAGCTTTCTAATAAGTTATTAAAAGCACCACTGAGCGACAAACAAGATGTAGCGATTGCTAATGAAGCACTTGAAGCATTAATTATTATGCTTGCACCCATTACTCCGCATTTATCACATGAGCTTTGGAAAGAGCTTGGTAAAGAAGGCGAGATTTTAGATGCTGCGTGGCCAAAAGTTGACGAGTCGGCTCTTGTAGAAGATGAAAAATTAATCATCGTGCAAGTAAATGGCAAACTTCGCGCTAAGTTAACCGTGGCAGCTGGTGCAACTCAAGAGCAAGTAGAAGCCCTTGCGTTTGCTGAATCTAACGTCACTAAATTTACAGATGGCTCAACTATTCGTAAAATTATTTACGTACCAGGCAAACTACTTAACGTGGTAGCTAACTAATATGGCTGCATTTAACGCCATTAAAAATGGACTAGCCTTAGTGCTAGTCTGTTTTTTGTTATCAAGCTGTGGCTTTCATTTAAAAAAAGCCTCTAGCTTGCCTGATAACTTAAAACAGCTAACACTTGTAGGCGATGACGAAAAATCGACTTTATTTACTGAGCTTAAAAAAGAACTTAAAGCGAGTAATGTAAAGCTAGTATCGTCAGCTAAAGATAAAGCTCAATTGTATTTACGTAAAGAAACTATCGAACGCCAAACACTTTCGTTGTTTCAAAATGGTCAGGTTGCTGAATACGAGCTCGCTTATGGCGTATCGTATGTAGTTAAACGACCAGGTGAAAAAGCGATAGAAAAACGCTTTGAACTGTACCGTAATTACCAAGACGATCCGGATCATGCATTAGCAAAAGCAAAAGAGCTTGAGCTACTCATTAGCGAGATTCGTGAGCAAGCCAGTCGTCGTATTGTTAGAGAGCTGTCGCAACTATAATGCGCTGCTACGCTAATCAATTACCGAGTGAACTAAGTAAAGGGCTAAAGCCTTTTTATTTAGTGTTTGGGGAAGAGCCTTTTCAAGAAACGCAATGCGTACAGCAAATTCGTGACGTTGCTAAGCAGCAAGGGTTTGATGAGGTAATTAAGTTTACTTTAATGCAAGGGTTCGATTGGCAAGAAATTATAGCCCAGTATCAAAGCATGTCGCTGTTTAGTGCGCGCACTATTATTGAGCTTGATTTGAACCAACAAAAGCCAGGCGTTATAGGCAGCAACACCTTTAAAAAAGTAGTTGAGCTGGTTAATCCCGATACTATTTTAATTGTTAAAGGCGCTAAAGCCAGCCAAGAAGTACAACGTGGTGCATGGTTTAAAGCCCTTGATAAACTAGGCGTATTTGTTCCTTGTTACCCGCTTACAGGCACGCATGTAAAACGATGGCTTGACGATCAATGCCAACGTTTATCGCTCAATGTACAAAACGACGCCAAAGTAAGCTTAATTAATGCCACTGAAGGTAACTTATTAGCGTGTTTTCAGGAGCTTGAAAAACTCTCACTACTGCACGGCAATACTTTAATTACTCAGCAATTAGTAATGCAAGGGCTTTTAAATCAAGCCAAGTTTGATATTTTTGATTTAAGTGATGCACTATTAAATGGTCACGCTAAACAAGCTATAAAAGTATTAAACAAACTTGCGAGCGATAACACCGAAGTGGTGAGCATTTTGTGGGCAATTACCAAAGAGCTTAATACACTAATAAGTGTGCAACTTGGTTTACTAAATGGCGAGCCTATCGCTAATTTATTTAAACAAAAGGCTATTTGGAAAAACCAACAAGGCCCAGTTCAAAATGCTATTAACCGGTTAAACATGCACACACTAGAGCAAATAAATAGTGATGTAGCGTTGTTTGATGCCAGTTATAAGCAAGGTAAGTTAATAGCACCTTACCAAGCGCTTGCGCATATTTGCATTAAATTTTGCCAGCCGCTTAACATTCCTATGCCGTGCCACACGGCTAATTAATAAATAGCTAATGGATGTTAAATGATCGCAATTTTTGGTGGTACCTTTGACCCAGTCCATTTAGGCCATATAAATATGGCGCAGCAATGCGTTAATGCGTTTAATTTAGATACGCTTTATTTTATGCCGTGTGCACTCCCTGCACATAAAGCTGCGCCGGGTATTAGTACGCAGCATCGAATTAATATGCTAAATGCAGCTATTGCACCTTATCCTCATTTTGAACTCGATTTAAGAGAACTTAACCGAACCGGTCCATCGTATTCGTTACTTAGTTTGCAAGAACTTCGTAAGGAACACCCCACTACACCTATTTTATTTTTAATTGGTATGGACTCTTTTAACAATCTGGATAAATGGTTTGAGTGGCAAGCAATAACGCAACTTTGTCATATTGTGGTGTACCAGCGCCCTGCTCAACATTGCACTGTTAACGGCGAGCTAAAAAGCTATATGCAGCACGCAAATATGGACGAAGCAGCAACACTTAAACAGTCACTTGCCGGTAAACTTTATTTTTTACCCGGTGAAATGCTCGATGCGGCCTCAAGTACTATTCGCAAGCAGCTAAAAATAAGTAATAAAAAGAATGAACTATTGCCCGATGCAGTGAGTCATTACATACAAATGCATCAGCTCTATCAAATTGATGCTTAAAAACTCCTAGCGTGTTAAAATGCGCGCCATTAAATTTTTAAATTGAGACAAAACCTTGGATTCAAAACAACTACTCGCCTTTGCAATGGATAAAATTGACGATATGAAAGCGCGTGACATCGTTCATATTGACGTAACTAAGACATCAGATATCACAGATTACATGGTAATTTGTTCTGGTACTTCTAAACGTCACGTACAGTCAATTGCTGATCACTTAGCAAAAGAAGCGCGTCATGCAGATTCAGAACCACTAGGTTATGAAGGTGAAGGCGACGGCGAATGGGCACTGGTTGATTTAGGTGATGTGGTTGTACACGTGATGCAAAGCGAAGCACGTATCTATTACGATCTAGAAAAACTGTGGGGCTAAACGCTCACTTATTTTAGACAATGCTTGGAAGTAATACGTGAAAATACAAATGATTGCTGTTGGCACCAAAATGCCAGCATGGGTAGAAACGGGATTTGCAGAATATCAGCGCCGTTTCCCTAAAGATATGGCCCTTGAGTTAATTGAAATTCAAGCCGGAAAACGTGGTAAAAATGCAGATATAAAGCGTATTTTACACATTGAAGGTGAAAAAACATTAGCGGCTATTCCAAAAGGCAATCGTATTGTAACGTTAGAGGTAACAGGGAAAGCGCTGGATACTCACCAACTTGCTAAAAATATGGAAAAATGGCAACTCGACGGCCGCGATGTAAGTTTACTTATTGGCGGACCTGAAGGACTTGCTCCAGAGTGCATTGCAGCGTCTGAGCAAAAATGGTCGTTATCTAATTTAACATTGCCGCACCCATTGGTGCGTATTATTGTTGCAGAGAGCCTTTACCGAGGCTGGAGCTTAAATAACAATCATCCTTATCATCGCGAGTAACGCCTTGCCATGCTAAAACATAGACCCACTATTCGTGACCACTCCGCAGAGGCAAACTTATTTGCTAGGCGAGCATTCGTGGGTTTTGTTTTTGTATTGGGATTAGTCGCTGTATTGCTTTCTAATCTTTATACTATTCAGGTAGAAGATCACCAAGACTACCAAACCCGCTCTAACGACAACCGCATTAAAGTTATTCCTATTGCACCCAATCGTGGTTTAATTTACGACCGTAACGGTGTACTACTTGCTGAAAACAAACCGGTTTACAATCTTGAAGTCATCCCCGAAGAAGTAGACGACCTTAACGAATCGCTTAATCAAATAAGTAAAATAATTGCGATTACAGAGCAAGATAAACAAGATTTTTTAAAAGATATAAAGCACACCCGTCGATTTAAGTCACAAGTATTAAAAGCCCGCTTAGACGAAACAGAAGTGGCGAAATTTTCGGTTAATCAGCATAAATTTCCTGGTTTTAGTATTGAGGCACGTCTGGCTCGCTACTACCCATTTGGTGACACGCTAACGCATGCGCTTGGATATGTTGCCAAACTTAATAGAAAAGAGCTAAACCAACTAGAACAAGAAGATCGTGCAACCAATTACCGCGCTACATATGATATTGGCAAGCTCGGATTAGAAAAATACTATGAAGAAACATTGCACGGTAAAGTGGGCTCACAACGGGTAGAAGTTAATAACCGTGGCCGTGTAATTCGTACCCTAAGCATGACCCAGCCACAACCCGGTAGCGATTTAGTATTGACCTTAGACATTGGCTTACAACAAATTGCACAGCATGGGCTTAAAGATATGCGTGGCGCTGTGGTAGTTATGGACGCCAAAGATGGCGGCGTGCTTGCGCTTTATTCAAACCCAAGTTACGACCCAAACTTATTTGTACACGGCATTAGCAGTAAAAACTATAAAGCGCTTTTGAATCAAGATCGCCCATTAATAAACCGTACTACGCAAGGCCGTTACGCACCGGCCTCTACAGTAAAACCGTTAATGGCTGTGTTAGCGCTTGAAGAAAACATAGTAAATGAAACAACATCGATGTGGGATCCTGGCTTTTTTCAAATTCCAAACGTTGAACACAAATGGCGAGACTGGAAACGGTGGGGTCATGGTCATGTTGATGTATACAAAGCGATTGAAGAGTCTTGCGATACTTACTTTTACGATGCGGCTTATCGATTAGGCATAACTAAAATAAGCGACTTTATGGCGCGTTTTGGTTATGGCGATTTATCTGGTATTGATATTCACGAAGAAACCACCGCTATTCTACCTTCAAAAGAATGGAAAGAAGGTCGCTTTAAAGAGTCTTGGTGGCGCGGCGATACTATTTCGGTAGGTATTGGACAGGGTTATTGGACTGCTACACCAATTCAAATTGCAAACGCAACTAACATATTGGTTAATCGTGGTATTAATCACCCGCCTCATTTAGTGCAAGTGGTTAAAAAAGATAGCGATGTAACGCAAATAAATAACGAAGAAAAACCCCCTGTTATTTTAAAAGATCCACGTCATTGGCAGGTATCGTTAGATGCTATGCATAACACGGTCCGAAAAATATCTGGTACAGCGCACAAAGCATTTAAAGGCACTAACTACGATTCGGCGGGGAAAACCGGTACCGCGCAAGTAGTAAGTATTGCACAAGGTGAACGTTACGATGCTAAATCGCTTAAAGAGCGCCAACGTGACAACACTATTTATGTAGGTTTTGCACCTTATAACGATCCAAAAATTGTGGTTTCTGTTGTATTAGAAAACAACCACGGCGGTATTCAAATTGCTCGTCAACTTATGGATTATTACTTTGCAGCCAATCCAGTTAATCTTGCAAGGAACGATACACCATGACCGACTTGCACGATAAACGCTCTATTTGGATGCGCATGCACCTAGATTTACCGCTGCTGATTGCATTACTTATCATGATGGCTGGTAGCATAATGGTTGTATACAGTGCCAGCGGCCAAGACTCTTCAATGATGATTAGGCACATGACCCGTATGGGCGGTGCGGTTGTTGCTATGGTTGTTTTAGCCCAGTTTTCGCCTGCCACACTAAAGCGTTTAGTAATCCCACTTTATTGCGTTGGTTTATTAATGCTAGTGGGTGTACTTTTGTTTGGTGTAAGTTCAAAAGGCGCACAGCGCTGGCTTGATTTAGGCGTTACACGGTTTCAACCTGCTGAACTAATGAAATTAGCAGTACCGATGATGGTTGCTTGGTATATAGGGCGTAATCACCTACCTCCTCGTCCATTGCACTTAATTATTGGTTTTATGATTGTAATGCTCCCTACTTTATTAATTAAAGAACAGCCCGATTTAGGTACCGCCATACTTATTGCTAGTTCAGGTATATTTGTATTGTTTTTGTCGGGCTTAAGTTGGCGTTTAATCGGCTTTTTAAGCTCAATTGTAGCGCTTGCCGCATGGCCATTTTGGCACTACGGTATGCACGATTACCAAAAACAACGTGTACTTACCTTTTTAGACCCTGAGAGCGATCCGCTTGGTTCGGGTTATCATATTATTCAATCTAAAATTGCTATTGGCTCAGGTGGTATAGAAGGTAAAGGCTGGCTGCTTGGCACGCAATCGCAATTAGAATTTTTACCCGAGCGCCATACTGACTTTATATTTTCGGTTTTAAGCGAAGAGTTTGGTTTATTTGGTGTATGTGTTTTACTTAGCCTTTATTTATTTATTATTGGCCGTGGTTTATACATTGCTGTTAATGCACAAGATGCATTTGGTAAATTGCTCGCAGGCGCACTCACCCTCACCTTCTTTGTATATGTATTTGTTAACATAGGCATGGTATCGGGTTTATTACCTGTTGTTGGCGTACCTTTACCACTTATAAGTTATGGTGGCACCTCAATGGTGACGCTCATGGCAGGATTTGGCATTATTATGTCAATTGCGACAGATAAAAGGATGCTTTTAAAATAATGCGACACACTAATCAGCTTATATTTACTACATTATTAATTTTACTTTTAAGTGCTTGTAGCAGTGGCTCTGGTAGCCGTTATAGCATGCGCCACGATGCAGCACCACTTAGAGCTCCTACTACGCTTGAAATGCAAGACGCGATAGTAACCGAAACCACTAAAAGTGCCAGCGCAAGCCGCCCGTACACAGTGCTTGGTAAAAGCTATTCCCCTATGCTTGATGAAACAGGTTATTCTGAGGAAGGCATTGCCTCGTGGTATGGTCGAAAATTTCATGGTTATCACACCTCAAATGGTGAAACCTACGATATGTTTGCCATGACCGCAGCGCATAAAACACTGCCATTACCTAGCTTTGTTAAAGTAACCAATACCGCAAATGGTAAATCGGTAATAGTACGCGTAAACGACCGGGGCCCGTTTCATGACGATAGAGTGATTGACCTTTCGTATGCTGCCGCTTATAAGCTTGGCTATTACACTCATGGTACAGCAAAGGTTAAGCTAGAGGCCGTTACCCTTGCCGGCGCAACTGCGCGTCAAACCTATATTCAAGTAGCTGCAGGTAGTACACTTGCCAATATTGAAGCACTTGCCAGTACATTGCGAGATCAATACAAATTACCAACAAATATCGTTCAAAAAGACGACATTTACAGACTGCATTTAGGGCCAATAAAAGACACCCCTCATGCAGACGAAGTATTAAAAAAATTAAAACAAAATCAATTTCAAAACGCGTTCTTGCTTTACACTCAGTAAGACTAATACCCAAACCAGCCCAAGATGCTCGCATCTCGGGCTGGTTTGGGTATAAAATAGCGTAACGCGAATCTTTAACTTTAACCATTAATGAGTATGATGAAATCTATTAAACATAAAATCCTCAAAGGTGTATGCGGCCTCGTTTGTACAGCCGCCGTATTCTCAGCCAGCGCCCAAATTATTCCGGCACCACCTCAAGTTAATGCAAAAGGTTATTTTTTAGTCGACTTTACAACTGGTAAAGTAATTGCTGAAGGTGAAGCTGACACACAGCTAGCACCAGCAAGTTTAACTAAAATGATGACCAGTTATGTAATTGGTACTGAAATTAAAGCCGGTAACATTGCCAATACCGATATGGTAACGGTAAGCGAAAAAGCATGGGCTAAAAACTTCCCAGAATCTTCTAAAATGTTTATTGAAGTAGGTAAGCAAATTAGTGTTGATCAGCTTAACCACGGGATTATTATTCAATCTGGTAATGATGCATGTGTTGCAATGGCTGAGCATATTGCTGGAAGCGAAAGCGCATTTGCTGATTTAATGAATGCCCATGCTGCTAAATTAGGTATGAGCAACAGCCACTTTATCAACAGCCACGGCCTTGATACTGACGAGCACTTCACAACTCCGCGCGATATGGCAACCCTCGGCGCTGCACTTATTCGTGATGTGCCAGACGAATACGCACTTTATAAGCAAAAGTCATTTACTTATAACGGCATTAAGCAATATAACCGTAACTCATTATTGTGGGACGAAAGCTTAGATGTTGACGGTATTAAAACTGGCCATACATCAGAAGCAGGCTACAGCCTAGTTACCTCAGCAACTAAAAACGATATGCGTTTAATTGCTGTTGTTATGGGTACTACCAGCGAACGTGCTCGTAAAGTAGAAAGTAAAAAGCTACTTAACTATGGTTTTCGTTTTTATGAAACAATTACTCCGTACAAAGCAGGCGACAGCTTTGCAGAACAACGTATTTGGATGGGTAACAAAGAAAATGTATCTTTAGGTATTTTAGAAGATACACCGATTACTATCCCACGTGGTCAGCATAAAAACCTTAAAGCTAACTTTGAGCTAGATAACACGCTTGAAGCACCACTTGCTAAAGGTACTAAAGTAGGTACGTTATTCTTACAACTAGAGGGCGAAGATATTGCTCAATACCCGCTAGTAACACTTGAAGAAGTGGAAGAAGGCAGCTTCTTTAGCAAAATTTATGATTACTTACGTTTACAGATAATGCAGTAATTTACAGTTGCCCTACTAACGTGGGTAACTAATTTAAACGTCTCCACTGTGAGGCGTTTTTTTTTGCTTGAAAAATGTTAGAATGCGCCCCATATAAGCAAGACTGCTAATTGCCTATCTGTATTAAGCTTCGAGCTTGCATAGAGTCCACACTTTTGTATGAGGAGTCACCGTCGTGGTTCAACCTGTTAAAGATACTAAATTTGATGAGTACCTAGAGTACCCTTGCCCATTTACATTCAGAATAATGGGTTTAGCTAATGTAAACTTAACTGATCAAATTTTAGCTAAGTTACAACCAATAGCACCTGGCGATTACGCCCCTAAAGTAAAACCAAGCAGCAAAGGTAATTACGAGTCAGTAAGCCTTGTAGCAACAGTTACTAGTGGCAAACACATTGAAGAAATTTACAACGTGATCAGCAATATTGATGACGTACGCCACATGCTTTAATCCATAGTTGAGATTTGTTGTGAACGAAAACACTTTGATCGTACGCCAACTGGGTCGCCAGCGTTATATGCCAATTTGGCAAAAAATGCAGGACTTTACCGACACCCGTGATGAAAATACGCCAGATGAAATTTGGCTTGTAGAGCACGAGAGTGTATTCACCCAAGGTCAAGCTGGTAAGGACGAACACTTACTTGCTCCTGGCGACATTGAGGTGATTAAAGTTGACCGTGGCGGACAAGTAACTTATCACGGTCCAGGCCAGCAAATGATGTATGTATTATTTAATCTACGTCGTTTAAAAATTGGTGTACGTGAGCTGGTTACGTGGCTTGAAGAGTGCATTATTGAATCACTCGCCGAATACGGTATCAAGGCGTATGCTAAAGCTGATGCACCAGGTGTTTACGTTAACGACAGCAAAATTGCATCTCTTGGGTTAAGAGTTCGTCGTGGTTGCTCGTTTCATGGCTTAGCATTAAATGTTAATATGGACCTAAGTCCATTTTTACGCATTAACCCATGTGGTTATGCGGGCATGAATATGGTGCAAACTAAAGAATTAGATGGTCCTCAAAACCTAGAAAGTGCGGGTGAAGGATTGGTAAAACACATGATCAATAAGCTTAATGCAACACAGGTTAAGCATACTGAAGGGTTTGAAAACGAATGAATAAACCAGTCAAAATGGAACCAGGTGTAAAACTACGCGACGCAGAAAAAATGGCGTTGATCCCAGTAAAAGTTTTACCTACAGAAAAAACTGAAATGTTACGTAAGCCAGAATGGTTAAAAATTCGCTTACCTAAATCTACCGATCGCATTGACGGCATTAAAAAAGCGCTACGTAAACATGGCTTACACTCGGTATGTGAAGAGGCTTCGTGCCCTAACCTATCAGAATGTTTTAACCACGGTACAGCTACTTTTATGATTTTAGGTGCAATATGTACTCGCCGTTGCCCATTTTGTGATGTTGCCCATGGTCGCCCATTAAAACCTGATGCCACTGAACCTGAAAAGCTAGCACTTACGATTAAAGATATGAAGCTAAGCTACGTTGTAATCACTTCGGTTGACCGTGATGATTTACGTGATGGTGGTGCACAACACTTTGCTGATTGTATTCGCGAAATTCGTAAGCACAATCCAACAATCACTATCGAAATTTTAGTACCAGATTTTCGTGGCCGTATGGACCGCGCACTAGAGATACTAATCGAGACGCCACCAGATGTGTTTAACCACAATCTTGAAACTGCGCCACGTTTATATAAACTAGCTCGTCCTGGTGCTGACTACAAATGGTCTTTAGAATTACTTCGTCGCTTTAAAGAAGCTCACCCAGAAGTAAAAACTAAATCAGGCCTAATGGTTGGTTTAGGTGAAGAAATTAGCGAAATTGAAGAAGTACTTCGCGATTTACGTGCTCACAACGTAGATATGCTTACTGTAGGCCAATACCTACAACCTTCTAAGCATCACTTACCGGTTAAGCGCTACGTGCCACCAGTAGAGTTTGATGGCTTAAAAGCGTATGCAGACGAAATTGGCTTTACTCACGCGGCTTCAGGCCCGTTTGTACGCTCAAGCTACCATGCTGATCAACAAGCTGCAGGTAAAGAAGTGAAATAATCACTTTTCTCAAAAAATTTAAAAAGCCGTTAATGATGCATAATCATTAACGGCTTTTTCATGTTAATGCTATAGCTTACTGCGCTAACTTACCTTTTGTAATAGAAAAATCAGCAAATCTAACTCGTTCTTCATCAGCGCGAAGGCTGTCGGTTTCAACAATCGAGCGGTATATTCCCCACTTAGGACGAGCAAAATCATCATCACTAAAGCCGCGCCACATATCTATGTTTTGCTCGCTTATATTAAATATCTCTGCATTATCGCTTAAGCGCGTTAACGCCATATCAAACTTGCCATTTTCACTAAATGTAGCTTGTACAAATACTTCGACCCATTCATCAGTAATAACTGACCAGTCGGTTTCAATTAAGTTTCTATCCAGACCCGTGCTGTTACCGTTTTCATCAAAGCCTGCACTATATCGCACTTGCAGCTGATTACCTGTACTGTTTTTTTGCGCCCCAGAAAGCGTGATAATAGGCTGATCGTCATTACCATTGGTGTTGTCGTTGCTATCATTTCGGGCTTTCATTTGAAAAAAATGGCTAAACTTACTCGTAAGCTCAAGCTCGCTGCTTACTTTAAATTTCCAACTGTATTGAAATGTTTCACCCTCAAACGCCAGTGTTTCTTGTGGTGATTTATCGTAGGTTTTTATTTCGTTACGTTGTCTATCACTTACGCCTTTGTCTTTATCTTGGTCATCATCTCGGTGAGCTAAAAAGACAAAATGGTTACCAATTATCGTATCGGTATCTTCAATAATATGGACAACACTTTCATGATTGCCAGCGTATAAATCTGGGGATTCAATTGACCCTTCGCCGAAGGCATTTTCAATAAGCGTGTATGCGTCAAGCCCCGAATTAACGCCATCTGATTGCAATAAAACGTGTGATATTTTCTCAAAGCCATCAGCTTGAGCTATTGGTGCACCAACAATTGTTATGACAACTTGCACGCTAGTATCATCTAAAGAGTTTACAGTTATTGTGTCTTGCAGTGTTTCATCTTCACTTAAAGATGTTATTGAAGCATTTAAATCATCAAGTGTGTATGACCAATCTCCACCAGCATTTAAGCTAAAAAAACCATAGCTTGTAGCGCTATTTTCTTGTGCTATAAAAGCAGCCTCACCGGATTGTTGATCAGTAATGGTTAATGAGCCTGTTATTGCATCATTACTATCACTAATAACTTCGCCTCGGCTATTACCACCAATTATTGCAGGAGTTTGTAAAGTAACCGCTTCATTATTTTGCACCGTAGAATCAGAGCCAGAGCTGCCACAACCAACAACTAAACAAGATAGAAGTGCGGTTGTAATTACATTACGCAGTTTAAGATTATATTTAGGCATTGTTAGTTTTATAGTTAATAGTAAGTTAATAAAACATAAACTTACCAATTAACTATGCAAATAACCACAACTCAATTACCAATTAACATGACCAATTTGATGGCAATCTATTTAAAATTATAAAAGCTATGTTTTTTCAGTGTGATACAAACAATTATTCCTATAGAACGTTTATTTATATATGTTTTAAAATAAAATTAGGTTAAAGCTGAGTTACTTGAGATAATTAATACTGACATAATTATTTAGGTTCATTATGAAACTATTAGTTCGTAACTTGTCTCGTGCTACCACTGAGCATGAGCTTCGTACTTTATTTGCAGAGCACGGTAAAGTGACTACCTGCAACTTGGTACTTGATAAAGAAACTGGCCAATCTAAAGGCTTTGCCTTTTTAGAAATGCCAAACGACATAGAAAGTAAAAGCGCCATTAAAGCACTTAACCAATCTACTGTTGATAAAAGTAAGATCCGCGTAAAGCTTGCAGACGCATAAAGCTAACTGCAACTTATACTAAAAAACCAGCTAATGCTGGTTTTTTGCTTTTAGTGCCAAGTATTGTATTTAAGCTTTATATTTAGCTAAAAAAACTAAGCGGTTATTAAGCCGCTTTTTTTATACTTATAGTGCCCAATATTATAAAAGAAGCAGACAGCACAAAAAATGTCTCCTGCTCAGCTAATATTGCAGCAGCAAAAAATGCAATGCCACTAGCTATAAATAAATACCCACTTTTTTTACATTGGCTCATTATGTGCTCCTTTAGGTTGTTCGTTATTTATACACATAAATAAATCAATCTGCAATTGAATGAAAAGTTCTCTATAAAAATTCGACATCGCTGCGGTGCTTCCTTTATATTGAAAGCCTAATTAAATAACAATATGAAGACTATGGCATCTACTCTTTTAAAAAGCGCTAGCCTAAGCCTGCTAGTTGCACTCTTTGGCTGCTCAGAGCCTGCAAGCCAACAAACCCCATTAGAAAATACAGCCGGTGTAAGCCTTAGCAATATTAAACAGCATATTAAAACGCTAGCCTCTGATGACTTTCAAGGCCGAGGCCCGCTTACTCATGGCGAAGTAAAAACAGTAGGCTACTTAAGCGAGCAATATAAAGCGCTGGGTTTAACCGGTGCTTATAAAGGTAAATACTTACAGCCTGTAAAAATGGCAATGGTGACAGCTAATCAGGACATGCAGTTAAAGGTAGGTGATTTGAGCTTTGAATCAGGCAAAGACTTTACCGCACGTACCGAGCAACTTCAGCCATTAATTGATGTAAGAAGCTCTGACGTTGTATTTGTTGGCTATGGCATTAATGCGCCAGAATATAGCTGGAATGACTATAAAAATATTGATGTAACAGATAAAACAGTGGTTGTGCTAGTTAACGATCCAGGCTTTGCTACTCAAAACAATGCCCTTTTTACTGGTAATGCAATGACCTACTACGGTCGCTGGACTTATAAATATGAAGAAGCCGCTCGCCAAGGTGCAAAGGCTGTATTTATTGTTCATGAAACAGCACCTGCGGCATACCCTTGGGGCGTAGTTGAAAGTTCAAACACCGGCACTAAATACACGTTAACGGATAACAATTTAAACGCGTCTAAATTACCGGTTATGGGCTGGCTAACACTTGATGCGACTGAGAAAATGTTTAACGCCGCAAAGCTTAACTATCAAGATTTAAAACAAGCAGCATTAAATGATGACTTTAAAGCGACGCCACTTAACTTAAAAGCAAACCTTGCCTTTAAAAACGAAGTATCTCATGCAAAATCGCATAACGTAGTTGCACAAATTACAGGTAGCGAATCACCTGACGAATACGTTGTTATTAGCGCTCACTGGGACCACTTTGGTACTAAACAAACGGATACTGGCCCTAAGATTTATAACGGCGCAGTAGATAACGCTTCAGGCACTGCAGCCACGCTTGAAATAGCACGCATCATGAGCAAAATGAATAAGCAAAAACCATTTAAACGCTCAATTATTTTTGCTAACTTTACAGCAGAAGAAACGGGGTTAATTGGTTCTGAAGAATTTGCATCGGGTGCGGTTGTACCTACAAAAAAAATGGTCGGTCTATTAAATATTGATGGCATGAACGTGCTTGATGGCACTGACTACATTTTACAATACGGTAAAGATTTATCGACAATGGAAAACTATTTAGCAAAGGCTGCAAAATCACAAGGCCGTGTTGTTAAAATGGATCCTCGCCCGCAAAATGGCTTATTTTTTAGATCTGATCATTTCTCACTTTCTAAGCAAGGTGTGCCTAGTCTATTATTTATGAGCCTGGGCGATACCGACCCTGAATACATAGCGCATAAGTACCATAAAGAAGCAGACGACTACTCAGCTGATTGGTCGTTAGGTGGCGTTAAGCAAGATATAGATCTTATTGTTGATATAGCCACTCAACTTGCAAACAATGGCGATTGGCCAAAGTGGACGAGCGAGTCTGACTTTAAAGCCAAACGCGCGCAAGATAAACAATAAATAACTATTAATAGTTATGTAATATAAAAATCCTCCTACTTGGAGGATTTTTGTTTTAAACGAGCCCGCATTAATAGCGTTTCGGCCTTTGCCCCTAAGTAAACATAGATAGCCAGTGCAATTAAAAGCCCCACTACTGCAAGCATCATCGCTATTGCAGGCATTAAATATTCCGATTGCCCCAGCGCCGCTTTAAACATAGTTAACAGCGCCTCAATTGATATAGCAATCAACACGGTAGATATAAACCGTGTAATAGTGCGCCGCGTAGATGAGTGCCTAAAAATATCCTTATGCATAAGGATTTCTTCTTCGAGTATTGTTTTACCTAAATCGAATACTGCTAATGCTAGGGTGATGTAAATAATGATACTAAAGGGTTCAAGTGGGTCTGATGAGGTATCTACATGGGTTAATAGCGCGTATATATCATTAAAAACGATATTCAGTAAAAATAATACTAAGCAAAATAAGCACGCAACAATAATACCGTAACCCGCTTTAAAGTAAGGCGACATATTAGCGCGCGCAGTATCACCCATTACAAACTCAATAAGCTGCGTTAAGCTCACATCAACGACCAAGTAATGTTGATTATTAATTGGTTTTTTTAGTTCTTTAATCGCCGATATACATAAATGGTTAGTCGCTATAGAAATGTAGGGATCAGTAAAGCACACCCTATCACTTGTTTTAGCGTTCAAAAAATAGGGGCGCTCGCTTAAATCTTGTTGATTACCACTTTCACCTAGTTTTTTGCTATATGCCCGTTTAAAGCAGACATTATTACCCTGCTGCAAACCTTCTGCATTTAAACAATATTGTAATTCTAAAAATGGGTACTGCTTAATCAGGTAGCGGGTATCACGCTCCTTAGTTAACCCATCCTCAATACTCATCAAAATAGATTCAAGTAAACTGTGTATCACATGCTCATATTCATGGTAGCGCTCAACACTACTGATATAACTCATTCGCGCCATTTTAAATACTCATTAACCTAAGTTATAAATAGATTTGCAAGTTTAAAACCAATAATAAAATAACCTAACAATCAGCAACTTAATGATATTCAAACTCGTGTTTTGCACTATTTTGGTGACTAAAAAGTAATATATTAAATTAAATGCACAAAAAAGCAGCTAAGTATTAATTACTTAGCTGCTTTGTGAGTATGACTGGTAAGGTTTTACAACTAACTCAAATATAGAGCCTGTTATTGAACCTTTGAAAACTCTTCTTTAGATAACTCGCCATTTCCATCTGCATCTAGTTGATCAAATAACTGTACTAGTTGCGAGTTTACTTGTGCTTCTGATTTGCTAATTACGCCGTCGCCATCAGTATCAAAAGAACCAAAATCTACCGCTGAAGAAGAAGCAAGGGCTGCAAGTGGTAGGGCGTGTTGATCTTTGGTGGGTGAATTTGCAGCAGTATGTTTGGTTTTTAGGCAACGCAGAGCCTATGTAGTGTGGTTATTCCCCATAAATAGGCGATAACGCAGCATAAATACCAAACATGCGCTGCCCTTTGGGTTCTTTCTAGGGACGATTAACTCTTTGTTGCTCGGTTTTTACTTAGCCCACTAGGTTACAAACCTCGCGCCGCGATTTAATCGTCCCTAGATTGAACAAATTTCAATCCACAAAGATCAATACGCCCTAAAGTTTTGTGTAATGTTTTCATAATCGTTTCCTTAGGCTTTGAGCCTGATTAGGGGTGACCTGATTAGAGGTAAGAAGTCCTTTTCAAAGATCCTTTAGGAGTAAAGTGTTTATAAATTAATATTCAAAAAAATCATTTTCTGTCGGACCATCGCTACTTTGAACATTCAGCTCGTCAAATTGCTCTATCACTTGCGCCGATTCTTCAGTTTGGCTAATTGAAGCGTTGTCGTCTGCGTCGAGTGTTTCAAAGTCTGTGTTTGCAAATACTACTGACGAAGAAACAATAGCCATAAGTACAAATGTTGATTGTAGCTTTTTCATAATTTAATCCTTCAAAAGTATGCGGTGTCCTAAATAAATTTGCTCTATAGTGCTCTCTAGTCACTTCCTGGTTATTCTTTTTAGTAGGCTCCCTTGCCTACTTAGGTTGTCTTTGGCAACTCAGAATTTAGATAACATTACAGAGCATTAACTGCTTAAGGCTTTAATTTTAGGCCTTAGAAAACTCATCTTCAGATAGCTCACCATCTTGGTTTGTATCGAGTTCTTCAAATTTGCTTAAAAGCTCAGCATCTACTGAAGCTTCGGCTTGGCTGATTGCGCCATTACCATCTACGTCTAGCGTATCAAAATCTGTTGCTGCAAAAGCCGCTGATGAAGAAGCTAGCGCCATTAGTACTAGTGTTGATTGAAATGTTTTCATAATAGTATTCCTTCATTGGGTTGTTGCAATTAAGGCCTTTGGCTTTCATCACGTTTTGCTTAATACACTCTAGGTATTACAACTTCGGTGCCACTTTTTATTTATTATTTAAAAACAATGAGTTAAACAATATAAAGCGAGAGAAGCTTAATTTGAGGAGGTGTTATTGTTGCTATTTAGCAACAGCCATTTACCTAAAAGCAATAAACCGATATAAATCAATTAGTTAGATTTAGTTAAAAAGACACACTTTTGCTAAAAAGCCAATAAGGGGGGTGTTTGGGTTAGTCTTCAAAATAAACTGAATATGAACATGGAAGTAACATAGGATTTGTTCGCGACTATTAAATAATTAATTCATTTATAATTAGTCAGTTACATTATTTTTGAGATTTATTATAAAAATTTTGAAAGGATATTTTGAAATTAACTGTTTTGTTGCCAAATGGCGAATTACTCAGAAAGAATGTGATATATGAGCTAAGTTATAGCATTGAGTTCATAACTTAATGCGCCGTAAAATATAGGTTCGCTTGAGTTAAGCAAACCTACATCGTGTGCCAGCTATCTGCAAATGTGCCGCTATTGGAGTGAGGTAAACTATGTAGATTTAAACTACTTCCACCCTTGCAGCCACTTTTGGTTATCTTTTAAATCTCGCCAACTAATTGGATATTGATTTTTTGACATAACAGCCTCGGTAATACATTCAATTACGTTGCCATCTTCATCAAATTCCACCTCAACAATAATGAAGTGTTTTTCTTTATTTATAGAAGGTGTTGCGGTCCATTTACTATTCAATAATTTTTTAGGGTTTAATTTATTCATTTAATGTAACTACTCATAACTTATATAAGGCAATTATACGACCCCAACACCTACTTAGTTCAGACTACTGCGCAACTAGCTTGCCTTTGTACATTTGCATTTGGCAATGAAAGTCATACTCACCGGCTTCAAGCGCAGGTAGTTTAACTGTATTGCCATCACCCATTGCCAGCGTTTTACTTATATCAAGCTGTGGAAATACCACTGTTTCGGCGCACGGCGCGCCATCTTTTCTATCAAAGGTAAGTACAACCTCTTTGTTGGCTGCCACTTTAATGTGTCCTGGCTTATAAACACCGTTATCAACAACTATCGTTACTTTGTTGTCATCACTTTGTGTTTGCTCTGGCTTGTATAGCCAAAACCAATAAATAATTGCGGCTATTAACAGTGCACCACCTATATTAATCATCAACATAATGTACTCCTTAGCTTAAATTACGATTTATTTGGTTTGAAAAAACGTAAGCGATTAGCGTTACTTACCACTGTAAGCGATGAAAGTGCCATAGCTGCACCGGCAACAACAGGGTTAAGTAGGATGCCAAAAAATGGATACAACACGCCGGCTGCAATCGGAATACCCGCCACGTTATAAATAAAGGCACCAAATAGGTTCTGTTTAATATTTAAAATAGTTGCACTACTCACTGCAATTGCATCAGCAAGGCCATGTAACGAACCACGCATTAAGGTAATGTCTGCACTTTCTATTGCAACATCGGTACCTGTGCCAATTGCAAACCCTACATCGGCTTGCGCAAGTGCGGGGGCATCGTTAATACCGTCACCTGTCATACCCACTATTTCACCGTTTGCTTGGCGCTTTGTTACTTCGTTTACTTTGTCATCAGGCATGACTTCTGCAATAAAGTCATCAATACCAACTTGCTTAGCAACGGCTTGTGCAGTGGCTTTGTTGTCACCTGTTAGCATAACTAGGTGAATACCTTTATCTTGCAGGCGTTTAATAGCTTCAACTGAATCCTCTTTAATAGGATCTGCTACTGCAATAATAGCTTGGAGCTTATTATTACTTGCAAAATACATGGGCGTTTTAGCATCACTGGCAAGTGTTTGAGCTTGCTCGGTTGCATCATCAACGGCTACATCGTATTTATCCATTAGCGCTTTATTACCAAACAACAATGTTTGCCCGTCAACACTGCCAGTTACACCTTTACCTGTAATTGCGTTAAAATCGGCTACTTTACTTAAAGCTAAGCCCTGCTTTTTAGCGTGTGCCGTAATTGCTTCTGCCAGTGGATGCTCTGAGCTACTTTCAAGGCTTGCAACACGTTGCATTACTGTATTTTCATCACTGTTATTAAACGTAACTACATCGGTAACTTGCGGTGTACCTTGAGTAATAGTGCCTGTTTTATCTAAAATCATGGTGGTGATTTTAGATGTTGTTTGCAGCGACTCACCATTTCGAATTAATATTCCCGACTCAGCGGCTTTACCAATACCCACCATAACCGACATAGGGGTTGCGAGTCCTAGCGCACAAGGACACGCAATAATAAGTACAGTGGTTATTGCAACAACGGCATAAGCAATTGATGGCTCAGGTCCAAAGTTTAACCATGCAAGACCCGCAAGTACTGCAATAATCATGACTGTTGGTACAAATATTCCTGATATAACATCAGCTAAGCGCCCTATTGATGGCTTAGAGTTTTGTGCACGCTTTACCATATTGATAATATTGGCAAGTGTGGTTTCGCTACCAATGTGCGTGGCTTTAAATAATAAAGTGCCACTTTTATTAATACTTCCGGCAACGACTTTGTCGCCCGTTTTTTTGCGGGCAGGCATTGGCTCACCAGTAAGCATTGACTCATCAACCGTACTGCTGCCTTCAATAACGTCGCCATCTACAGGGATTTTTTCACCCGGGCGTACGCGTACTTCATCATTTTTTACAACATCACTAATGTCGATGTCTTGCTCTTGCCCATCGCGAATCACGCGTGCAGTTTTTGGTTGCAGGCCAATTAAGCGTTTAATTGCTTGTGAGGTGCGCCCACGTGCTTTTACTTCAAAAGCGAGCCCTAAACTAATTAAACCGATGATCATCGATGATGCTTCAAAATATACGTGTCTTGCAACTTCCGGTAATAAGTTTGGTGCTATTACCACAAACATTGAATACAACCACGCAGTACCTGTACCAAGCGCTATTAATGTATCCATATTTGCCGCATGGTTTTTAAATGCTTGCCATGCGCCGTTGTAAAATTGTTTACCTGATATAGCCATAACTACAAGCGTGACTATACCCACTAAAAACCACGCTATTCGTTGTGTGTCGGTGGTTACACTCATGTCAAAAATAAGCCCGTATATCATTAACGGTGTACCGACTCCTAACGCTAATATCATATTACGCATTAGCTTTTTGTAATGTGCCTCGTCTGACTTTGCTTTTTCATCAAGTGCATCTTGATCAGATTCGTTACTCATTGGCTTAGCTGAATAACCAATGTTTTCGACTGCTTTAATAAGCGTGCTTTCGTCGGCTTTACCTTCTACACGTACAGTACGCTCAGCAAAGTTCATTTCTACGCTTTGCGCACCTTGAACACTATTGAGGGCTTTTTCAATTTTGGCCACACAACTGCCACAATTAGCACCTTCAATAATAAAGTTTTGCGCGGTGTCTTTTGTATTAGTCGTCATTACGCTGCTCCTTATTTGCAGAATCGTTTATTGGATCAACAAAAGATTCTATTAAACTACACACGTCACTGGTATTTGCACCATCGGCTGATGTATCCCATTGCTCCAGAGCTGCATGCATTCTGTTTCGTAATTTTAATGTTTCTTGAAATAGTGCTTCGGTTTCTTCTAGGCGTTTAGTAATGAGTTTACGCGTTAACGGACAAGGACAATTCCCCTGCTCTGACTCGCCTATAATCTGTTGAATATCTTTGAGTGAAAAACCAAGTTGACGAGAGCTAATAATAAACTTTAAACGTTGCTGGTCTCGCTTTGTATATTCTTGATAGCCATTTTCTTCACTGCGTATTGGATTAAGTAACCCAACACGCGTGTAATGACGAACAGTATCGGCAGTCACGCCCATTAACTTGGCGAGTTGTTTAACATACATAATTTAGCTCCGTCATGTTTCAGTAGTTTCATAATAAACCTAGGTGCAACACATAGGTCAATAGCATCATTAAAATGCAATGACTTTTCCCTACAAAAAATATAATAGTATAAACTTAACTCGTATTTTTAATCGAAAGTTGGATATAGTGCAATTAAACGCATACTATAAACTCCCTAACAAATTGATTATTTTATGTTTTGCTAAAATACCTTATCATTTTTATAGGTTGCCTATATAGCAATCTAGGCATAGCAGAAAATGCTAAAAATAATATTCTGATCATTCATTCTTATCATAGTGAGCATGAGTGGACCAGTATGCTTAAAAAAGGATTTGAAGATTCTTTTAAAGAAGAAAAAAGTACGCATTTATTCCATGAATTTATGGATGCTAAGCGCTATCCTCAAGGAAAATTTAAAGAACAATTTTTGACCTACCTCCAACACAAATACATATCTACTAATTTAAGCCTTATTGCTGTAACAGATGACTCTGCACTCGAGTGGGTGACAGGTCACAGGGCTACATTTTTCCCTTCATTACCAATTGTATACAGTGGTATTAACCAAGTTACACCTGAAATTTTAGCAAAAAAAAACATGACAGGTGTTTTCGAAAATAGAAACCTTGCCCAAACAGTATTCGATATAAAGAGAATGACGGGGAAAGAACAGTTAATTGTTATTTCCGACAGCAGTATAACCGGTAAAATAAACTTAAATAAAATTAGAGCAATTAATAAGGACCCAAAAGCACCTAAACATATTTATGAGGTCATCGATTTAAATGAAATAGATATTGCAACAACACTTACCCCATACTCTAAAAACATTCCAATACTGGTGATCGGACAACTCATTAATCCCAATCAAAGAAATGAACTTATTCGCTGGAGCGAGAGTAGCTCTTTACTAGCTAAGCATACTACTAGACCCATATTCACTATTGCAAAAGTTACGTTAAATAATGGCGCAACTGGCGCACACGAACTTGACGGTATTCAGCACGCAATGCAGACGAGTCAGCTCATTAAGAAAATATTAAATGGTACTGAGGCTTCACTGTTACAGCCTATTTTACAGGCGCAAAGCATATGGGTTTTAGATGTTGGAAAATTAGAAGAAATTGGTATTAATTTAGCTTTAACCCCCACACCTAAAGTTCTTATTAATCAAAAAACAAGCTTTTATAAAAAGTACAAAACCTACGTTTGGCTTACTATTACAGCATTTAGCACAGCACTGTGCATCATTATATTAATGGCTGAAATAATTCGACGTACAAAGCAAAACCAAAAAATATTAAATATAAATCAACAGCGTTATAAAGACTTAGCTCAAGCTGGCGCAAATGTATTTTGGGAAACAAATCAATTAGGTGAACTTTGCTATATTTCTGGTAATACAACGTTATTTTTTAATTTATCTCAGCAAAAAATGCTTAATCATACCTTTGAGTCATTATTGAAAAATAACAATAATATTGAGTTTCCTTGGGAAAATTATAAAGTAGCTACTGAGAAAAAAAATAAAATAAAAAACCTAATTATAAAAATAAAATTATCCAGTAAAGATCTTAAAATTTTAATGCTCGTGGCTAAGCCAACCTTTGATCAAAACAGTAATTTTTCGGGTTACCGCGGAATAATTAAGGATATCACACAGCAACATCAGCTTTCGGAACGAGTCGTATATCAAGCAAGCTATGACCAACTTACTGGGCTTATAAATCGCCAAACCTTTAATGAAAAACTGAAAGCTTACTTATCTAATAAGCAAAATAATCAAGCTCCACGCTTTTTATGTATACTCGATTTAGACCGCTTCAAATTAGTTAATGACAGCGCAGGTCACCTAGTTGGTGATGCCATGTTATGTGAAGTCGCGACACTTATAAAGCAAAGCATTACTAATAAAGACTTACTTGCACGTTTAGGCGGGGACGAATTTGCTTTATTAGTTAATGATTCAACTTTAGAGCAAGCTCAGCTCACCTGTGAAAAAATAATTAGTACGATTAGAAGCTATAAGTTTATATGGAATGAACGAATTTTTGACTCAGGTATTAGTATAGGTATGGTGCCTATAACATATGGACTAAATGCGACAGAGTTACTTAGTAAAGCAGATCTAGCGTGCTATAAAGCTAAAGAACTAGGCCGAGGTCGTGTTTATATTACCGATCACGGTAACAATAGTTTATACAACGAAGCACTTCAAATAGGCTATATTGCGAATATTAGCCAAGCTATTACTAATAATCAGTTTTTTTTAGTTAAACAGCAAATAGCTCCACTAAGCTCTTCTATAAGTGAACAAGCCCACTACGAAATTTTAATTCGCTTTAAAGCGCTTGATAATAAACTAATTCCCCCTGATTTATTTATTCCAGCTGCAGAAAAAAATGGCTTAATAACATTAATAGATCAATGGGTAGTGAGTACTTTATTAGTGAGATATAGAGAGTTTTTCCCTGATAATAATACCCTTGTATCTATTAACTTATCTGGGATTAGCCTAAGTAATGAGGCGTTTGTACAACACATAATTAAACTCATAAAAAAAAGTGATATCAATGCTAAGAATATTTGTTTTGAAATCACCGAAACAGCTGCTATATCTCAGATAACTAAAGTTCAAAATTTTATAAGAGAGATGAAAGTACTTGGTATTAAGTTCGCAATCGATGATTTTGGCAGTGGCGCGTCTACTTACGAATATTTAAAAAACCTACCAGCTGATTATCTTAAAATAGATGGCAGTTTAATTAAAAATATTGAACGCAGCCAAGTAGATCAACAAATAGTCAAATCTATTAATGAAATAGCCCATATGATGGGAATGCAGACCATTGCAGAGTTTGTAGAGAATGAACAGATTAACCAAATACTTGAGACTATCGGTGTTAACTATGTACAGGGCTACCATATTGGTAAACCCTGCCCATGTGATGAAAAATAAAAGTTTAGATAAATATCAGCCTTACTTATTTTCACCCTCGCGAGATACTTTTAATTCGTCACTTAGTTGCTGCGCTAAAGCTTGTATTTTAGGCATTGCATCTTGCATTAAGCTTTGTGACATTTGCATAGATTCTTGCATTACAACTGGCATTTTAGCGAGTATTTTTTGCCCAGTATCTGTTTTATAAAAAGCTAACATATCGGCAATTTCTTGTTCATTAAAATGCTTGTCGTACACGTTAACCATCATTGGCTGCATTTTAGCCCAGCTCATTTGCGTTTTTAATACTGCTGTCATATCTGCGTAGTATTTATCAAAAATTGGCTGCTCAGAAGGCTTAACGCCCATTTGGTCTGACATGCCTTTCATCATACCTTCAACCTGGCCGTACATAGAGTCAACCATTGAATCTAAATTCATTACACTAATAAGTTCATCTATTTTTTGCTGCTTAGTATTTTGTTCAGCATATAAACTACTAGAAAAAATCAGTAATGATAAAAGTAGTACCTTACCCATAATAATATCCTTTCATATAAATAATCGTTTTATAGTTACATTATTAATTAGTCTTGTAAAGGGTACAAGCAATCACTAAAAAGGCCGAGTAAAATGAATTTATTCGGCCTTTTATAAATATATTTTTATGTTAATCGTCTTCTACATTATCTAGGCCTTTAGTGCCTTCTTTGGCTTTTAGCTTATGATGAATAGCTGACTTTATTAGCATGTAACCACTAATCGGTGCCGTAATTAGTAAAAATATAGTAATGAGTATTTCTTTAACACTTAGGCCATGCCCTGAATTTGCAAAATAAACCATAGCTGCAATTAGCATACTTGCCATGCCCAACGTTGTTGCTTTAGTTGGCCCATGCAAACGCATAAAAAAGTCAGGTAGTTTAACTAAGCCTATTGAGCCAATTAAAATAAACGTACCACCAAATAACAATAATATTGATACAACCCATTCGCTGATCATGTTTTCACCTTATTCAATTATATCGCCACGTAGTAAATACTTACACACTGCAACTGTACTTATGAAACCTAGCATGGCAATAAGCAGTGCAGCTTCAAAATAAAGCCCTGTATCCATACTAATGCTATATAAAATAATCAGTGCAATGACGTTAATGTACATTGTATCGAGCGCTAAAACACGATCAGGCACTGATGGACCAATGATCAATCGCCATAAATTAAGCAATAATGATAAGCCAATCATCGAAAAAACAATGAGTAATACGGTGTCTAACATTGAAATATCTCCTTTAGTGGAGCTTCGTAGCGTTGTTTTATTTGTTTGATAAGTGCTTCTTCATCTTTAAGGTCAAGCACATGTATTAATAAGTAGCGTTGTGTTGGCTCTTCACCCTCAGGTAACGATTCAGCAATTGGGTAAACCTCTGCACTCACTGTACCGGGTGTAAGCGATACACTACTGGCCAATATGGTAATTGGCATATCATGAGTTAAATCTATCGGTACTTTTATAAATGCCGGACGCAAATTTTTAGATGGCCCAAGTATAAGTAAAGCCACTTGTAAATTTGCTACGACAATATCGTACAGCACAATAAGCAACTGCTTAAGAGCCAAGCCCGGCTTTAAAATTAGTGGCTGAGGCTCGCGAAGCGAAAAACTTAATATCGGGATAAGTATTGCAAAAATAGTCGCTAATACTAAGTGCCCTACCGACACGCTATTATTTAACAATAGCCAAACCATAAACAAAAATAAGCTACGAAATGGCGTTGGTAACCAACGAAAACGGGCTTGTAATCTCATCACATGCCTCCTTTAAGTACAGCATTAATACCGCCGCTTATATCATGTAACTGAGTAGCAGCACCTAGCATGTATTCACTTATTGGTCCGCCAAAAATAACGAGCAATGGCGAACACGCAAGTAAACCTATAATTACAATTACCTGCAACGGGTGTGCATTTGCACAATCTGCGTTTTCGCTATTTTTACTTTTATGCTCCCAAAACAAGGTCGTGCCAGCACGCGAAAGCGCTACCAACAACGCAAAGCTTGTTACTAAATATACAGGCCAAAATAGTAAAGCTTGCTCACTATTTAATGTGGCTTTAAGTATCCAAATTTTACCTACAAAGCCTGATAGTGGCGGCATACCAACTACAGTTAAAGCCGCAACAATAAAGCACACACCTAATAAAAATGGTTGTTTAACAGAGCGACCCGCTACTAGCCTATCACCAACTTTACCGCGCTGGATTGAAACTAAGTCTGCTAGTAAAAACAGTGCGGCACTAACAAGTGTTGAATGCACTAAATAATATAAAAGTGCAGCAGTGGCATTTACATTTTGCAATGCAATTAGCGCAACCAACGTACCTACCGATACTAATACTAAGTTAGAGGTGAGTTTACGTAAGTCTTGCGCTGCCATAACGCCAATGGCACCCACTATAATGGTGGCAATTGCTAAGCCCCAAAGCCAAGGCTGCGCCATATGTTCAAGCGCTCCTGCTTGTTCGCCAAATATCACCGTGTAAACACGAAGCATGGCGTAAACGCCTACTTTGGTCATAATCGCAAACAATGCAGCAACCACAGGTTTAGCGCTTGAATACGTATTTGGAAGCCATAAATGCAGAGGTAATAGTGCGGCCTTTAAAGCAAATACAATTAATAGTAATAAACCACCTGCTTTTGCTAGGTATACATCATCGCCCGAAAGCTGTGATACTTTTTGCGCCATATCTGCAATATTAAGCGTACCAAGTACACCGTACAAAATACCCAAACCGATTAAAAATACGCTTGAGCCAACTAAATTTAATATTACATATTGCAGTGCCGCACGAGTGTTTTGTTTATCACCTGCGTGCATTAACAGTGCATATGATGCAATCAGTAACACTTCAAAAAATACAAATAGGTTAAATAAATCGCCAGTTAAAAACGCGCCATTTACACCCAATATTAAAAAATGAACAAGTGGATGATAAAAGCTGCCCTTTTCATCATCGCCAGCACTACCATATAAAATAGCGCCCAAACCTAAAAGTGAAGTTAACGTAACCAATAAGGTAGATAACATGTCAGCGACTAAGACTATCCCAAATGGTGCAGACCAACTACCAATAGCGTAAACATTAATACCTGTATTATTAATATGTACAAGTAAAAGCACACTAATGGCAAAAGTAGCTATTGCCATTACAATTGAAACTAAGCGGCGAATTTTGACGCTTTTACCACATGGCGGCAGCAATAAAATAACTGCCGTCAACATAGGTAATAAAATAGGTAGCGAAGCTAAATGTTGGATCATTTTTGCTCCTTATTATCTGCAGAGGTGTTAGGCACATAACCATCAACATGGTCACTACCTAAATCGGCGCGCCCACGTATTGCCAAAATAACCACAAATGCGGTCATCGCAAAACCAATCACTATTGCAGTTAGTACTAATGCTTGAGGTAGAGGATCGGCGTATTCTGTGCCAGTACCAAGTACTACCGCTTTATTAATAGTAAGGCGACCTGCTGAAAACAAAAATAAATTAACAGCGTATGAAATCATAGTAAGCCCAAGTACTACAGGGAATGTACGAGCTCTCAGCAGTAAAAACACACCGCAACTGACCAATACTCCAACGCAAGATGCGTACAATAATTCCATTAAATATTTACCTCTTTTTTCTGGGTATCTGCTGTCATATTACCTAAGCTTGCTAAAATCATTAACGTAGCGCCTACAACAGTTAAGTAAACACCTAGGTCAAATGCAATCGCGCTGGCAAGCTCTGTTTTACCGACAAACGGAATATCAAAGTAGTCAAACCAAGTTGTTAAAAATGGCTTATCGAAGAACCAACTACCCACACCTGTAAACAAAGAAATACCGATGCCTGAGGCTATAATTTTGCGATAATTAACATCAAAGCGTTCGTTTATCCATGCTGTACCATGCGCCATGTATTGCAAAATAAACGCGATTGACGTTACCAGTCCTGCAATAAAGCCACCACCAGGTAAGTTATGTCCACGTAGGAAAATATATGCAGAAACTAATAACGCAAGCGGTAATAAACTTTGTGAAATACTCGCCAGTAATATTGGATGACGTTCTTTAGCCCATGGGCGCCCTTCGCTGTCGCTTGCTGGCATAAATAATGGAATTCGAGAAAGTACTTTAAATATACCTAATGCGGCAATACCTAATACGGTAATTTCTCCAAGCGTATCAAAGCCCCTAAAGTCGACCAAAATAACGTTAACCACGTTGGTACCACCGCCACCTATTTTAGCGTTAGCAATAAAGAAGTCTGAGATTGAATCTAATGGACGTGTAAGTAATGCGTAACAAATACTCGCTATCACTACACCTAACGTAGAGGCTATTGCTAAGTCTCGAAGTACGCGTAATGAACTTGATTCTTTTGGCGTATGCTGCGGCAAGAAAAACAATGCCAACATAAGTAAAATAATAGTAACAACCTCAACGGTTAGCTGCGTAAGCGCTAAATCTGGAGCAGAAAAGCGTGTAAATACAACCGACACCATTAATCCTACAATTGAGAGCATTAATAGCGATACCATTCGAGAGCGATGCCAAATAACGGTGGCAAGAGCACCAATAATCAATAAGCCTGCACCAATTGCATTGTGCACATCAACAGGGGTAAGTGGCATGCTTCCGGCAAGTTGTTGCATTTCAAATAACGGCCAACCTGCACACAGTAATACTACCGCTAACATAATTACAAGGTAGCGCTGCAGCGATCCATTTTCTGTACTGTTTACTTTTGACTGACACCAAGCAACAATATTTAAGATTACACGTTCAAACGTTTTTTTAGCGTTTAGAGGTGGTAGTGATGCTTGAAATTGAAATAGATATTTACGATTAATATAAATAAATAAGCCGCCAGCAATCGCCATCGCACTCATTAGTAGAGGCAAGTTAAACCCATGCCAGATAGCCAATTCGTACACTGGCATTTCTTTTCCAAGTACAGCTAAAGACGCCGCAGATAAAATGCCATCAATTGTAAAGTGCGGGAACATACCCACTAACAAACAAATCACAACGAGTATTTCTATTGGTACACGCATATAGCGCGGTGGCTCATGCGGCGTACGAGGTAAATCAATTGGTTCACCATTAAAAAACACGTCATGAATAAAGCGTGCTGAGTACGCAACAGCTAATGCACCTGCAACAGTTGCCAGTACTGGAATTAACCACGACATAGAACCAAGCACTTGCTGGTGTAGCGTTTCTGCAAAAAACATTTCTTTAGACAAGAAGCCATTTAGTAAAGGAACTCCTGCCATTGCAGCCGCCGCGACCATCGCAAGCGTTGCAGTGTATGGTAAGTATCGCCACATACCATTTAATTTACGCATATCGCGCGTGCCCGTTTCGTGATCAATAATACCAACGGCCATAAATAACGACGCTTTAAACGTTGCATGGTTAATTATGTGAAAAATAGCAGCAACAGTCGCAAGCTCAGTATCAAGTCCGAGTAATAGCGTTATTAAACCCAAATGGCTTATTGTTGAATAGGCTAACAAGCCTTTTAAGTCGTGTTTGAATAGTGCTATATAAGCGCCAAACAACAGCGTAGCTAAACCCGTTAACCCAACGAGCAAGAACCAAGTATCGGTGCCTGCCAAAGCGGGATGAAAACGTGCTAACAAAAATATACCGGCTTTTACCATCGTCGCAGAATGTAAATACGCGCTTACTGGCGTAGGCGCTGCCATTGCATGAGGAAGCCAAAAGTGAAATGGAAATTGTGCCGATTTAGTAAACGCACCCAGTAGCACCAATACCAATGCTACTTCGTATAAATCATGAGATTGAATTATTGCTTTACTCGCTAGAATAACATCTAGGTCGTAACTACCAACAATATCACCTAATAGCATCAATCCAGCAAGTAACGCTAAGCCGCCCGCGCCTGTTACAGCAAGCGCCATACGTGCGCCTTTTCGCGCTTCTGATTTATGCCACCAAAAACTAATTAATAAAAATGAGCTGATGCTCGTTAATTCCCAAAACAACCACAGTTGAATGACGTTGTTAGACATAACAATACCAAGCATTGCAGTCATAAATAGCATTAAGTAACTATATAGCTTAGCCATTGAGTCATTAGCGCTTAGGTAGTAACGGGTGTAGAGGATAACGAGCAAGCCTATGCCTAAAATCATAAACATAAACAATAAACTGAGGCCGTCTAACCGCAGAGACAAATCGAGTCCTATTGACGGGATCCAAGCTAAAGAATAACGAATGGTTTCGCCCGCTAAAACGGCAGGTGCATGGTATAGAGTAATCCCCAAAGCCGTCAAAGGCGCAAGAGCCGTTAAACTAGTGCTTAAATTGCGGGATAACTTACCTGTGCATGCAGAAATAACACTGCCAATTAAGGATAACAAGGGTATCCAGAGCAAAGTCATAATGTAGGGCCTTTTATTATCATAAGTTTATTAGGGCATCTCTTTTTAATACTAAGTGATGCTTTTACTGCCTGTTTTTAAACGACATTAATGACTATAGTTATACTGAAAAACACTGATTTTGTCTATAAAAAGCGGTTCTGTATGGGTGTTTTTTAAACAAGAACTAACAATTTATTAAGCCTAAAAAAACAATTAATTAATACTGATAATTGTTAATTTAATATGGCCTTATTTGCAAATGTAAGCGCGCCAGGGTGACGATGAAAGTTACCATTGGTCATATCTAAATGTTTCAACCAAAGTTGTCTATACTGCGCTGAGAGCCCTAACTGCTGATATTGCATAATAGACCAATTTTCACTAGGTTTATAAGCAATACCTCCTACCTGGCAACTCTTTGCTTTATGCCAACCTGTTGGCGGTGACTCACCATGAGAAATAAATAAATTAGGTGCAACAAAACCCGTTTTTGCACACAACCATGCTTGCTTAGTTTTAGGCAAAGCGTATTCATCTTCAAAACCGTTAAAATGCATCAGCTCATGCAAAAATATACTGTATTTTGCTTTTGAGTTTATTAGCATTGTTCCCTTCGTGACATTAGCCGTTCCATCTTTAGGCATCATCACTATAAAATCAAAATTGTTAGGAAGCTGGCTATTAAGTTTAGATGATTGCCAGTCACACTTTGCTATTTGACTAGTACTACTTTTACACTCAAGCATACCCGCAACGTAAACGGGTTTTGAAAAGCAAAAAATATTTTCACGGGGCTCTGGTTGTTTATTATAAGCATTAATAAACTCTGTAAGTTTATATAAGCCACTGCGATGATCGCTCATAGTCAGCACGTTAAACATACATTGCTTATTAGGTTTGCTTATATTTCTTAAAGATGAAAAACCGAGATCGTGGATAAACGCGGTAGATATTTTACTCTGTGGTATTTTTAACTGAAGTTTTAGATGATTTAGTACATCCCCTGCTGGTAATTTGTTTTTACTAGCGAGTAACTCTAAATCGCTCCAACGTGATTGCTCAAGTAACTTTGTTGCTAATATTTTACGCTCTGGGATTGTTAAGTCATTTATAGCGGAGAGCCAAAATTGTTTTGCAGTATCACTCTGACTGCTTTTAATAAGCTTAAGAGAATACATATATTGTGCTGAGGAAATTTTACTGCGAGCAAGTATAGCTAAAGAGGTCTTTGGTAACTGCTCTAGGTGAGCAGAAAAATAAACTGGTGAATTCCAATAACTTTGTAGAGCATTGGCTTTTGTATTTAAAACATGCCAAAAGCCAATAGCGCCAAGGTGATTACTCGAGCCTGTAATTAACAAACAACATAGTAATACACCTATTAATTTAAAACGCTTAACTTGCGTCAACACCTTCCATCAACTCAAGTTCTAAACGCGCATATTTGTACTCAATAAACTCATGTACATTGGTTGCTAGCGCAAGCCTAAAATAGTCTGATGCTAAGTACAGCTCACCCGCTGCTTGATGCATTTTAGCTAGGTAAAAATAAGCTTCACATAAACGTTGCGCATATTCTTGCTCAGTTCTAACACCATCACTAATGCCTGATAAAAATGCATGTTCACTCATATCGCCCGTATAAAGAGAAATTAACTGATACGCCCATTGTGAATCATCAAGCGCAGTCGCATTTTGTTTAAGGGCATCAAGTGCGATTACTTTATCCTCTTGTGCCTGGGCTAAATAAACCCATAAAACACGGTACGGATCGTTAGGAGAACGGGCTAAAAACTCATTAAAGTCATTTTTAGCAAGGCCAGCTCTATCGCCGTAATACAGTGCAATTCCTCGATTTAAATAGGCGTATTCATGCTCTTCATCAAGTTCTAGAGCTGAATCGAAAAACTCATAGGCTTTTTCGTACTGCTGCATAAGCGTATGTTGAATACCTAAAAAATTATACACTTCAGCTAAATCAGGCTTAAGTTTTACTGCGCGGTTAAAATCAATACGCGAAAGAGTGGTCATACCTAGACTATCGAAAAGTACACCACGGTCGTAATAAAGCTTAGCTTGTTGCTCTTCGCTTAAGTCAGCCCTATTCAATAACTCTGAGTAGCGTGCAATAGCAATTTCACTTCTAAAGTCAGAGGCTAAAGGTGCAGTAAATGGCACATTAACAATCGGGGTTGGTTCTGATTCTGTTGTAGTTTGGCAAGCGCTTAAAGACAAAATAGCAAAAGATGCCAAAGCTAAATGTTTGAGTATCATTAAAATCCTTAATACCAAGATATATCGCGATTAATATAAGACAGACCTTGTCCAATAAGGTTTCATTAAAGCATAAAAAGAGGGGCTAAACAGCCCCTTTTTTATCATCTAGCTAATATAACTAGATTAATAAGTTAACAATTACGCGTCAGTTGGCGCGTCAGCTGCAGGTGCTGCTGATTCCATTGCTTCTTTAATACTTAGACGTACACGGCCTTGGCGATCTACTTCTAGTACTTTAACTTTAACTTCTTGACCTTCAGAAAGGTGATCAGCCACGTTATTAACGCGCTCAGTACTAATTTGAGAAATATGTACTAGACCATCTTTACCAGGAAGAATGTTTACAAACGCACCGAAATCAACAATACGTACAACTTTACCTTCGTAGATAGTACCTACTTCAAGTTCAGCTGTTAATTGCTCAATACGGCTAATTGCATTAGCTGCACTTTCGCCATCTGTAGCGGCAATTTTAATCGTACCGTCGTCACCGATTTCAATCGTTGTACCAGTTTCTTCAGTAAGCTGACGAATAGTTGCGCCACCTTTACCGATAACTTCAGCGATTTTCTTCTGTGGGATTTTCATTGTGTATATGCGAGGAGCAAACATTGATAGCTCTTCAGAAGGAGCAGAAATTGCTTCGTCCATCACTTCTAAGATATGTAAACGTGCAGCTTTTGCTTGTTTAAGCGCAATTTGCATGATTTCTTGAGTGATACCTTCGATTTTGATATCCATTTGAAGTGCAGTGATACCTGCAGCTGTACCAGCAACTTTAAAGTCCATGTCACCTAAGTGATCTTCATCACCTAAGATGTCAGAAAGAACAACGAATTTATCGTCTTCTTTAACTAGACCCATCGCAATACCAGCAACAGACGCTTTAATTGGTACACCGGCATTCATAAGTGCAAGTGAAGTACCACATACAGAAGCCATTGAAGATGAACCGTTTGATTCAGTGATTTCAGATACTACACGGATTGAATATGGGAATTCAGTCAATGTTGGCATTACAGCAGCAATACCACGCTTAGCAAGGTTACCATGGCCGATTTCACGACGCTTAGGAGAACCAACAAAACCAGTTTCACCTACACAGAATGGAGGGAAGTTGTAGTTAAGCATAAAGTGGTTTTTATGAGTACCCGTTAAATCGTCGATTAACTGTGAATCACGTTCTGTACCAAGTGTAGCTGTTACTAACGCTTGAGTTTCGCCACGAGTAAAGATAGCAGAACCGTGAGTACGCGGTAATACGCCAGTCATTACATCTAGTGCACGAATCATATCTGGTTCACGACCATCGATACGTTTTTCGCCAGAAGCGATACGGCCACGAACGATTTTCTTCTCAAGTGAACCGAAGATTTTACCAATTTCTTGCTTATCTAAAGACTCGCCTTCAGCAAGTTCAGCTGTTAACACTGCAACAACTTCATCTTTAGCTACGCCAAGTGCTTCTTTACGCGCTACTTTATCAGTGATTAAGTAAGCTGCGCCTACTTTATCAGCAGCAATTGCTGCAACTTTATCTTCTAGTGCAACGTTTTTAGCTGGTGCAGTCCAATCCCAAGTAGGCTTGCCTGCTTCTGCTTTAAATTCTTCGATTGCAGTGATGATCGCTTGAGATTGCTCATGACCATATACAACAGCGCCAAGCATTACGTCTTCTGCAAGTACGTTAGCTTCTGATTCAACCATAAGTACCGCTTTATCAGTACCGGCTACCACTAAATCAAGTTGGCTTTCTTCAAGCTCTTTTAATGTAGGGTTAAGTACATATTCGCCGTTGATGTAACCAACGCGAGATGCACCAATTGGACCACTGAACGGGATACCAGAGATAGCAAGTGCTGCTGAAGTACCAATCATCGCAACCATATCAGGTTGGATTTCAGGGTTAACAGAAACAACAGTAGCAATAACTTGTACTTCGTTTACAAAACCGCTTGGGAAAAGTGGACGAATTGGACGGTCAATAAGACGTGCAATAAGTGTTTCGCCATCGTTAGGACGACCTTCACGCTTTAAGAAACCACCTGGGATACGACCAGCAGCATACATACGCTCTTGGTAGTTAACTGTTAGTGGGAAAAAGTCTTGGCCAGGTTGTGCTTCACGCTTACCAACAACAGTTACTAAAACTGAAGTGTCGCCAATGCTTGCAAGTACAGCGCCGTCTGCTTGACGAGCGATTGCACCAGTTTCTAGAGTCACTGTATGTTGACCTAGTTTGAATTCTTTAATAATTGCTTGCACTTAAAATATTCCTTAAATGTATTCTAATAAGTTGTCATCAAAGTACCAATTACAGTACATAATTGTATTCAGTTGGAAATCAATTAAGTACTACAATTGGCAATGATGTGAATAAGCGTAGATAAACCTTTTTACCTACGCGCATAGTATATACCAAAGCTGCTTCAAAATGCGAGTCTAGGGTGTGTTGATCTTTGTGGATTGAAATTTGTTCAATCTAGGGTCGATTTAATCACGGCGCGAGATTTGTAACCTAGTGGGCTAAGTAAAAATCGAGCAACAAAGAGTTAATCGCCCCTAGGATGAACCCGCAGGGCAGCGCATGTTTGGCATTTATGCTGCGTTATCGCCTATTTATGGGGAATAACCACACTACATAGGCGCTGCCTTGCCTAAAGACCAAACATACAGCTGCAAAATTAATCACGAAAGGTCAACACACACTCGCTACTAGATTTAAACTGGGCTAATTAGCGGGTAAATACAACAGCTATTGGTAGTCTATGAAATGGGGGTTTTATATTATAATTCAATAGGTTTAAGAATTTTCTTAATTTGGAAACACAAATTTTAGGCACAAAAAAAGGAGCTAAAAAGCTCCTTTTTCTATAATCTAGTTCTTAGCGACGTAGGCCAAGTTCTTTGATTAACGCAGTATAACTAGTGATGTCTTTACCTTTAAGGTAATCAAGTAGTTTACGGCGAGTGCTTACTTTACGAAGCAGACCACGACGTGAGTGGAAGTCATGCTTGTGATTAGCAAAGTGACCTTGAAGCTTGTTGATGTCAAAAGTAAGTAATGCTACTTGTACTTCTGATGAACCTGTATCGCCTTCTGCACGTGCAAATTTAGCAATGATATCGATTTTTTCTTGATTGCTTAGTGACATAGTAACTCCAAAAATTAAATTTAAAAGGTGTCTTAGCCGATCACTAATTCAGCCAAAACGATTAAGCGGGCGTATTCTACCAACTGTAGGAATAACTACAAGCTAATTATCCCCAACTACAACTAATAAGCCACCGTTAGGCACATTAGTTGCTTATTCAGGCTTTACGTAATCGTCTTGCTGACTAGCAAGACCACGTTTAACCTTTAAATGACCGTTTGAGTTGCGCTCACCAGTACCAATAAATATATTATCCGCAACAACTTTAATTGCACCATCAGGTAAAGCGATTGATAATTCTACAGCTTGCCCGTGACTAAAAATCCCCCCTTGTTCTTTTGTAATTTCAACAACGGGTAAATCAGTTAAAGCAGTATCAATTGGTAGCAATAGCGAGTCTAAATAAGTTGAAGGCGCAAGCTCTTCTTCTTTCGCTTTAGCAAGCAACGCTTCAATCTCATCAAGCGAGACCATTTTATCTGCCGGATACTGACCAACAGCGGTTCTGTGGAGCATAATAACGTGTGCGCCACAGCCTAGGTTTTCGCCTAAATCATCAACGATTGTACGAATGTAGGTCCCTTTAGATACATGGGCCGTCATTTGTAATACGTTGCTTTGTTCATCAAATTCGTCAAACGATAAGCTAAACACGTTTATTTTTCTGCATTTACGAGGAACTTCAATACCTTCGCGCGCGTACTTATATAACGGTCTACCTTGGTACTTAAGAGCTGAGTACATTGACGGATATTGTTCAGACTCACCAACAAAAGCAGCTATTTCTTTTGTTAGCTGTTCACGCGTAACGTTCACATCTTTAGTGCTAACAATTTCGCCATCAGAATCTGATGTTGTTGTACGCTCACCCAGTTGTGCTCGAACGATATAGGTTTTATCTGTATCGAGTAAAAACTGCGTAAACTTAGTCGCTTCACCAAAACAAATTGGCAGCATACCTGTGGCAAGTGGATCTAAAGCACCTGTGTGTCCAGCTTTTTGCGCAAAATAAACACTTTTTGCTTGCTGTAATGCTTTATTTGATGAAATGCCTTCAGGTTTGTTTAACAACAAAATACCGTCAACTGCACGGCCTTTACTGCGCTTTGCCATCTGTATCAGTGCCTTCTTCGCTATCTGTATCGTCTACGTGATCAGTACCTTCTTCGCTATCTGAAACATCAGCAGCATCAACACTTTCTACGTCTTCATCTACATGCTTTGCGTTATCTTCGCGGATAATAGAATCCACTAAGTTAGAAATACGCATACCTTCCATTAATGAGTTATCAACTACAAACTTTAACTCAGGCATTATACGTGCACGGATACGCTTACCAAGTAACGAGCGAATATAGCCCGTTGCTTCATTAAGTACTTTTGCGCTTTGCTTTGCTGCGTCTTCATCTTGTGTGTTAAACACAGTAATGAAAATTTTGGCATAAGATAAATCGCGCGATACTTCTACCGCTGACACTGTCACCATACCTAAGCGTGGATCTTTAATTTCGCGTTGTAAAATTACAGCAATCTCTTTTTGGATTTGCTGTGCAACACGATCAGTGCGAGAAAATTCTCTCATTATACTTGTCCTAAAATAATAACTTATTGAAATTAAATAATAAGTTAACTAAATAATGGATATGCAAATGGGGGCTAAGCCCCCATTTAAAATCTTAGCGTAGGGTGTGTAGAACGTCCGGCGTTAACCTGAGCGTTCAATACTCCCTAGTAACAATTATAGAGTACGTTGTACTTCAACTGTTTCGAATACTTCGATTTGGTCACCAACACGTACGTCATTGTAGTTCTTAACGCCGATACCACATTCCATGCCGTTACGAACATCAGCAACATCGTCTTTAAAGCGACGAAGTGACTCAAGTTCACCTTCATAGATAACAACGTTTTCACGTAGTACACGGATTGGAGCGCTACGTTTAATAACACCTTCAGTAACCATACAACCAGCGATTGCGCCAATTTTTGGAGACTTGAATACGTCACGAACTTGAGCAAGACCAATGATTTCTTGTTTAAACTCTGGCGCTAACATACCTGACATTGCTTGTTTAACTTCGTCAATCAAGGCATAAATTACGCTGTAGTAACGTAGGTCTAAGTTTTCAGTCTCGATAACTTTACGAGCTGAAGCATCAGCACGAACGTTAAAGCCAACTACAATTGCGTTAGACGCTGCAGCTAGTGTTGCATCAGTTTCGGTAATACCACCAACACCTGAACCAACAATCTTCACTTTTACTTCATCAGTAGAAAGTTTAGTTAGTGAATCAGAGATTGCTTCGATAGAACCTTGAACGTCAGCTTTAAGTACCACGTTAACTTCAGAAACATCGCCTTCAGTCATGTTAGTAAACATGTTTTCAAGCTTAGCTTTTTGTTGACGTGCTAGTTTAACATCGCGGAACTTACCTTGACGGTATAAAGCAACTTCACGCGCTTTACGTTCATCTTTAACTACAGTCGCTTCGTCGCCCGCAGCTGGAATACCAGAAAGACCTAAAATCTCAACTGGAATAGATGGACCAGCAGACTTAATGTCTTTACCGTTTTCATCGCGCATTGCACGAACACGGCCATACTCAAGACCACATAATACAATGTCACCTTGGTTAAGCGTACCAGATTGAACAAGTACTGATGCTACTGGACCACGGCCTTTATCAAGACGAGATTCAATAACAACACCAGCCGCCATACCTTCAGTCGGTGCAGAAAGCTCTAGAAGCTCAGATTGGTTCAATACTGCTTCAAGAAGGTCGTCAATACCTAAGCCAGTTTTAGCTGAGATATGAACGTACTGCGTATCGCCGCCCCATTCTTCTGGAATAACGTCTAGTACAGCAAGTTCGTTTTTAACACGATCTGGATCTGCGCCTTCTTTATCCATTTTGTTTACAGCAATGATTAAAGGAACGCCAGCTGCACGTGCATGCTGTACCGCTTCTTTAGTTTGTGGCATAACGCCATCATCTGCTGCAACCACTAGGATTACGATATCAGTCGCTTTAGCACCACGAGCACGCATTGATGTAAATGCAGCATGTCCTGGAGTATCTAAGAACGTAATCATATTGCCGTTTACATCAACATGGTATGCACCAATATGCTGTGTAATACCACCGGCTTCGCCAGAAGCAACCTTCGCAGAACGAATGTAATCTAGCGTAGATGTTTTACCATGGTCAACGTGACCCATTACAGTTACTACTGGAGCACGAGGCTCTGACTTACCATCTTCATGGCGGTCATTAAGTACTGTTTGCTCTAATTCGTTTTCTTTAACAATGATAACTTTGTGACCCATTTCTTCTGCAACTAATTGTGCAGCTTCTTGGTCAATCACTTGGTTAATAGTAACCATGTCACCCATTTTCATCATTGTTTTAACAACTTCAGCGCCTTTAACGGCCATGCGTGATGCAAGCTCGGCTACTGTAATTGTTTCGCTAATACGCACTTCATTTTTAACATCAACAGTTGGTTTTTGGAAACCATGTTGTAATGATGCTGGCGCTTTTAGCTTAGACTTGTTACGGCCTCTTGACGCTGCAAATTTATCTTTTGCTGGCGCTTTTTTCTTTTTCTTAGCACGGCGTGTACCTTGCTCATCACGAGCATCGGCAACATCTTCTGCTTCACGTGCATAAGTAGAAGTCGTAAGATGGTGATCCGCTGTTTCTTCGCGTTTCTTACGTTCTTCTTCTTCTTTCTTCCAGCGTGCTGAATTCTCTTCAGCTAGCTTTCTTGCTTCTTCTGCTTGACGTTTCGCTTCTTCTTCAGCTTTCTTCAATGCGGCCTCTTCTGCTTCTTTTTGCAGACGCTCAGCTTCTATGCGATCTTTCTCAGACTTAGCACTTTGCTCTGGGGTCATCTGCTTTTGTTTCGCTTTACGCTCTGCATCAGCTTTGCGTTTAGCTTCTTCTTTGGCTTTACGGTCAGCGTCTTCTTTCGCTTTGCGTTCTGCCTCTTGTTTCGCTTTTAATTCTGCGGCTTCTTGGTCAGCTTTTTGCTGCTCTTCAAGGCGCACTTTTTCTTCAGCAGCTAAGCGTGCTTGCTCTTGCTCTTGTTCCATTGCGCTTTTCTTCACGTAAGTACGTGTTTTGCGAACTTCAACTTGAACATCTTTTGCTTTACCCGTAGAGCCAGTCACACTTAGCGTGCTTTTGCTCTTACGTTGTAAAGTCATGCGCGCAGGGCCATCTGAACCTGTACCGCCATGATGCTTACTTAAATGATCAAGTAACGTTGCTTTTTCAGCTTCTGTTACATTATCAGTTGCTTGCTTAGTGATACCTGCTTGTGAAAACTGCTGTAGCAATTTATCAACAGTCGTACCTATATCGCCGGCTAGTTTTTCAACATTTACTTCTGCCATAGTGTGTAATACCTCCGTTAATAAATTACTCGTCTGCAAACCAACAAATGTTTCGTGCAGCCATAATCAGTTCACCCGCTTTTTCAGATGAAACTTCTGTGATATCAACTAATTCGTCAATACCTTGTTCTGCCAAGTCTTCAAGTGTAACAACACCCTTGCTTGCCATCACAAATGCTAAGTGACGTTCTAAGCCTTCAAGCGCAAGTAAGTCTTCAGCTGGCTCTGCGCCATCTAAGCTTTCTTCCGTTTTAAGTGCTTTAGTAGTCAATGCATCTTTTGCGCGTGAACGCAGTAAATCTACAGTCTCTTCATCAAGACCATCAATTTCTAAAAATTCAGACGCTGGTACATACGCCACTTCTTCAAGTGTAGAGAAACCTTCGTTGATAAGTAATGATGCAAACTCATCATCAATTTCTAAATTTTCAGTGAATAAGTTAAGTAACTTATCAGATTCAGCTTCATTTTTAGTACGCATGTCTTCAACAGTCATTACGTTTAGTTCCCAGCCAGTTAACTGACTTGCTAAACGAACGTTTTGACCATTACGACCAATTGCTTGCGCTAGGTTATCTGCTTCTACAGCGATATCCATTGAGTGAGTGTCTTCATCCATTACGATTGAAGCAACTTCTGCTGGCGCCATTGCATTGATAACAAATTGTGCCGGGTTGTCATCGTAAAGTACGATATCAACACGCTCACCGCCAAGTTCTGACGATACAGCTTGCACTCGTGCGCCACGCATACCAACACATGCACCAATTGGGTCAATGCGTTTGTCGTTAGATTTAACAGCAATTTTAGCGCGTGAACCTGGATCACGTGCTGCAGCACGTAATTCAATCATCTCTTCGCCAATTTCTGGCACCTCAATGCGGAATAATTCCATTAGCATTTCAGGTTTAGAGCGCGTTACAAATAATTGTGCACCGCGTGCTTCAGGCTTAACTTCATATAAAAAGCCACGAATACGGTCACCCGGGCGGAAGTTTTCACGTGGTAACATGTCATCACGGTAAATTACTGCTTCTGCGTTATTGCCTAAATCAAGAACAATAGAGTCACGCGTTGCTTTTTTAACAACACCCGTTACCAACTCACCTACTTGATCTTTGTATGCTTCAACAACTAAAGCACGCTCAGCTTCACGTACTTTTTGTACGATAACTTGCTTAGCCATTTGTGTTGTAATACGGTCAAATTTGATTGAGTCGATTTGCTCTTCAACATAATCACCCATTTGCAAATCAGGTTCTTCAACCTGTGCTGCTTCTAGAGTGATTTCGCTGTATGGATTCTCTAAAGAACCATCTTCTAATACAGCGGCAATCTGCCAACGACGGAACGTATCGTAATCACCAGTTTTACGGTCAATTGCTACGCGTACTTCAATTTCGCCATCGTGTTTTTTCTTTGTAGCTGTCGCTAAAGCGAACTCTAGAGCTTCAAAAATCTTTTCTTTTGGAACCGCTTTCTCATTGGAAACGGCTTCAGCAACCAATAATATCTCTTTTGCCATGGGTAATGCCTCGCTTGCCCTATTCCTTCGCACTCGAATTTAAAACTTCGCGATTAAATTCGCACGTTCGATGTTACTAAGCATGATCAGATGCTCTGCACCATCGCTAGATAGTGTGATCATATCGCTGCTAACTGCTACTAAGTCGCCTTTAAAATTACGACGACCATCCTGTGGAAGTTTAGTACGCACGCGTACTTCCTCTCCTTGCGCCTGCTCGTAGTGATCTTGTTTGAATAATAGACGATCAACACCAGGAGACGATACTTCCAAATCATATTCATTTGTAATTGGGTCTTCGACGTCTAAAATCGCACTAATTTGGCGACTTGCATCCGCACAGTTATCAACTGAGATCCCATCCTCATGAGCAATATATACTCTTAAGGTAGAATGGCGACCCGCTTGCACAAATTCAAGACCATGCAATTCAAAGCCTAACATTTCTACCGCAGGCGTTAACATGGTTACTAAATCTTGTTCAAGTTTTGTCACGAAAATCCTCCATACAAACAAAAAAAGGGCTTATAGCCCTAAAATACTGAGTTTAAGTTTTAATTTGATGACAATTGCCACAAATCGCAAGGTGCAGATACAACAACGCCCCGAACCAAGCGGGGCGTCACACCAATAAAGCATAAAACTGTGTGGCCTAGGGCCAAGCTTGGTTGCGAGTCAGTAAACTGACCTAATTAAACTACATAGTCTAAAACGCAAAACGCGCATTACTTAGAATGCGCGATATAAATTAGTAAGGTAATACCTACTAGTAGAATTGGTTGCGGGAGCCGGATTTGAACCGACGACCTTCGGGTTATGAGCCCGACGAGCTACCAGACTGCTCCATCCCGCGCCAATAGATATCAAACTTTAAATTTAATATCGCTGTTAGCTGTTTTACAACATGCTAAACAATGGCCGCTATTATAAGGATGTACGGGATGATTAGCAACTATAATACGCAATTAGTTTATAAAATTTCCAATTCGTCAAGATGCTAATTTAATGTATATATAAGTAACATAAGTAATCAATCAATTTTATAAAATGCTGTCTCTAAATTATTAAATATTACAGCTTATTATTTTTGAGTGAAAATCAAACAAACTAAATTTGAGCTACCTTAGTACCTTCTAGATGCTTACAATTTACTAGAAAATAAATTGATATAACTAAAACCCATACTTTAACACTAAAAAAACGTGCAGAATTTTATCTGCCCGCTATAATCAATTTTATGCCACTTAATAATAATAGTTATTACTCACTGCAGCGAGATAAAAATGAACCAACAACAATCAGCATTGTTAAATAACTTAACAATTATTAAGCCAAATTTTCATGCATTCACGGCTCGATTTCACAGTAAATTGGCTGAATCTAGCATTGAAATGAATTACCCAACAGCCTTACAATTTAACGAAAAGAGTTTTACCCTTTTTTGTGTGTTAGAACGAATTGTTAAACATTTAGATAAGCCAGCATCGGTAGCTCCTTTTTTAGCACATCATTTAATGTACCTAAAAAAAAGCAGTGTTTCGCAAAGTGACATTGCACCATTATCTGATGCGTTTTACGAAACCCTTAAAGAGCACCTTGGTAAACACTTTACTCCTGAGAGCCAGCTCGCTTGGAAAAAAGCCCTTAAATATTTTGAAAACTTTGCCAGCAATATTCTATTTAATGTATCTAATGTGGTTTCGTTACAACAAAAAATGCAGCAAAAGCAAAGTAATAAAATTTAAATATAAAATTTTAGGGGTGGCAATTTAACTTACTTAACCTCCCCATTAATTAAACTCATTTGCACACCATGATCCAACACGCCTTTATTGCCTTGATAATCGGTTAAGCCTTTTTGCTCTATTCACTCGTAGTTAAATAGTAAAACGATCCTTTAATTAAATACGTCCGTATAAAAAAATTTGGCTTTACTATGACCCATCACAAAACACTCAGACTAATACTAGGCGATCAGCTAAACCCATCTCATTCATGGTACAAGCAAAAAGACGACGACACGCTTTACCTCATCGCAGAACTAAAACAAGAAACTGACTACGTTAAACATCACATTCAAAAACTGTGTGCTTTTTTTAATGCTATGGAAAACTTTGCAACTGCATTAAACACGGCAGGTTTTAATGTTTTGCATTTAACACTTGATGATACCGATGACGACAAGGACTTGATTGAATTACTCAAGCGAGTTGCCGATAAATACCAATGCGACTCTATTGAATATCAATACCCTGACGAGTTTAGGCTAAAATCTCAATTAGCTAAGTTTAAAAGTGATAGCTCATTAAATGTAATTGCTACAGATACTGAACACTTTTTATTACCGTTCACCGATATAAAAACACGCTTTACAAAAAACAAGCATGTAACAATGGAGCACTTTTATCGTGCTATGCGTAAGCAATTTAATATATTAATTGATGATGCAAAGCCAACTGGTGGCAAATGGAATTTTGATAGTAATAATCGTAATAAATTTTCTAAAAAAGACTTAGCCGACATCCCAGAGCCTAAGTTATTCAATACTGATGTTAGCATCATTATTTCTCGTTTAAATAAACACAACGTCACTTATTTGGGTGAAATAAATGAACATTCACTGGAGTGGCCAACAACGCGTAAACAAGCGATTGAATCTCTTGAATACTTTTGTGAGCACTTACTTAGTCGCTTTGGTCACTTTCAAGATGCGATGACAGATCAAAGTAAAAACAATACCAGCCTGTACCATAGCCGTTTATCGTTTGCCCTAAACGCAAAAATACTCCACCCGTTATATGTAATCAAACGTGTAATAAGCGAATACGAACAAAGACCCAATGAAATATCCCTCTCGCAAGTAGAGGGCTTTACCAGGCAAATATTAGGCTGGAGAGAGTATGTACGTGCCATTTATTGGATTAACATGCCCGACTACGCAGTTAAAAATCAATTACAAGCCAAAAATAAACTGCCATCTTATTTTTGGAACAGCTCTACAAAAATGAATTGTCTAAGCCACTCACTCAAGCAAAGCCTTGAAACTGCTTATGCTCATCATATTCAGCGCCTAATGGTTATTGGGAACTTTTGCATGCTCACAGGAATAAACCCTGATGACGTAGACAACTGGTACTTAGGCGTTTATATAGATGCCATAGAATGGGTAGAAATGCCCAACACCCGAGGCATGAGTCAGTTTGCCGATGATGGAATAATTGCAACAAAGCCTTATGCTGCAAGCGGTAACTACATTAATAAAATGAGCGATTACTGCAAAAGCTGTCAGTACGATGTTAAACAAAAAGTAGGAGATAAAGCCTGCCCGCTAAATAGCTTGTATTGGCATTTCATGAATAGACACAGAGACAGGCTAGAGAAGAACCCACGTATTGGTATGGTATATAAAAACTGGGATAAACAAGATGAAACACTTCAAGAACAAACGCTGCAACAAGCAACCTACTACCTTAATAATTTAGAAGCGCTTTAAGTAAAAAAACCGCCTCAAATGAGGCGGCTAAATAATCAGGGGAATATGTACTTTAGAAGACTATTTACCTTCTATTAGATTGCTATTACCAATTTCTATTTTACGTGGTTTAAGTGCTTCAGGAATTTCACGCTGTAACTCTATGCTCAATAAGCCGTTAGCTAAATCGGCACCAAGTACTTCTACATGGTCTCCAAGCTGAAATTTACGTTCAAAGTTACGCTCTGCTATACCTTGATGAATAAACTTACGTTCATTATTTTCATCTTTATTAGCTTTAATACCTGCAACTTTTAATGTGTTGTTTTCTGACTCAATGGTTAATTCACTATCACTAAAACCGGCAACGGCCATAGTGATTCTGTATTTGTCTTTATCGAGTGCTTCTATATTGTAAGGAGGAAAACTCGGCTGCTTGTCTGTATTAGCTGCCGCATCCATAAGTGATGCTAAATGTTCGAAGCCGATAAATGAACGATAAAGTGGTGATAAGTCTACTGTACGCATAATAATATCCTCATATTTAAGCGATATTTTGCATGTGCTTTTCTATTGAACAAGCTCAAGCAAAGTTTAATTAATAATATAAATTTCAATTGTTTAAGTTTAATTTAGGACCCATCAGGCGTCCTACTTAACTATATATGGACGGTAAAATTGTTTTCAAGTAAATTTATTAAAAATAAATAAAAAAGGCACTGAAGAGTGCCTTTTTTGAAACCATTTAAAATGAATACTATTTAATAAATGTGCCCCTGATTGGATAGTCGTTTTCTCTTGAAAACTTAATCCCACCTAGCAGTTGCTCTAAATCAGGACGAACAAACGGGCTGTTTGATATATCTACCATTTGAAGCTGATTTTTTTCATTAAGCACATAAATTCCTGGTTCAGCAAATGGATGATCAGTTTCTGCACCACTGCGAGGCTCGCTAATATGTAGCCCTAAATCAGTCATTTGTTCGATTGTTAAACCATAGTAAATTGGGAAGTTAATATCTATTTTTTCAAGATGTTTATTAAGCTGCTCATGGCTATCACCACTTACTGCAACCACTTCAACTCCAGCCTCTTTAAAGTCTTTATGAACTTTAGCAAGCTCGTTGAGTTGCGCAGTACATTTAGGGCAGTGCTGGCCTCGATAAACAACAATCATTTTCCACGGAGAGTCACTTATTCTGTCAACTAAATCTACCTTTTTCTCATCAACATCACTCACTACTAGTGATGGCATAATATCCGCAGGTTTTAAACTAGTGTTACTCATTGCGATCTCCTTTTACTGTTTCAGATTAAAAATTAATTTTGCTCTTACACATAGAGTTTAGGGTAACTTTTATTAATTCAACCTAAAATTGCAATTAAAAATCTATTAAAGCTTTAAGACCATCCCTTTATTTTTCTATAAATGGTAGATGCACTTACCCCTAAATAAGCAGCAGCAAGAGGAATGTTGTCTTCGCAGCTTTTGATTGCGTTTTCAATAGCCCTTTTTTCAACTTGCCATAATGGTTCTATATCGTGAACCGACATAGGAGATAATTGAACACTCTGATCGTTTGTATTGTGAATTGACTTAGTTGAGCTTGAGTGTTTTACAGCGCCTAGACCAAATGAATTTGGTAGCATATCTCTTTCTATTACATCGCCATCATTAATAACGACTGTATTTTCAATTACATTTTGCAGTTCGCGTATATTTCCTGGCCAATCGTAATTACAAAAAAGCGCCTTAACTTCATCAGAAAAGCCAATAAAATGTTTAGCGTTGCTATCGCTTTTTTGTTTTAAAATATACTCAGCGAGCAGCAAAATATCGTTTCCGCGCTCCCTTAAAGGCGGGAGCTTTACGGGGATAACATTTAAACGATAATATAAATCTTCTCTAAAGCGCCCCTCTGCTACCTCTATTATTGGATTTCTGTTGGTTGCACATACCAAGCGAACATCGCTGTGTAATACCTCGCTGCTACCAACCTTGCTAAATATGCCGGTTTGTAAAAAGCGCAATAACTTAGCTTGTAAGTTAAGCTCCATTTCACATAGTTCATCTAGAAATAACGTACCGCCGTTGGCCACTTCAACAGCGCCCTTACGATCGCTTAACGCCCCACTAAACGCCCCTTTAACATGACCAAAAAATTCTGATTCAAATAATTCAGCAGGGATCGCAGCACAGTTTATAGCAATAAAAGGGCCTTGGCTGCGAGGGCTCGAATCATGAAGGGTTTGTGCGCATACTTCTTTACCGGTTCCACTTTCACCTGTAATAAATACGCATGCTTTACTTCTAGCTGCGCTATCTAGCAATCTAAAAACGGTTTTCATTGCGAGAGATTCACCAACAAAATCTTGGCTTTTTTCACTGCTTTGAACCAAAGGTTGTACTTTAGCTTGCTCTTTGGGTGTTAACGCACTTTCTACTGAGCTAATAAGTCGCTGACTTGTGAAGGGTTTTTCTAAAAAATCGAAGCCACCTAAACGCATAGCTTCCACTGCAATATCAATAGAACTATTTGAGGTGATCATGACTACATTAGCAGGATTTTTTTGTTTATTTACAAATTGTAAAACTTCAAGCCCACTTATATCAGGCAAGCATACATCTTGTACTATCACCGCAGGCATTTTTTCTTTAATACCGACCAAAGCAGAATATCCATCTGCGAAATGCTTACATTCAAAACCTACTTGCTCTAGCTGACTTGCGTACAAAGCACCACTTGCGATGCTATCTTCAACAATATAAACAAGGCCTTTACCCATTATATCTGACACGGCTTTCTCCTAGATAGCTATACTCTTACTCATTATTTGATATGCATCTCGGGTTTTATCCAAGTTATGCTTAATAACAAGCGCTGCGTGCAAATTTTCTTCTGTGGTTGGTGGTGGTGAATCGTGTAACTGTGTTGCCAATGCAGCTAAAGGAGCGGCTCCATATAAGGCAGCCGAGTTTTTCAAAACATGCATTATTTCTCTAATTTTTATAATATCTGCATTACTAATTGCCGTATCTAATTGGTTAGCCATAGTAACTAATTCATCGATAAATAAGTTTACTAATCGAGCTAAAACGCTTATTCCAACATCCTTTTCAAGTTGAATTAAAACATTTAGCTCCGTAATACTTTTATCGATAAACTGCTCTGATATAGGCATAGATAACCTTTGTGTAAGTTAAAGCTTCGTACACTAATAAAATGTAAGAATTGTAGTTTAAGAGTAATTTGTTTTTTGCATTTTGCAAATCAAAATGAATATAAACAATTACAGAGCCCAGGTATCAATACTTTTTGTTAATGTTTGCGGCTTATCGAGCAAGTACCCCTGAGCAATATCACAACCAAGTTGTTCTAATATTTGTAATTGCTCATTCTCTTCAATGCCTTCTGCTACAGTTTGTAAGCCCAATCGTTGAGCCATCGCAATAATTGCGCTACATAACGTAAAGTCTTCGTTATTAGTTGCAATACCACTTACAAAACTGCGATCAATTTTTAAACCATCGATATCAAATTGACGAAGTAGACCTAAAGACGCGTACCCAGTGCCAAAATCATCAATCCACACCTTTACGCCTTCTTTATGGAAGTTTTCAAACGCCTTAGCTATTTTATCAGGACTATGAATGAGCGCTGTTTCCGTTAATTCAACTTTAATAGCTTGTGGTGGTATTTGGTGCTTTTCTAGCAAAGCCATTACTTTTGAAAACACATCACCATCTAAAATTTGTACCGGTGAAATATTTAAAGAAACAGCAATATCTGTCATACCAAAATGTCGCATCTGTTTTAAATCAGATAAACATTGCTCAAAAATCCAGTCACCTAATTCTAAAATCATTCCCGATTGCTCTACATGAGGGATAAACTCATCAGGGCCTACAATACCAAAGCGGGGTGATTGGCACCTTACTAGCGATTCAAAGCCGACCAACTTTCCCGTTCCTAATGATACGAGCGGTTGATAAACCATTTTAAAATAATTATTTTGCATTGCATCCGACATGATTCTTTCTAACTCATGCCATCTTGCGAGATTGACTGGGCTTTCTGATTCTAGGTACTTAAATGCATTCATGTTTTGCTCCGATTTTCACTCTTAGTGACTTATGTAATCAAGAGCAAGTTACAGACCATTTAGAAAGTGAATAAAACAAAAATAAAAACAGCAAATTCAAAAGGTTAAGTTTAGTTATTTGAGTATTTAAATTTTTCCATTTTATTTGCATTTTGCAATTCAATTTGCAATGCACCTAAATTAATAAATAAGAGCTTACTCAAGCCCAAACAGCACAGAGAAACCAGTTAGTAATTGTTGGCTAAAAGTAAGGATTAGTAATTGAAGATGAGTATAAAGAAAGGCTTGATAAGACTAATTTGGTTACGCACAGCTTGAATTAAAAAGCGTACACGTAATTTTAAAGCTAGGGAGAAAAAGTTAAAACGGTGATAGGAAACATAAAAAAAACGCAGGCAACAATAAATAGTTACCTGCGCAAAAGTCTCTAGTTTGAAAGAGTGTCGTTATTTTCGTTTTTAGGGGCTGTTACATGTTGTGCATAGTTAGTATTTTGCGAGTCAAACGTATTACTCATCGACTGTGCATTTTCAACATCAGCTTGTGTAAAAGTAATCGGCTGTATGTCCGTTAACGGCTCTACAGAATCGCTACCGCGTAGAACTGTAATACCTATTACTAAGGTAGCTACAAGCAAAATAGACAAAACCATGATTTCAGGTGTAAGTACCCAATTATTACTTTTAGGTTGTTGTTTGGCTTTTGTATTTGTTTGCATATTGCACCTCTTAAAAATTTAACTAAATTGTCTTGATTTGATATTTAATATGTTGCGAAAGCCGTGCCAACTAAACAAAAACAAACGAAAGATAAAATAAACAACAAAATCAAAGTATTAATAAAATTAAAAATGTAATTTAGAATCCAAAAATAATTCGTAACGTTGTATTTTTATTTTGAATTGCAATTTGCGAATCAAATTGAAAAACTATAATAAAAACACTCATTAAATACTAAACAATAAATTTAACTTACTCCTAAAATACTAGGTTAATTTCTTCGTTTATCAAGTTTTATGCAACACAAACCCACTTTTTATATTGCCCTTCATTGCTCAGCTCAGCTTCTCCCACACTTGCGCTAAACGAGTAAGCTTTAAATGCTTAGATTCAATAGCCTGCTTTGGTGCATATTTATCAAGCAATAAATAAAGTGTCTCACTTACAATTGGCTTAGCTAAGTAATCATTCATCCCCGCTTCTATAAATCGCTCTTTATCACCATGAATTGCATTTGCTGTGAGCGCTATTATAGGGGTGGCTATACCTAACTTTCTGATTGCTTTGGTTGCAGAGATCCCATCTAGTATTGGCATTTGGATATCCATAAAAATAATATCAATTTTATTGTTTTTAGCCTTCGTTATTGCCTCTTGCCCATCGCTAGCAATATATACCCGACAACCTTTTTGCTCTAAAAACTGTCTTATTACTATTTGATTATTAGTATTATCTTCAGCAACCAATACATTGGTCCCATTCAACTGAGTTAACTCTGAAGAGCTTTCTAAGGCTTTTTTTTGTTCACGATTAGTAAATATAATATCTAAATGAAATAACTGCTCTTCCAATAAACTAATTGCTCGCGGTACATGCGATACTTTAAAAGGGCCATTTAACCTAAGCTCTCTGTCGTTAAGATTTTGCGGTAATAAGCTTTCACCTAGTAAGTCTAAGATAAGTAAACATGGTGAATTAAGGGAGTTATATGTATTTATACACTCGCGTGTTTGGGCTAGCATTGGAGGATCAGTTAATACAATTGCATCAGGAAAACTATCATACTCAGGGATATCTGGACATATTTCATAGTGCTCAAAAGCGATAGAAAACCGAGTGAGTGTGTGCTCCAACGCGGTTTTTAAAATTTGATTATGTCCTACAATCCATACTCTTGGCTTTTTACTTCGTGCTGCAAACCCCTCTCGCAATATTGAGTCGGTTGTGTCTATTTTTAACGGGTAATTAACGATAAACTCACTCCCTTTATTGAGCTCAGAGTTAACCGAAATATCTCCCCCTACTACATCACAAATTTGCTTACATATCGCAAGGCCTAAGCCACTACCACCATGTTTTCGGGTAATTGAATTATCTGATTGAATAAAAGGCATAAACATACTTTCTATTTTATTTTTTGCGATTCCCATTCCAGTGTCTTTTACAGATATATAAAGGTTTAAATTATTACCTTCAATATGAGTGCACTTAACAGTAACCGTTATTACACCATGCTGAGTAAACTTAATCGCATTGGCTAATAAATTTATGACTATTTGCCTTATACGTACATGATCACCAATTACTTGAGCTGGTACATCAGGATAAAAATCAAAAACAACCTCAAGCCCTTTTTGCAAAGCACTTTGGGTAATAATATCTATTGCTTCTTCAATACACGTATCAATACTAAATGGCTGATTATCGAGTGTTATAGCTTGTGCTTCAAAACGCGAATACGTTAATACATCGTCCAATACACTCAGTAATGCATCAGAGCTTGTTTTAATCATTTGCGTGTAACGCATTTGCTCAGAAGTTAAACCGGTATGATGCAAAATATCTGCAGAGCCAATAACGGCATTTAATGGCGTGCGAATTTCATGGCTAATATTTGCCATAAATCGGCTTTTAGACTCAGCTAATGTTTCTGCCTGATGTTTAGCTTCAAGCAATATTTGCTCGCTTTCAATACGTTCTTGTATATCAACAAGTGTTGCGGCAATAGATAACAAATCGCTTTCGTAGCCACCCACAATGGGAGTAAGTGTCATTTCAACCCAATTATTTATGCCTTGTGCATTAATCAAACGTATATCAAAGCGACGTATATCACGCTTACCTTGTTTATAATCAAGCAAAGTGCTACTAATTTTTTCGACATCTTCTTTTGCTATAAACTTAATTATAGGTAAGCCAAGGCTCTCATCTACACTGCTGTGTAAAACGCGTTGCCATGCTTGATTTATAAATAATAAATTGCCAAATGTATCAAGGCGTAAAACAATATCAGGAATATTATCGACGACAGAGTGGTAGTTATATTCTATCTCTGCCATTGCTTGTTCAGCTTTAACTCGCTGCGTAATATTAGTTTCTATAGCGATAAAATGCTTTACTTTACCTTCATCATCTCGCACTGGATTTGCATCAATAGCAACCCAATAAACGTTACCATTTTTATCGTAATTTGTGGTTTCAACTTGAAAAGGAAGCCCATTTTTTACAGCGTGAGACATAACCTTACGACTTTTTTCACATGTTTTTGGCCCTTGTAGCAATTGACCTGGGCTAGTGCCTATAACCTCATCACAGGTGTAGCCTGTAAGTACTTCAAAACTATTGTTAACCCACTCAATTACGCCAAATTTATCTGTAATTATTACTAAGTTATTTGTATGGCTCGCAACAAGCGATAAGCGTTTTACATATTTTTGTTGTTGTGTGAGCAAAAATTGAGAATCTTTATGACGTTGAATGTCATAGAACGAGCCTATAAAGCCGCTTTTTTCATCATAAACTAACCTTAACTCAAACCAGTTCATGAGCCCGATGCTGCTTTTAATTTGTATTTCTACACTGGGAGCCTGCTTCCCTTCTAGTAAACAACAGCTGTATGCGACAAAATGCATAATATCATCGCAATTCATTAACTTAGTAATATTGGAGCCAATTAATGAATCGGTTGAGTAACCTAACTTCTTCCCCCAAGCTTCATTAATATAAGTAAAATTCAAATGTTTATCACACTCAAAAATACACTCATCTAAAATAGCTAATAGCTTTGCTTGACGTCGATTACTATTGGAAAGTTTTTCAACTAGTGCATATTGGATTTGAACTTGTAGCTCATCATTATTATTCATGATCTCTCCAATACTTTATAAAAGTATTACTCTGACAAACTCGTGCATAAAGAAGGGAAACCTTTTCACGGTAGAATGCTTGTTCAAAAGGAGTGCGTCTCGGTGTGCAGTCACTTAAAATAGTGGCATTAGAACCAAGTGCAACAGCAGTGCGCACAGTTGAATCAATACAGATAGAAGACACAGTACCCGCTAAAATTATATTAATGGCCCCATGTTTTTTGATGTTTTCGGCTAAACCTATATGTGTAAAAGCATTTAAACTTCTTTTCCCAAATACCACCTCTATAATATTACTAAAAAGGTCTAGCTGCTTAATGGTTTGAGCACAGTACGAACCTGCTTTAAATGCCCCCACCGCAATGACTTTTAATATACCAATCGGATTTTTAAGCTCGCTATAGTTTTGCGTAAAGTGAATGGGTGTATTAATAACTAAAGCAAATTGCTCTGCGCAGAAGGTCAATAAATAGAGTGTATTTTCCCCCACGCCAGTAATTCTTGATGACTCTTCAACCTCGTCATACAAAATGCCTTTTGGCAAAAAGTAATTGTTTTGAAAACCAATTAAAATAGGTGCTGTCTTAGAGAAATCATCCATAACTCTCTCCTTATTAATCAATTTAAGAGGCTAACTGCCAAGGTTTAATAAATTTCTCAAGTACCGCTTTTGTCACTGGCTTCTGTAAATAGTGAGTAATTCCTTTATCAAACAACTCAGCTATTTGCTCATCGCCTGTTAACCCCGTTAAAATAACTTTAGGAGTATTGTTATTAGGTGTATTTTGCCTAACTAATTGCTGCGCCACATCGCTACCAAACATTCCTGGCATACGCTCATCTAAAAGTAGCAAGTCAAATGGTTCATTTTGAGCAAGTGTTAATGCACTGGCACCATTTTCTGCACACGTTACTAAGCAGCCCAGCATTTCAAGCATTACTTTTGTAGCAATTTGGCTCGGTAAGCTGTCGTCTGCTACTAATACCGATAAACGTGTTTGTGTGTGAAATGTTGTTAAAATAGTAATTAAGTCGGTATCAAAAAATGGCCAGCCTAATATTTTTTTAGATAGTTTATGAGCTTGGCTCAGCTCGTAAATGTCGTTGATAGAGCACAGCTTTATGTGTGTATTTAAGCTGTCACTATTTAATTTATCAATTAATGCGTTACCACTAAGATGGCGTAAATCCTCTAGCTGTGCAGACTCTCTAAGCGTGCTATTAAATAATTTAAAATTTAAACCAAAACGATCGTGAGTATTAGCTGACATTTTTAAACAGCTTTTGAGTAACGCTTCGCAGTCAGTTAAAACGTCTACATTTTGTCTAACATCAAGCGCTAAACTAACAGACTCTTTAGTTGCTAAGAGCCCGTGAAAATCCAACGTGTTTACTTGTTCAGAATCATCAATCTGATAGTGAATACTAACTCCCTGAATATTTGCTTCGAGCGTCAATAAAAAGCACTGCTTTACTGCTGCTAGCGCCGGAGTAAGAAACGCCTCGCATTGTGCAATCATTTGCTCTGGCGGAATTTGCAAACAGACGTAGTTACATTGCAACTTGTTGATTAAGGTAATAGAGAATTTTTGACTTTGGGTTTCACAATATTTACCTATTACCCCTTGGATAATTTCTAAAACGTGACTATTAGTATTCATAATGCATTCTCGTTAACCCAATGTATAGCTCTACATCATCAAGTTATGTGCCATAAATTAATTCTTATAAACACACTTGCATTCATAGACTTAAGTATTAGACAAACAGGGCTCTGGTTTTTCATTCGCATTTTGCAAATCATATTGCTATGCATAATATGATTTATGCTTTTATTAGAATGGTGCAATCGATTTTTTTCTCTTTAAATAATTTTTCATTCATTTAAACTGATATTAATCAAATTGAGGAGAAAGCTATGTTAACCGTAATTTTTGGCCGTGAAGGTTGTCCATTTTGTGTTCGTGCGAAAGATGTTGCTGAGCAATTATCAAATGAACGTGATGACTTTAAATTTCGTTACATCGACATAATTAAAGAAGGCATTAGTAAAGCCGACCTTGAAAAGTCAGCGGGTAAGCCTTGCCCTACTGTTCCACAAATTTTTGTAGACCAAAATCACATTGGTGGATTTACAGAATTTGAAGCTTACGCAAAAGAAAACCTAGGCTTGTATAAATAAGCTTTGTATTAAATATGTTAACCAGTTTAATAAACCCTATATTGAGCTGGTTAAATTTCGACCAACATCAAATACATACAAATTAGTTTCAATTTATACAAGCATTTTCCTCGCGAATCCTATATAATGCGCGCCTCTTTAAATTCGTTGAGGCGTATTAATGTCAGAACCAGTCACGTTTGAATCTCTAAATCTTTCTCCTGCAATTTTGAAGGCAGTTGAAGAGTTGGGTTACAAGACACCATCTGAAATCCAAGCTCAATGTATACCGTTATTGCTAGAAAGAAAGGACGTACTGGGACTAGCTCAAACGGGTACAGGTAAAACCGCAGCATTTGCACTGCCATTACTAAATAATATTGACCCGTCTGTGAAACAGCCACAGATCCTTGTACTCACACCAACACGTGAGCTTGCGATCCAAGTTGCTGAGGCATTCGAACAATATGCTAAACATGTTCGTGGTATTGAAGTATTGGCACTATATGGTGGCCAAAGCTACAGTATCCAATTAAGCGCACTTCGTCGTGGCGCTCAGGTTATTGTTGCAACTCCAGGTCGTTTAATCGATCACATTAACCGTGGCACTATCAAGTTTGATGCTCTACAAGCACTTGTACTTGATGAAGCCGATGAAATGTTACGTATGGGCTTTATCGATGATGTAGAAAGCATCATGGAAAAAACACCGCGCGAAAAGCAAACATGTCTTTTCTCTGCGACTATGCCTAAGCAAATTCAAAACATCAGCAGCAAGTATATGAACAATCCTGAACAGGTTCATATTTCTGCGCGTAACTCTACAGTATCATCTGTTGAGCAAGTGTTTTGGAATGCAAGCGTACATAAAAATAAAGCTATTGTTCGCTTCTTAGAAGCTGAACAGTATGAAGGTGCTATTGTTTTCGTACGTACGCGTAACGATACAGTACAACTTGCTGAGTTATTAGAGCGCGAAGGTTTCTCTGCTGCTCCACTTAATGGTGATATGAACCAGCAAGCACGTGAACGCACTGTAGAACGCTTAAAAAGCGGCATGCTAAATGTTGTTATTGCAACAGACGTTGCTGCTCGTGGTCTAGATGTTGACCGCTTAAGCTTAGTTATCAACTACGATATACCACAAGATTCTGAAGCCTACGTTCACCGTATCGGCCGTACAGGTCGTGCTGGTCGTACTGGTAAAGCAATTTTATTCGTAAAACATAACGAACGTTATTTACTTAAAAATATCATTCGTCATACGAAGTCTGAAATTGCACAAGTTGAATTACCAACTGCAAAAATCGTTGAAGAAAAACGTATTGAAGCGTTACAAGCAAAATTAACTATTGCGCTTGAAAACAAAGATATTACATTCTTTAACGAGATAGCTACTAACATGGCTGAAAAACTTGAACTTCCTCTTGAAAGCTTAGCGGGTGCGTTACTGTGTTTAGCACAGCAACAGTCTCCAATTAAAGTTGAAGAAGTTAAGATTCAACCTCGTGAACGTAACGAGCGTAACGATCGCAACCCACGTAGTAACGACCGCAATGATCGCGGTGGTGACCGTGGACGTCGTAACGAACGTGGCGGCGAACGTGGTGGTGAACGCGCTGAGCGTAAACCTCGCGAACGTAACAGTCGTGATGCAGGCCCTATGGATACTTACCGTATCGAAGTAGGTCGTGAACACGGTGTTCAGGTTAAGAACATTGTTGGCGCTATCGCTAACGAAGCTGACATCTCAAGCAAGTTTATTGGTGATATTCGTTTACACGACAATCACAGTACGGTTCAATTACCGCAAAACATGCCTAAAGATGTACTTGATCATTTCCAAAAAGTGTTTATTTGTAAACGTCCTATGGGCTTAACAATTACACAAGATCAAGGCCCTGCTGAGCCACGTGCAGAACGCTCTGAGCGTCCAGCTGGTGACAAAAAGCGCACCTTTAGTAAAGATAAAGACGATAGCCAACGCGGTGATAAGCGTACTGGCCCTCGTAAAGAACGTCGCCCAGTAAGCTTCACAGCTAAATAAGCAACGACTCTTTAATAAAAAAACCTTGCCACGAAAGTGACAAGGTTTTTTTGTTTTTAAGCTGCTGCCACAGTGAATACAAAGTAAACCTTCGCGTCAATTCAATAGCAGCTTGAGATAGTTTTTTTAGCCTGAGTTCGGGTTACTTAATGTCTAAAAATATATTCCTCTGATTTTTAAAATAACAAAAATTCTGTAAACTAAACAAAGGCTATAGTTCACGGATGAATTAAAAATTGAAAAAGATTTACGACAACTTGCTCTTTGTAGCAATAATACTCTCCATTTTATTATGCATCACTATTCCTATTTTAATGGACTTTACAGATCCACCATTCATCTCAAATGAGCTATACGACGTTGTTTTCTTTATAGCCGTCCCTATTATCTGTTGCGCACTATTTATCTATTTAAATATACTTATATTCAATAAATACAAACGCTGCAGTAAATATAGAGAATCACTTAAATACAATTTTTCAGATACAAAAATGAAATTGGCATCCATTTTCATGTACCCATTATCCCCTTTATTAATCTATGGAATACTCTATATTTTTATCTCTGATCCCATTAAATTATGGGCTTACTACACGCAAGGCGGCTATTGGTATAAGGAATATATACTGACCGATGTACAAAAATGTGGCACCGAGTATGAAGATAGTTGTACTCATTTATACTTCAAAGACCCTAAAACGAATAAAATTCATGATTTTAGGTGGTACGACGCTAAGTCTACAATAATGAACAACAAAAACGATTATGTGTATATTGTTGGTGAGGCCAACTTATTTGGCTATATAGTGAGAGATTTAGAAAGGTAACTTAGACTTACTTTTACATTACAGAACTTTTATTTAAAAACCTCACTCAAGTGAGTGAGGTTCATAAATCAAGGTTTAGGTTAAGGCAATGCTGGATAAATGTAGCTTGCATCAAGCCCTAGTGGAATACCAAGTGCCCAGTAACCTAATAAAAAGATACTCCAGCCAATCATAAAGGCGATTGAGTACGGTAGCATAATAGCAATTAAAGTACCTATACCGGTGCCTTTCACATACTTTTGACAGTACACCACCACTAATGGGAAATAAGGCATTAACGGTGTAATAATATTAGAACTTGAGTCACCTACACGATAAGCGGCTTGAGTTAAGTCTGGTGAAATGCCAAGTTGCATTAACATCGGTACAAAAATAGGGCCAAGTAATGCCCATTTTGCTGAACTTGAACCTACAAACAAGTTAACAAAGCCGGTTAAAAAGATAATTCCCACAACCGTTACTGCACTTGGCAATTCCATCGCCTTTAATAACTGCGCACCTTCGATTGCGAGTAATGCACCTAAATTTGATTTACTAAATGCAGCAATAAATAGCGAACAGAAAAATGCCATGACGATATAATATGCCATGCCGCTCATCGCTTTACTCATTGCATCAATCATATCTTTTGAAGTTTTAAAGGTACCTACCGTAAAACCATATACTGTGCCAGGTAGCCAAAAAAGTAAAAATATTAGTGGTACAATTGATTGCATTAAAGGAGAGCTAAAATTAGTAAGGGATCCGTCACTACTGCGCATTGCAGAATCGTCTGGAGCAGAGACAAATGCTAATAACGCAAGTCCTGCAATCATCACGGTACTGGCTATATAAAAGGCACGTTTTTCATCACTACGTGCATCTTCAAATACAGGTAAATCCTCTTTAGCACCATCAACCGCTGTTTTTTGTAAACGTGGTTCAATAATTTTATCGGTAATGTACCAGCCTAATGCCACAATAAATAAGCTAGATGCTGAAGCAAATGCCCAGTTATTTAACGGGTTAATTGTCATTGCAGGATTAATTATTTGCGCCGCACTTTGGGTAAAGCTTTGTAGCAATGGATCAATCCCTGATGGAATAAAGTTAGCCCCAAAACCACCACTGACTCCTGCAAATGCAGCTGCAATACCCGCAAGCGGATGGCGCCCTGCAGCAAAAAATATAACACCGGCAAGTGGAATAACTAATACATAACCTGCGTCAGTAGCGGTATGGCTCACAATAGCCACTAAAATGATTGAAGGCGTTAATAGCTTTTTAGGAGTCACTTTAAGCATTAACTTAAGACCGGTATTAATGAAGCCCGAATGCTCTGCAACACCGACACCTAACATAGCTACTAAAACGACACCTAAGGGAGCGAAGCCGGTAAAGGTTTTTACCATAGAGGATAAAAAGGTAGCGAGCGAATCACTTGCCAGCATATTATTAATAATAATCGCTTCACCTGTACGTGGGTCTATTGCATCAAAGCTTACGCCTGAAAACCACCACGACAAAAACCAAATTAATAACATTGCAAACAGAAATATTACGGCTGGATCTGGAAGCTTATTTCCTACTCGCTCAACAAAATTTAAAAAACGCGCTACAACCCCTGAAGGTAAAGCGTCTTGATTATTATTCATTCTTATTGTTCCTAAAATTTATTTTAGTAACAATATCGCATAAAAACAAAACAGTAAATTAACATGAAAATCTGCTTGAAAAGTTTTGGGCACAAAAAAACACGATAGTGATAAAAAAATCGTGTTTTTTGTGCCACTTACTGTTAAGCGAGGGCTTTAACTTCTTCCCACAAGCGTGCAACTAATGTCTTATCTTCTTCGTTAAGCTCACCATTACGATACGCTTTAACTAAGCTCTGCTCTACAGTTTCGTTTAGTTCATCTATACTGATTGTCAGCTTTTCTACTTCGGCATAGCCTACTGCAAGATCATAGTGACCTCGTAAATAGCCGCCTGCGAATAACTCATCGTCAGTTGCTTTTATTACTAAATCATCGAAGTACTGCTGGGCTGCATCGATATAGTTCACTAAACTCATTTATTAATCTCCTGGTTTTGCAAAGCACCTGTATTTTCAAGGTTTTGGTGCCCTACTGCATACATAATATGGTCGTTAAATCCGGTGGTTACTTTAATATAACCCGTTAATTCATCATCTAATTCGCCATCGCCGGTGTCACAAATAAGGGGGCGGCTATTAAGCGCTTGTAGTTTTGTTTTTGTTGCTACTACAATAATGTTTTCTTTGCCAATTGCACGTATAAGCGCAGGGCTCAATTGCTGATTACCACGGCCAAATATATGCCCTTGCCCGCCAATGAGCGTAATGACTAACTTAGTACTTTGATCATGTGTAAGCTCAAGTAATTGCTTAGCCGTTAAATCTTGAGCAACTAAGGTTTGATCTTTTATTAAATCAACGCCAAGCAACGTATTTTGAAGTCCCATTTCTTCCATTATGGCCTCAACCGTTGAGCCGCTACCCATTATATAAAATGTGTCTTCATCCATTTGCGATACAACATGCGCTGCAATGTCGGCAAGTACGAGTTCGTCGGTTTCTTTACCGCCATTTTTAACCGCTTGCATATAGCGTACTTCGCTAGGTGTTTGCATTTCGCCGTAGCGCTTTGCTTTTACTGTGCCTTGTCTAAAGGCATCTTCATCTATATCCATTACATCTGCATCAGCTAAGGTAACTAACTCCCCCTTAACCAGCATTTCGACTACGCGCCCTGCAGCTTTTGGTGTAATGGCGTACACACCAGAGTGAATTTTACAGCCTGCAGGAATACCAAGTACGGGAATGGTATCTTCGATTGCATGGCAAATATTACGCGCTGTACCATCGCCTCCAGCAAATAAAACTAAATCAACACCAAAGTCTCTAAGTACTTTTGCTGCTTGTTCTGTGTCGTCTGGGGTTGTTATAGCAGCAGTGTTGTATATAACCTCCACATTAAAGCCCAAGGCTTTTGCTGTTTGCTCACCCATGTCACCGTTAACGGTGTAAATGGTTAAGCGTTCTTTATAAGGCAATAGCACTTCAAGCGCTGCTTTTGTTCGGCTATTTGCTTTGGGTTCTGCACCTAATTCGATTGCTTTAGCGGCTGTGTGTGCGCCATCACTACCTTTTAAGGCAACTGTTCCGCCTAAACCTGCTACTGGGTTTACAATTAAACCTAATTTAAACGCCATTACAAAGCTCCTTCGGATGTTGCCAATTAAATTGCTGCGCTGTTAATGGCCACTGTGTATTATAAAAATCAGAGAGTGCTTTTAAAAGTGACTCTGTACGAGAGTTAAAGCCATTTTCGATTAACGATAATACACGTGCATGTACTCGCTGCTGAAAATCAAACCGACATGTTTGCTCGCCGTTTAAGTTATCCACCGACACATTAAAATTAAACCCTGCTGCGGTGCTTAATAACCACTCTATAGCTTGAGGCTTTACTTCTACGTTTTCAAACTCAGCTTGTTTTTGTTTGTCGCGCCCATCAGGACAATACCAATAGCCGTAATCTTCTAATAAACGACGTTCATCGCCTGCAACCAACCAGTGTGCAACCTCATGTAATGCACTCGCGTAAAAACCATGCGCAAATACAACTTGGTGATATGGCACGTGCTCTGTTGCTGGTAAATACACAGGTTCAAAATCGCCTTTTATCAGACATGTATTATGACTTTGATAAAAAGTGCGTTCAAAAATTGAAATTAGATCAGCTATTTGATGCATAAAATTAGGCTAATTTTTCTCGGTTATAGCGCTATTTTGCGCAGTAAAAACGAGACGAATTGTACGGGCTTTTACAACTAAAGTAAAAATAAGGCGTGATAGTAAAATATAAGCGGACTAATCTTTCACTTTATTGATATTTTTAATAATACCTAAACAGTAAAGAGTATTACCAAGTTCTTTACGCTGTGTTTTTTCACCTGAGGTTTTATTGGCTAAGCTAGTTAACATATCGTACCGTTTACGTAGAGTTAGTATATATCTGGCATGTCTACGGCATTCAAAGCAATGAGTACAGTGTGAATCGACCCAAAATCTTAATGTTTCAAACCAATATTGCTGCTCTTGAGCAAAAAAAATAAATGCCTTAGAGCAAGTCCCGCACTTCTCTTCAATATCAACATAAAGTGCCCGAGGATAAATGGCATAGTTTTGCTTTTTTATATCAGCCAATATTACCGTATTAGGGAAGTATTTAAGGCTCGAGTAACGCCAGTGCGCATTCTCTATCGCCTCTATTGTCACTGGGGTATTGGTAGTTATTGGTGTATTGCCATACCTTGGGTGATTTAGATACATGAGCTGCCTAGTTTAAACTTATGATTTTAAGGTATAAAACATGCCATATAAGAAAACAATAATTATACAGGCGTTCCTGCTTCATCACACTCTACAATATCGGTCTCGGTTAATGCCTGAGTGATCCATGCTTGCAATACTGGGCAGCGCATAACAAAGTCACAATATTGCTGTGCCTCTGGCGATAACGTAATTTGATAGGTTTTTAAGCGCAGTACAACAGGCACATACATGGCATCAGCAATACTAAAGTCACCAAAAAACCACTCATTTGGAAACACATCTTGTTGCTGTGCAAATATTTCGTCTATACGGGCTATGTCTTTTAGTGCTTCGCTCGATAGGTCTACTTTACGGGTTGCTCTTATATTCATTGGCATTTCACTGCGCAGTGCCACAAAGCCTGAATGCATTTCAGCGCTTAGTGCACGCGCTTTAGCTCTTTGGGTAATATATTTTGGCCATGCAGCGCCTGATAAGTAAGCATCGTTAATATATTCACAAATTGCTAGCGAATCCCATACCTGTAAATCGCCATCAATTAACGCTGGGACTTTTTGCAAAGCAAAGGTCTTTTTTAGTTCATTGTAAAAGTCGGGGGTGTCGAGTACTAGCTGGGTTTCACTAAACTCAACATCAAATTTACTCATTAAATACCATGCGCGTAATGACCAGCTAGAGTAGTTTTTATTACCGATAAATAATTGCATATTGTAAATACCAAAGTGAATAGACGCTCCTACCATACTAGGTGATTTAACAACCAACAACATTTTGTTTAAAGTCTCTTTGCTAACTGTTACTTAAAGCTATTAATTACTCACTCAACTGCTTGTTTAAATGCTTTTTTAATAGTTGTGTATTACGCGTGTTAGCTTTAAAAAAGGCATCAAAAATATCACCAAAAAATGGCACTAAACCGCCCACAAAGTCTATGAGCATATTGATAATCATCTTAGTCTTTATACGTTTACTCACACCTAAACGCTGGGCTTCTATCAGCACATAACTTGATAAAATTAGCCCTGCGGCATCACCTATAACGGGAATTAAACCAATCACAGCCTCCAAACCTATATTAAATTTAGTAAAAGGAATGCCAATGCTGCTATCAGTTAACTTACTGAATCGCTCTAAGCGGGCTATTGCAGCTTGGGCTTTCATTTGTGAGTGTTCATTAATATTATCGTTCATGATTACTACCCTCCTTCTTGCAGTATATAGGGCCTACTTGAACAACTCCTGAAAGGCTTTAAACTAAATTACAGACATAAAAAAACGCGGTAGTCCGCGTTTTTTATAATTATAAATACTTACACAGAGCCGTTAATTGGCCCGTGTTCGTGGTTTACATGTGGATTTTGTCCGCGTTGGCGCAGTAAATGATCCATTAATGTAATAGCCATCATTGCCTCAGCAATCGGGATTGCACGAATACCCACACACGGATCGTGACGACCTTTGGTGATCATCTCAACCGCTTCGTTGCTTGTATTAATGCTGTTACCTGGGATGGTAATACTCGACGTTGGTTTTAGCGCAATAGAAGCAATAATATCTTGCCCTGTCGAAATACCCGCAAGTACGCCACCTGCATGGTTTGATGTAAAACCTTCAGGGGTTAGCTCGTCGCGATGCTCAGAGCCTTTTTGCTCAACTACATCAAAGCCATCACCAATTTCCACGCCTTTAACTGCATTAATACTCATTAATGAGTGTGCAAGTTCAGCGTCAAGGCGGTCAAATACTGGCTCACCAAGACCTACTGGTACGTTGCTTGCCACTACTTTTACTTTAGCGCCAACTGAGTCACCTTGCTTTTTAAGGTCACGCATATATTCGTCAAGCGCTTCAAGCTTACTTGCATCAGGGAAGAAGAATAAGTTATTTTCAACTTCGTCCCAATCAAACGTTTCCGCCTTAATAGGACCTAGCTGGCTTAAGCATGCTTTAACTTCAATACCATGAAATTGCTTTAAGTATTTTTTAGCGATAGCGCCTGCCGCTACGCGTATTGCGGTTTCACGTGCAGAGGAACGGCCGCCACCACGATAATCGCGCAGGCCGTACTTATGCCAATACGTGTAATCGCCATGACCTGGGCGAAATACATCTTTAATTTTGCCGTAATCTTGCGAACGTTGATCGGTGTTTTCAATTAATAAACCAATGCTAGTACCTGTGGTTTTACCTTCAAAAACGCCTGCTAATATTTTTATTTGATCGCTTTCACGGCGCTGCGTTGTATAACGGCTTTGGCCTGGTTTTCGGCGATCTAAATCAATTTGTAAGTCGGCCTCTGTGATTTCAAGACCTGCGGGAGTACCATCAACAACGCCGCCTAATGCAACGCCGTGGCTCTCACCAAAGGTGGACACTTTAAATAACTGTCCAATGCTATTTCCTGCCATTAACTTTCCTCATTCCTAATGACTACCAATAGCCAAGCACACGGCTTGGCTATTCATTTTTTACTTATTTTGCAAAATACTCATCTAGCTGCTTTTTGCTAATTACAAATACACCTAAGCCGCCTTGTTCAAATTCAATCCATTCAAACGGCGCGCCCGGATACAGTGCATCCATATGTACCATAGAGTTACCAACTTCTACAAATAACAAACCGTTATCAGTTAGGTGTTCACTCGCTTCACTTAAAATAGTACGGGTTACATCTAAACCATCGTGGCCTGATGCAAGCCCAAGCTCTGGTTCATGATGAAATTCACGTGGTAAGTCAGCCATATCTTCTGCATCAACATATGGTGGGTTTGCTACTATTAGGTCGTATTTTTGACCTGGTACACCGCTAAATACATCAGACTGAATAGGTAACACACGATCAGTTAACATGTAATCGTTAATGTTAATGTCTGTCACTTCAAGCGCTTCATACGATATATCTACCGCATCAACTTGTGCCTGCTCAAAAGCTTGCGCAAGTGCAATTGCGATACAACCCGAACCTGTACATAAATCTAATATACGGTTAACCGATTGTGGCTCTTCAAGCCAGGGTGTAAAGCGGTTGCTGATAAGCTCAGCAAACGGTGAGCGAGGTATAAGTACACGTTCATCCACATAAAATGGCATACCCGCAAACCATGCAATGTTTGTTAAGTAAGGTACTGGTGTGCAGTCGTTAATACGTTCTGCAATAAGACCCGCAAGTCGGTTTTTTTCTGTGCTTGTTAAACGCGCGTGCATTAATTCTTTTGGCGCATCAACAGGCAAGCTAAGCGCAGGCAGTAATAAGCTTACAGCTTCATCCCATGCGTTATCTGTACCGTGTCCAAAAAATATACTACTACTTGCAAATTGGCTTGTAGTCCAACGTAACCAGTCATGTAAAGTTGACAGTTCTGCAACGGCTTCTTCGAGTGTTGCTTCTTCTATTTGTAAATCGCTCATATATTTTTACCTGTATTAGCTTACTGACTGTTTTGAGTCTTTAAGACGATTGCATTGCCTATCTGCGCTGGGCAAATTACAATTGCCCCTCATTTAAGTATTGTACCGCCTTTTGCGCTGCGTTTTTACGTTTTTTTGTTTAGGTAATAGTTATGAAAAAAGACACTCCATCACATTCGTCCCTAAGCAATGACGACATAAGCTTATTTCGTCAAACGATCACAGGCGCCAAAGTATTTAAACAAGATACTCATCGTTTTGATACAAAGCCTAAGGTGTCACAAGCTAAGCAATTTGCCCAGCAAAAAAAGCAGGCTCAATCTGAATTTTTCTTCTCAGACGTTTATATTCCCGATATAGACACCCACGGCACAGTTAAATATGTAAAACCAGGCCAAGATACCTTCCTAGCTAAACAGCTTCGCCGTGGTGACTTTGCACCCGATTTGACGCTAGATTTACATGGCTTAAATAAAGAACTTGCTAAAGATGAACTCGCTGGACTCATTCACGAATGTAAAAAGCAGCATTACTATTGTGCATGTGTAGTGCACGGTATTGGCGGCGGCGTACTAAAGCACAAAGTGCCTCAGTACTTAGTACAGCACCCTGACGTAATAGCGATGCACCAAGCCCCTCTCGAATATGGTGGTAGAGGCGCTGTACTCATACTAATTAATTTACCGCAAAATGATGAATTTAGACGCTAACTTTAGCTATTACTAGGATGTAACTTCGTGCATATTTTTTCAATTATTTTTCCGCTCATTTTTATTGTGGCGTTTGGTTACAGCTGTTGCCGATTAAAATTTTTCGAAAAGCAGCATATTGCAGGCTTAAGTAAATTTACTTTTTATATTAGTTTGCCTGCTTTTTTATTGTTAAATATGTCGCAAATTAACTTACAGCAAAGCATTAGCCTTTTTGCATTTTTGAGTTTTTACATACCGGTTCTGAGTGTATTTGGGGTGGGTATTTTAATTGACCGCTTTTATTTAAATAAAAAGTATTTAAAAAATTACCAACAACACGGCGTCTTTGGACTTGCTTCTAGCTATTCAAATATGGTGTTAGTGGGTATTCCTATTGTTATTGCATCGCTTGGCAAAGAGATGATAGCCATTGCGTTTATGATCATTACTTTTCATAGCACATTGTTATTTGCACTTACTTTTTTAATAGGCGCTAAAGGCAGCAGCGATAAATTTTCGTGGTCGCACTTTGGAAAAAGTATGGTGTTAAATCCAATAGTACTGAGTATTGGATGCGGGCTTATATTAAACATTTTAGGAGTAACACTATTCACCGACTTAGCAAATAGTTTGGATCTATTAGCTAAACCAGCAATTGCCTGTGCGCTATTTGTACTTGGTGCTAATTTAGCTTTTTATAAAATAGCAGCAAATTGGCAACCCGCGTTAATAGCATCAATTTTAAAAATATTTTTATTGCCTGCGTTAGTTTTATTGGTAGGCACCTATGTATTTAAGCTAGACACGCAAATACTTAATGTATTGGTACTTTTAAGTGCGTCCCCTGTTGGCGTAAATGCTTATCTTATTGCGAGTCAAATAAAGCAGCATGAAGCTACTCTTGCTGGGGCTGTCGTACTTTCTACTATCTTAAGTGTTATTAGCTTTACGTTTTGGCTAGCTTTATTACTTTAGCTTACAAACCGCCGGCTACATCAACAAAACTACCCGTTGTAAAAGAAGCGTGCTCCGAAGCTAAAAAGTAAATTGCTGCAGCAACTTCCTCGGGTGTACCGCCTCTGCCAAGGGGTAATTTACTTTTAAGACGATCAACTCGATTTTTTTCGCCGCCATCACTATGCATATCAGTGTAAATAAGCCCAGGTCTAACAGAGTTAACACGAATACCTTTACTTGCCACCTCTTTTGCCAAGCCAATAGTAAATGTGTCCATTGCACCTTTAGATGCTGCATAATCAATGTACTCATTAGGAGAGCCCGTTTTAGCGGCCCCCGATGAAACATTAACAATACTACCGCCATTTCCCATTCGCTTTATTGCCTCACGACTACATAAAAAAGCACTGGTAATATTTGTAGTCAAAACTTCGTTTATGCGCTCAGCACTCATTTCTAACAAAGGCATTTGTGGTTTTAAAATACCGGCGTTATTTATTAGTACATCAAGTTGACCTAACTCTTTATCAATAAAGTCAAATAACGCCAAAACATCTGCCTCTTTCGACACATCTGCTTTTATAACTTGAGCCCTAACGCCAGAGCTTCTGACTTGATCGGCTACTAGCTTCGCACTAGCTAAATCAGCTTTATAATTAATGCAAACATCATAACCATGCTTTGCAAAATATAGTGCAGTAGCTGCGCCAATACCTCGACTAGAGCCTGTGATAAGTACAACGGGGGAGCGAGTCATTAAAGCTATTATTCTTTTAAAGCTGCGACTACTGAAATTTCAACAAGCAGTGCATCACGTGCCATTTTAGCTTCCACACAGGCACGTGCTGGTGCACAACCCTCGGGTACCCATGCATCCCATACTGCATTCATATCAGCAAAGTATTCCATGCTCTTTACATAAATAGTCGCGCTAAGCATATGTTCTTTTGAACTTCCCGCTTCATCAAGCAATGCCTCTACTTTATCAAGCATAGTTTGAGTTTGTTCTTTGATATCTTTTTGCGCGTCGGCGCATACCTGCCCACATAAATACACAGTGCCGTTATGTTTTACAATGCGGCTCATGCGCGCACCTGTTTGTAAACGTTCTATTGTCATTTTACTTTACTCAATTATTTATATTTAAACGTTTTCTGGGGCATTTATACTTAAATAACTACTACGCTGGGTTTGCTCATCGTAACTAATAACAGCAACAGCCCCCGTATTAAAAATGGGCATATTGCCAGGGCTTAATTGGTCCACTAAGTAACTTACAATAGGCATGTGTGCCACTATAAGCCATGTATTGCATTGGGTGTGAGTAGCAATAAGTGTTTCGATGTAGTCAGCAGCAATTTGAGGTTTGCCTTCGGGAATTATATCAGACGTGGTTTCGCTAAATTTAAATACGTTATTTTTAGCCACACCTGCAGCTGTTTGCTGTGCTCGAATGTAAGGACTAACTAACAGTGCATCAGGGTAATGTGCTTTACTGAGCCAAAGGCCCATTTTTTCAGCTTCATCATGCCCTGCTTGGGTTAAATTTCTACCTGCATCATCAGCCTGCATGGGTGTTGCTTCGCCGTGGCGCATTATTAGGATTGTTTTCATAAAAAATCAACCGATTAAAGAATATAAAACAGTAGCCAGTTTGCCCGTTTGTCAGCTATATTAACAATATAAATCTATTTATTTCTAAAATAGTTCTTTCATGAGATTCAGGTAAATCTTTAAGCTGTACTTCGCTTTCCTGAAGCCATCATCTGTTGTTAACAAGTAAACGTTTAGTTTCAGGAGCATCATTTGAATATCAGCCGCAATGATAACAGAGCATACCGCGCCTTTACACTGGACAATGGTCTAAAAGTACTATTAGTGCAAGATAAAGATTCTACAAAAGCGGCAGCATCAATGGCAGTTAACGCCGGACATTTTGACGACCCTCTTGACAGGCAAGGCCTAGCACACTTTTTAGAGCACATGCTTTTTTTAGGCACTGACCAGTATCCAGATTCAGGTAGTTTTAATAATTTTGTTTCGCAAGCTGGCGGCAACACCAATGCGTGGACCGGCACTGAGCATACCTGTTACTTTTTTGATATTAACAATCAAGAATTTGAACAAGCACTTACCCAATTTAGCCGCTTTTTTATTGCGCCTCTTTTAAATTCAGCCGAAACAGAAAAAGAACGTAACGCAATTGAAGCCGAGTTTAAACTAAAAATAAAAGACGACGGTCGCCGTATTTATCAAGCCCACAAAGAAACGGTAAATCCAGCTCATCCATTTGCTAAATTTTCTGTAGGAAACCTACAAACCTTAGCTGACAGAGAGCGCTGTATTAGTGATGAGCTTCGTGACTTTTTTAATAGCCAGTACCAAGCTCAGTGGATGACTTTAGTTATTTGCGCAAACGAAACACTAGACACACTACAAAGCTGGACTCAAACTTACTTTGGCGCAATTAACGGCAACAAAAACCTTAAAAAGCCAGAGATCAGTGAGCCACTTTATCGTAAACAAGACATAGGAAAAATACTCCATATTGAGCCACATAAGCATATGCAAAAACTTATTATAAGTTTTGCTATGCCTAATATTGACGACTTTTATCGCCATAAAACAGTAAGTTTTATTGCCCACTTACTTGGCTATGAAGGCGCTGGTTCTCTTTATTCTATTTTAAAAGAACAAGGCTGGATCAATGCACTTTCTGCTGGCGGTGGTATTAATGGCAGCAACTTTAAAGATTTTAATATTAGCTTAGCGCTTACCGATGAGGGTATTGAATACTTTGAAGATATTATTGAAATGGTGTTTGAATACATTTGTTTAATTAACGATAACACCGAAAAATTGCCGCGCTTATATCAAGATAAAAAAAATCTATTACAAATAGCATTCGATAACCAAGAAAAATCACGCTTAATTGATTGGGTCAGTAATTTAAGCATTAATATGCAGCATTACGATGAAGCAAATTACGTGCAAGGCGACTATTTAATGGAAGGCTTTAAAAAAGCGACCCACGAAATGGCCATGCAGTGGTTAACGCCACATAATATGCGCATCGTACTTATACATCCAGATGTAGAGCCTGAACATAAAACGGCATGGTACAACACACCATATAAAGTAGAACATATTTCACCTAGTTGGCTTGATGCCCTTAGCGAGATAAATAAGCCGTTGAGCGAAATGCTGCTACCTACAGCTAATCCTTATTTAACAAAAGAAGTGGTGTTATTTGATGTCGTAAAACCACAAACAAAACCCGAGTTATTAGTAAAAGAACCCGGTTTTGACTTTTGGTTTAAACAAGACAACACATTTCGTGTTGCTAAAGGCCATTTTTATTTGGCCATGGATTCTGATTTTGCCGTAAAAGATGTAAAACATATGGCACTCACCCGCTTATTTACAGATTTATTTATGGATAGTGTGGGCGAGCAATTTTATCCAGCAGAACTTGCGGGACTTAGCTACCACTTAACCTCGCATCAAGGTGGATTAACTCTACATACCGCGGGGCTTTCATCTAGCCAGTTAGAGCTTGTTGATCAATTAATAGATGCTTTATTTAATGTAGAGATCTGTGCAAAACGCTTTGCTGAATATAAAAAACAGCTTGTAAGGCATTGGCGCAATAGCAACCAAAACAAACCAGTCAGTGAGTTATTTAGCATTTTAGGCGCAAAAATAATGCCTTGGAACCCACAACCTGGGGAGCTTGCATCGGCATTAAAAAACACCTGTTTTCAGCAATTTAATGAGTTCAGAACAGACTTTTTTAAAGCACTACATGTTGAATCATTTTTACATGGTAACTGGCAGCAAAGTGATGCAATAGCCTTTCAAAAAAAGGTCGCAAATCACTTAAAAAACGCAACCATAATTGAAGATTTAAGACGCCCTCTTTTTGAAATTAAAAAAGTAACTCGCTACGAGTTAGAGCTTCCTTGTAACGACCATGCAATGGTTATTTACTATCAAGCGCAAACGGATTGCGTGGCCGAAAAAGTAAAAATGATGGCGTTAAATCATTTAATTAATCAAGATTACTTTAATGAATTACGAACTACACAGCAACTTGGTTATTTAGTAGGCGCTGGTTATGCACCATTTAACACGCGTGCTGGTATAGCATTTTATGTGCAGTCACCTAAGTTTGATGCAAAAACATTATTGCATCGACATAACCGTTTTATTAAAAACTACCTTGATAATATTGATGCACTTGATGAAAACGATTGGCAACAGCAAAAACACGGCCTTAGTACTCATATTGCAGAAAAAGATAAAAACCTGCGCCTGCGCTCACAACGGTTATGGCTTGCTATTGGTAACAGAGATCATGAATTTTATATGCAACAACGACTTTTAGATGCCTTAAATGCGCTAACCCTAAAAGAACTAAAAGTTTATGCACTAAGCCTATTTGATGATAATAGACCAAGATATGAGCTTTTAAGCTCGGCAAAAGTCAATAAATCTCAAAATATGCCCGTTTACTCTCAATCTCTTTGACACTAGGTTTAGCTTGTTTTAAATTATCATTTGTAAATTAGAAGTAATAAAAAAATGATAAAAATAATAATAAAACTAAGCATGCTTGTAGTACTTGCTTACTCATTTGAGCTTTTTGCCTTTGAGTCATCATTTAATTACAACTCCGACAATATACTTATACTAGCAAGCGCCATTATAGCGCTTGCTTTGCCCTACCTGTTATTTGTAATCCACAAACTTAGACGCTCACGCCGTCAACTCCGTCTTTCGGAAAAACGCCTTAAAAGTACTGTAGAAGGTAGCGGCGATACACTTTGGGACTGGAACATAAAAACAGGCGAAGTTATTCGTATTAACGATAAGTACTTAATGGATTCGACTACCTTAATGGGGTTTCCGCCAAACAAAGGCCTTATTCACCCTCACGATATTAATAACGTTGAGCACTTGTTAAAAGTACACTTTGCAGAGCAGTCTGCTTTTTTTGAAGCCACCTACCGAATCAAAGATACATTTGGTCGTTGGCATTGGGTACTCGATCGCGGAAAAATAATTGAAAAAGACGCCAACTTATCACCCCTTAGAATGACAGGTACCGTTCGCGATATATCACAGTTAAAATCAACGGAAGAGCGCTTAAACCTTTTTGCTAAATGTGTTGAATCACTCACTGACGCCTTAGCAATTTACGATAAAAACTTTAAACTGGTTGATATAAACCCGAGTTTTTTAACCTTGTTTGGTGGCGTACGCGAGCAATACTTAGGAAAAGATTTCAACCTATCTGGGTATGAGCCAAGCTACACAAACAGAATTATTGAAATAGTAAAAGAGCGCGAACATATCCAACAAGAAGTGAAGCTTCGTAATAGTGAGCGTGTTTTATTGCCTATAGAAATATCGATAGATGAAATTAAAAACGATCAAAATCAAATAACTAATTATGTCGTTGTTTATTCAGATTTAACAGAGCGTAAAAAAGCCGAATCGCAGTTACATAACTTATCGAATCGAGATCGCACAACTAGTCTGCCTAACCGAAATTTATTTTTTACTGATTTGCAAAAGCTAGTAAAGCTCAACTCGCATCACGCCTTGCTTGTATTCGATTTAGATAACTTTAAAAAAATAAATGACTCGTTAGGGCATCAACTAGGTGACAGCTTATTAGCTAAACTAGCAATGCGCTTAAATAAACTAACCCGCGAAAATGATGTATTTTATCGTTTAGGCGGCGATGAGTTTGCTCTTGTAATGTCTGACACTAACGACATACATGTAATTACACGTATGGCAAAACAGTTTTTAGCAGCCATTGCTACACCATTTAAAATGGCTGGCCACGAACTGGCAATCACCTCAAGTGTAGGCATTGTATTATTTCCAGAAGACGGTAATACGCCTGAACTGCTTTTAAAAAATGCAGATACCGCGATGTATCATGCTAAAAAGAAAGGTAACAGCTACTTATTTTTTAACGACACGATGAACCGTCAAGCCGTTAAACGACTGCAAATTGAAAACCTCATGCGCTTTGGTTTAAAAGAAGACCATTTTGAAGTGTACTACCAACCAAAAATGAATATTCGCACAGGCAAGCTAACCGGAATGGAAGCATTAGTGCGCTTTATTACACCCAAAAAAGGCATTATTAGTCCGGGAGTTTTTATACCTATAGCCGAGGAAACTGGCCAAATAATTGAAATTGGTGAAGTGGTATTAAACAAAGCCTGCAGAGACGTAAAAGAATGGCTAGATAGCGGTTTATTTAGCGGCCGAGTAGCTGTCAACTTATCAGCAAAGCAATTTAGCCTCCCCGATTTAACTTCTCGTATTGACGTTATTTTGCAAAAAAACGAATTACCTTCTTACTTTTTAGAGCTTGAAATAACAGAAGGTACTGTAATGGACGACCCTAAAGAAGCCATTGCAATTATGCGTTCGTTAAGTGCCCGAGGTATTCATTTAGCAATGGATGATTTTGGTACTGGTTATTCATCATTAGCGTATTTAAAGCAATTTCCGCTTAATACACTTAAAGTAGATAAAGCATTTATAGATGACATGACCAACGAACGTGGGCGTAATATGGTCGACTCAATAGTCACTATTGCGCATAACCTTGATTTGCATGTAGTTGCTGAAGGTGTAGAACAAGCTCATCAAATTGATATACTTAAAAAGCTTAATTGCGAAACAGTACAAGGTTATTACTATTCTAAGCCACTATCAAAAAGTGAATTTACTGAATTTTTAAAGCAGCAACAAACTAAAGCAGCCCCAAGCTTAATTAGAAAAAATAAAAATGTGGCGTCGATAAATTAAGGGCGCCATATACACGCATTTATACCTACATTTCTTACTAAAGCACGGCGATAATGTAGATTAAATAAGCACCAGGCCACAGGCCCAAGTAAACCGCCTAAAATAAGCCATCGCTTAATTGGCATACCTTTTTTAATGGCTTCTAAATACATTAAAGCTATAAATGCACTGCTTAGTAAAACTATAAACAAAATTACCCTTTAAAGTTGCTCAAAAATACGGCACTTATTCTAACGCTAACGTGATTAAATTTAAAGCAACAAATCCCCCGCGCGCACAAAAAAGCCGAAGCTGTTAAACACAGATTCGGCTTTTAAAATTATAATTTACGCGTTACTTTTCAGCACGACCCATAAATTTGTGTTCAACAGTATTAATACGGATACGGTCACCTGTTGAAATATGCTCTGGCACAGAAATATTTAAGCCAGTAGACATACGTGCAGGTTTTGAACGAGCACTCGCAGATGCACCTTTGATAGATGGGTCTGTTTCTTCAACAACAAGTTCAACACTTGACGGTAAATCAAGCCCTACTGGCGCGCCATCAATAACAATTACGTGTACGCCTTGTGTTTCTTCATTAACAAATAAAATTTCTTCGCTAATAGCATCTTTGCTTAAGTTATAAGGCGTGTAATCTTCATTATCCATGAACACATACTCGTCACCATCAATGTACGATAGCATTACTTCACGGCGTGTTAAATCAGCCAGCGTTAGCATGTCACTGTCTTTGAATGTTTCGTCAACTTTACCACCGGTTACCACATCGTATAAACGCATACGGTATAAACTACCACCAGCACGACCTTGCGGCACAGAGCGCACAATATCTTTTACAACTAAAACGCGGCCATTGAAGTCAATAGCAGTACCTTTTTTAACATCACTCGCCTTTGGCATGTGTGAATTCCTATTATTTTTTTGATTGCCAGAAACATACCACGAACTGGATTTTGTTCAACTAAAATTACGTTGGTTTTACGCTACATGTTGTATTAGCTTGTAAAATTTTAATTTATACTAAAATACATATAATCAAATGTGAAAAAAACTGCTATGGTAGCTTTACCGAGTATGACTTCAAGGAATGGATCATGGACCAGAAAAAAGTACATGAGTATTTAGTTAAAAAACCACTTGTTCAGGTTACAAAACCATTTGCGCAAGAGGTTGATGTATATAAAGTGAATCATAAAATGTTTGCGACTCTTGCTATTGGCAATGACGGTCAAACTAATGATGATGGTGAGGTTATTTGGTGGCTTAACTTAAAGTGCGATCCTGATGAAGCAATATCATTGCGTGATATTTTCCCGGCAGTGATCCCTGGTTACCATATGAATAAACGCTTATGGAACACAGTAATTTTAGACGGCACAATTCCACAAGGTGAAATTGAGAGAATGATTGATAACTCATTTAATTTAGTCGTAGAAAACATGCCAGAAAAAGACCGAAAAGCTATTTCACTTCACTTGTAAACACTTTTTGGGCTAGGCTACTAGCCCATTAAAACCCTACACCTTAAGCGTATAAATTAAATCGTCATATAACTTTTCGCCTATTGTATGCACTTTAAAAAGTGTATCGGTATGGGTTAAACCGCACTTACCAAGCACCTTTTCAGAACCAATATTGCCACGCGTTACGACTGCTTTAAACTGCCTAATACCACATTCTTTCCAAGCCCAGTCAATCACAGCTCTTAGGGATTCTGTCGCGTAGCCTTTATTAAAATACTCTGGCAATAATAAATAACCAAGCTCTGCGGTTTCTCCGTCATAGGCAAAACCTGTAACACCCACAGGTTGTTTTGTTTGATTATTAATAATGAGTAAACACAGGGGATGACGTGATTTAGCATTCCACTTAGGCAAGCGTATCTCAAAGCGGTTTCTTACCAGTGACTCCATTGGCATATCAAAACAATACTTGAGGACTTGAGGATCGCGATGAAGCGCAAGAAAAAGAGGCCAATCAGATTCTTCCATTTGGTATATGCTCAATCTTTGTGTAAATAATGTCATTAAGCTCCTCATTTATTTATAAAAACTATAAAAAAACCGCATTTAAATGCGGTTTTTTTAGATAGCAGAAACTTTATTCTTTCGTTTCAATCTCTTTGGTAACTTCAGGCTCAGTTACACTTTGCTCTTGTGACTCAGTGCTTTGTACTTCAGGAGCTACAACCTCAACATGTGTTGCGTTATAAAAAGTAGCACCAGAGCTTGCCATTGTTACCAGTGATTCACATGGTGCAAAGTTAGCATCGCTGTTAGCTAATGTAGACATATCAGAGCTTATTTTACTTGCGCCTAATTTATCCATATAGCTAAACGGGCCACCTAAAAATGGTGGAAAACCAATACCAAATATTGCACCGATATCGCCATCACGTGGGCTGGCAATAATGCCATCATCTAAACAGCGTACTGCTTCGTTAAGCATTTGCGATACACAACGCTTAGCAATTTCGCTCTTGTTTAAACGTGGAGCCGGGGTAACACCCAATAGTTCGTAAACTGACTCATCAACCTTTTTGCCTTTTTTATCGTATTCATAAAAACCACGACCAGACTTACGGCCAAGGCGTTTTGAATCAATCATACGCATAAATGCATCAGGGCCTTTAAAACGCTCGCCTAATTCTTTTTCAAGAATTGGGGCAATTTTAGAGCCAATATCAATACCTACTTCATCAAGTAGAGCCAGCGGGCCTACCGGAAAACCGAACTCAACAAGCGCTGCATCAATCTTTTCAATTGGCTCGCCTGCTAACATTAAGTTAGCAGCTTCGTTTAAGTAAGGCGCTAAAATACGGTTGACGTAAAAACCGGCCATGTCTTTTACAACAATTGGCGTTTTACCTTGCTTACGTGCAAAGTTAACAACGCGGGCAATGGTCTCTTGAGACGTACCTTCGTGTGGAATAATTTCCACTAATGGCATTTTTTCCACTGGTGAAAAGTAATGCAAGCCAATTACATTTTCAGGACGTGCTGCCTGCGCTGCAATTTGCGATATTGGTAATGATGACGTGTTACTTGCAAAAATTGTATTTGCTTGGCATTGCTGCTCTACGTCTGCAACCATACCTTGCTTAAGTGCAAGGTCTTCAAACACCGCTTCTATTACTAAATCAATGTGTTTAAAGCCACTGTAGTCAGTTGTACCTGTAATACGGTTCATCGTTAACTGCACATCAGCTTTAGACATAATACGACGCTTAAGACGCTTATCTAAAATTTTATAGGTGTAGCTCATTGCATTACTAATGCCCTGCTCTGCTACATCTTTAATACGTACCGGTACTTTAGCTTTAACAGCACTTACGTGCGCAATGCCTGCGCCCATTAGTCCACCACCTAAAACAGCAGTTTTGCTTATTGCGGGTGCGTCATCATTGCGCCACTCTTTTTTCATTTCAGTCGTTGCAAAGAAAATACCGCGAAGCGCTTTCGATTCGTCACTCATTACAAGTGTTGCAAAGCTTTCAGCTTCTGTTTTATACGCTTTTAGCTCATCAAGCTCTACACTAGCTCGCACTGCTTTAATAATAGCTAGTGGTGCTGGGTAGTGCCCGCCCGTTTTTTTAAGTACGTTTTCTTTTGCTTTTTTAAAGATAAAGTTACGACCAAACGGGTTTGACTCTAGTAATTTACTAATATTGTCGAGCTTTGGCTCTTTTGCTTGTGACTTTTTCTTCGCGGCAAATTCTTTTGCAACTTTTAGCAGCACACTGTGCGGTACACAATCATCAAGCACGCCTGCTTTTTTAGCTTGCGTAGGGCGAATTTGTTTACCTGTTAGCATCCACTCAAGTGCTTTTTGAATACCAACAATTTTGGTTAAGCGCTGGGTGCCGCCGCCACCTGGAAGTAAACCAAGTTGTACTTCTGGTAAGCCAATTTTTGTTAAATCACTGTCGGTACCAACACGGTAATCACATGCTAAAGCAAACTCTAAACCACCACCTAATGCAGCGCCATGAATCGCACTTACTGTTGTGTATGGCAGTTTTGTCATATCAAAAAACGCTTGATGACATAGCTCGCTAATAGCTAAAGCATCTTCACGCTTTTGAACGCTATCGAGCATTTTCACATCGGCGCCAGCAATAAAGTTATCGCTTTTTCCGCTTATAAATACCATGCCTTTTACATTTTGCGACTTAGCGTCTTCTAGTAATGCTTTTAAATCATCGGCAAAACTGCTGCGCAGGGTATTCATTTTCTCACCCGGCACATCAATCGTTACCACGGCGATTTTATTTTCATCTACCGCTAAATTAAATACTGAATCTGTCATTACGCGCTCTCCAATACAAAGGCTGCACCTAAACCGCCAGCAGCACACGCTGTTGTTAATGCTAAACCGCCACCACGACGTTTAAGCTCGTGTAAGCTTTGCGTAATTAAGCGTGCACCTGTTGCTGCAAATGGGTGACCATATGCTAAAGAGCCGCCGTTAACGTTAAACTTATCCATGTTAATTTCGCCAATTGCTTTGCTGCGACCTAAATGCTCTTGTGCAAATTTGTCTGAAGCAAACATTTTCATATTGGCAAGTGTTTGCGATGCAAACGCTTCGTGCATTTCAATTAAATCTAAATCAGCAAGGGTAATACCCGCTCTATCTAGTGCAATAGGTGTTGAATGAGCTGGGCCCATTAGCATGTCTTTTTCTACACCAATTGCTGAAAATGCAAAGCTGCGTACATAACCTAGTATTTCGTAACCCAATGCTTTTGCTTTGCTTTCGCTCATCATAAGCACTGCCGCTGCACCATCTGTTAATGGTGTTGCATTTGCTGCGGTAACTGTACCGTGCTGGCGGTCAAACACCGGTTTAAGCTTAGCGTAGCCTTCAACCGTTGAGTTTTTACGAATATTATTGTCTTCTGAAATGAAGCTTTTATATGGCGGTAAATGCGCCGTCATTACTTCATCTTTTAACTTTCCATCAGCCCATGCTTGCGTTGCAAGTGAGTGAGAACGATGTGCTAATGCATCTTGATCTTCACGGCTAATATTATGTGTTTTAGCCATTTGCTCAGCAGTTTGTCCCATTGAAAGGCCTGTTGAGTACTCTGCAACCGCAGGTGGAACTGGTAATAAATCTTTTAAACGCAGTTTTGAAAATATTTTTAAGCGCTGACCAAGCGTACGCGCTTTATTTAAATCAACTAAGCTGCCTGCTAGCTTTTTACTTACACCGATTGGCAATACTGATGACGAATCTGCGCCGCCTGCAATACCTACACTTACAGATCCCGCCATAATAGACTCAGCTACATTAGCAATAGCCTGAAAGCTGGTAGCACATGCGCGCGATACAGAATATGCATCAACCGATACTGGCATACCTGTGCCCAATACAATTTCACGTGCAATATTTGGCGCTTCTGGCATTTGTACTACTTGACCAAATACAAGTTGATCAATTTCTGACTTATTGAAATTTAATCGTTCAAGCATTTCGTTAACCACCAACTTACCCATATCAAGTGCTGGTACATGGTGAAACGCTGTTGCTTGCTTTGCAAAAGGTGTACGTAAGCCGCTAACTATGGCAATACGGTCGCCCTTTGGTGTTTTTAGTATGTTTTGCTCAGACATTTATGCTCTCCCGCTGACAGGTCTGACCTGTTTGTTTTCCTCGATTCTAAACAACCCGTGTGCTAAAGCCAATAGAAAAACACAAATTTATATAAACAGTGTTTAATTACGACTATCACAATAGGCTTTTTTAGACGCATTTACAAAGTTTTGTGGTACGCTAAAAATCGTTAAAAAATAACGAACTATTTTAAAAAATACAGTCTAACTCTTGAGTTACCCAATTATAAACCTTATAAATAGGTCAGTATTTATCACCTAACACTATTAGGTACAAACCCAGCTGACGAGGACAGTCCACTTATTATGGCAGCTAACGCATTTTCACAATTAAAAACGTACTTAGATACACAAATCATTGGCCAGCCAGAGCTTACACAAGCGCTACTTATTGCTATTTTAGCTGATGGTCACTTATTAGTAGAAGGCCCTCCTGGGCTTGCAAAAACACGTGCAGTTAATGCACTTGCTAAAGGTATTGAAGGATCGTTTCAGCGCGTACAGTTTACGCCAGACTTATTACCGGCTGATGTAACAGGCACCGATATTTACCGCCAACAAACTAGCGAGTTTGTATTTGAAAAAGGTCCTCTTTTTCACAACCTAATTTTAGCTGACGAAATTAACCGTGCACCAGCCAAAGTACAATCAGCACTATTAGAAGCCATGGCAGAGCGCCAAGTGACCGTGGGTAAAAACACCTATCCGCTTAGCGAACTATTTTTAGTTATGGCAACACAAAACCCGCTAGAGCAAGAAGGGACTTACCCGTTACCAGAAGCCCAGCTGGATCGCTTTTTACTGCACCTAAGTATTGGCTACCCTGGCGCAGAGCATGAGCTTGATATACTACGTTTAACACGTGGCGAAGCGCTTAACGAGCAACAACCAGTAATGCAAAAAATTAGTCAAAGCGATTTATTTGCAGCTCGTAAAGAAATATTAGGCCTTTATCTAGCAGAGCCACTTGAGCAATATTTAGTACAACTTATTATTGCCACCCGTGAAGGCGCTAAATTAGATGCGCAACTAGGTAGCTGGATTGAGTTTGGTGCAAGTCCGCGTGCAACAATAGCACTTGATAAATGTGCTCGTGCTCATGCATGGCTTCAAGGCCGTGACTTTGTAGCACCTGATGACATTCAAGCTGTTGTGCATAACGTACTGCGTCACCGCATTATTTTAAGTTACGAAGCCCAAGCCGATGGCATTACTAAAGATCAAGTAATAAGCCGTATAGTTGAACTTGTAGCCGTACCATAAGTTATGCAAAAACAATTAGAATCCCAAGCATGGCTCAAACAGAGCCATAGCCACGGTGTTAATTTAGCACTCAAAGAGCTGATGTATTACAAAGCCAAAGCGCAATTGCTTGAACTTGCCCCTAAGGTAAAAATAAAAAATACCTTAACAGGGCAATACCTTGCACCGCACAAAGGCCGGGGAATGGAATTTGCCGAAGTCCGACATTATCAGCAAGGTGACGATATTCGCTCTATTGATTGGCGAGTTACTGCGCGTACCGGCGAAACTCACACAAAGCTCTTTCAAGAAGAAAAAGAACGCCCTGTGTTTGTGTTCACTGATTTTTCAAACTCAATGCTGTTTGGCTCAAAGTTACTGTTAAAGTCGGTGCAAGCTGCGCATATAAGCGCTCTTGTTGCATGGTCGGCATGTCAGCGCGGCGATAGAATTGGCGGTATTGTGTTTAATCAGCACTCGCATTTGGAGTTAAAGCCCAGCGCCCGTGAAAAAGCCGTGCTTAAGCTTTGTCATAATTTATGCGACAACCACCAGCAAGCACTCAACAACATTGATAAAACAGCCCCTAACAACTTTAGCGATAACCTAAAGCGCCTTAACCATTTAGCAAAACCAGGCAGCTTAGTGTATTTAGTGTCTGATTTTAATGCTCTGGATGATGCCAGCTTTAAGCAACTCGAAATATTAAGCCGCCACTGCGAGCTGATTGGTTGCCACATAAGCGATCCATTTGAGCATCAGTTACCTGCGTTTAAGCAAGCAGTCACCGTTAATGCAAATGGTCAAGACTTTGCCCTACCATTAATGGATAACAGCTTTAGAGAACGCTTTGCTAAAAATGCTGAGCAAGCATTTAGTACGCGCTTTAATCGCTTAACTAAATCGGGTCTTAATTTAATATCATTCAATGCAGCAACACCGCTTGAGCTGCAATTAGTGAGAAAATAACCATGCAAACCAATCCACTCGATGGCCTGCACGATATAATAGCGCCAAACCAAGTTAATTGGTGGCCACTCGCCCCTGCTTGGTGGGTTATTATTGCACTGCTGTTTTTAGCACTGTGCGCGGCTATTTATATATTTTACAAAAAACATAAATTTAAAAAGCCTAAACGCTACGCAATACAATTAAGCCAAAGTGAGCAAAATCCTCAGCAACTGCATATTATTTTAAAACGTTTAGTGATTGAATATTACGACAAGCGCCTTGCTGCGCAATCTACCTCTAAATGGTGCACAACACTTAATACACTCACCGGTTTGAACTTTACAGAACAAGAAATACTAAGCCTATATAATCCCAGCCAAAAAGATACAACACTGTGCGAAAAATTTCGCCAAGGTATTAAGCAATTTAAAATAAAGGAGTCAGTACATGTTTGAATTTAGCTGGCCATGGTTATTTTTATTAATACCCTTACCTTTATTACTTTTACTATTAAAACCCGCAGCAAGTAATGCCAGTACGCGTTTACGTATACCCAGTTTTGCAAAGCACAATTTAACCAGCCAAAGTATTGAGCCACTCGCACGACGTTTAAATCCTTTTGAGTGGGTAATTTGGTTATTACTTGTGACTGCCGCTGCCAATCCAACATGGTTAGATGAGCCAATCTCATTGCCAAACGAAGGCCGCGATATAATGCTAGCTGTTGACTTATCAGGCTCTATGACCGAGCAAGACATGGCTTACAATGGCCAATATGTTGACCGCCTTACCATGGTAAAAGCCGTACTCAGTGATTTTATAGAGCAGCGCCAAGGCGACAGGCTTGGGCTGATATTATTTGGCGACACCGCATTTTTACAAACCCCCCTCACGCGCGACGTTAAAACAGTAAGTAAAATGCTCAGTGAAGCGCAAATTGGTTTAGTGGGACGCGCAACAGCCATTGGTGATGCATTGGGTCTTTCGGTAAAGCGCTTTGCCAATAAAGATGAAAGTAATCGTATTGTGGTGCTATTAACCGACGGACAAAACACCGCTGGTAACCTAAACCCAGAAGATGCCTTACTGCTAGCCCGCGAAGAAGGTATTAAAGTGTACACCATTGGCGTTGGCTCAGATAATCCGCGCGGTTTTAGCCTCTTTAATATGGGTGGCTCTAGTGGCAGTAATTTAGATGAAAGCTTACTTAAAAAGATTGCCGAGCAAACTGGCGGATTATACTTTAGAGCCAAAGATGTAGCAGGCCTTCAACAAATTTACGCAGAGCTTGATAAACTTGAACCTATTAGCGCTGACGAGCAAACATTTCGCCCACAAAGCTCATTATTTTACTACACGTTACTTATCGCTATTTTACTTATTAGCTTAAAAGTAATGCTTAGTACACTGCGTGCATTAAAGGAGCCAAACTAATGGATTTTGAATTTATTCGCCCCGCTCTTTTATGGTTACTCATACCTGCTGTGGCATTATTTTTTGTCGCCTTAATTAAGGATAAAAAAACGACTAGTGAGCAGCTAATTGCACCGCATTTAGCACAATTTATAATGAGCGAAGCAAACACTAAAGCCAGCCAACCACTTTGGTTAGTTGCTTTGTTTTGCAGCCTTGGCATTTTATTTAGTGCTGGGCCTAGCTTTGAGAAAAAACAAGTTCCTGTATTTCAAAGTAAAAGTGCCCGTGTAATTGTTATGGATATGTCGTACTCAATGTACAGCACCGATATTTTACCAAATCGTTTAATGCAATCACGCTTTAAAGCGCTTGATATGATTGAGCTATTTAAAGAAGGTGATACCGCGCTTGTAGCTTACGCAGGCACGGCCTATATAATATCGCCACTAACAAACGACGCCACAACACTCAGTAATTTAATTCCAAGCTTAAGCCCTGAAATAATGCCAGACAAAGGCTCAAACGTTTTAGCCGGTCTTGATATGGCCAAAGAGCTATTAACGCAAGCGGGTTATATTGATGGCGACATTATTTTAGTGACCGACGGTATTGACCAACAAGAACAAAGCGACGTGAGTAGCTTTACCAATAACACCCAATATAGATTAAATATATATGGTGTAGGTACCGCTCAAGGCGCACCGATAAAATTACCTGAAGGTGGTTTTTTGAAAGACAGATACGGCCAAATTGTAGTACCTACACTTAATGCCACTCAGCTTAAAAATTTAGCATCAAGCAGCGGCGGTAAATTTGCCAGTTACCAACCTAGCAATAACGACATAAATATATTTGCTCCAAGCGCGCAAAGCGAATTGTTAAAAGACGAAAAACAAAGCCATGCACTTTGGCGAATAGATGCCGGTATATACGGACTGTTACTGTTATTGCCATTTGGCTTGTATTTATTTAGACGCGCTGCCTTGCTGGGGGCTTTTTTAGCCTTTAGCTTTTTACCGCAGCAAGATGCGTATGCCGTAGAGCTTCCTACTCTTTTGCAAAATTCAGATCAACGTGCATTAGAGGCTTACAAAAATAAAGAATACGATGCAGCAACACAGGCGCAATCGAGTGAGTTAAAAGGCGCGGCGCTTTACCAGCAAGGTAATTTTGATGCTGCACTTAATGAGTTTAGTAATGATAAGTCGGCTACCGGTTTATACAACTACGGTAATGCCCTCGCCAAAGCTGGCAAGCTTGAGGACGCCATTGAAGCCTACAAACAAGCCCAAACCTTACAAGACGACTTTACACAAGCAACTGACAACCAAGCTTTAGTTGAACAATTACTCAATCAACAAGATCAGCAAAGCGACGGCGACGACTCTCAAGACCAAGATGATAGCCAGAAAAAAGATGAGCAAAACCAAGGGCAAAATTCTGATGAGTCAAAACAGGATAAGCAACAAAATGGTGATAAAAGCGATTCTGAAAAAGGCGAAAACGAAAGTCAAAGCTCAAGCGATGAAAAATCTGATAAAGAATCAGATAAAGAGTCTGAACAATCAAAAGATCAACAAGGTGAGCCTGGCGAGCAATCAGACAAGCAAAATGAACCTGATATGCAAGCCCAGCCACAAAGTGAGCAAGGGCAAAATAAAGACGCTGACCAACCTAAAGACGAGCAGCAACAAAGTAAGCCACAAGCAATGAATGAGCAACCTGCTACTGATGAGCAAAAACAAAATGCTCAGCAACAAGCTATGCAAGCCCAAGCAAGTGAGCTCACTAATGAAGAAAAAGAAAAAGCACAACAGCTTAATCAACTACTTAGAAAAGTCCCGGACGATCCGGCTATTTTATTACGGAATAAAATGCAATTAGAAGCCCAAAAAAGACAATATAAACGTCGCCCTACAGGAGTCGAAAAATCATGGTAATGCGATTATTTTGCTGTTTATTGCTATTAAGTGCGATGCCTTCGTGGGCTGCCACCAAATTAGAAGCCAGCGTAGATAAAAACCCTGTTTTAGCGGGTGAATTTTTTATGCTTAATATATCCGTAGACGATACAGTTAAAGGCGAGCAACCAGACACCTCATCGCTGTTAAAAGACTTTGTGGTAGGCCCAACAAGCTTAAGTTCTCGTACCAACATTATTAATGGCAGCATTAATAAACAAACCACGTGGTCAGTTAAATTAATGACCCGTGCAGAGGGTGATTACACTATTCCGGCATTTAGCGTTGCAGGGTTAACCTCACAGCCTATTAAATTAAAAGTGGCAAAACGCTCAGTTGATGCAGATAAAAATAACGAAATATTTTTAAAAACGTCGCTCTCGAGTAATTCATTGTTTGTCCAAGAAGCCGGTGTTTACACTATTAAGCTTTACCTTGCGAAAGAGCTGCTTGATGGCAGCTTAAGCACACCAAGTATGGAAGATGCTCAGCTAACCCAATTGGGTAAGCAAACTGAAAGCTATGAGCTTGTTGATGGTAAACGCTACCTTGTTATTACTCGCGAGTATTTGATTCAGCCACAAAAAAGTGGTGCGTACACTATTGCAGGCCCCGCTTTTCAAGGGCGAGTACAACAAAATTATCGTCAATTAGAAGTATCAGCTCTTGGCGACGATCAGCAAATAGAAATTAAACCAATTCCGAGTGATTATAAAGGTGCATGGTTACCAAGCGAGCTGGTTAGTCTTGATGAAGAATGGCAACCTAACGACAACACCGTAGAAGTAGGTACGCCTATAACACGTACTATTACACTTACTGCGCTTGGAGTTACAAAAGAGCAATTACCTGAAATCTCTATGCCTACCATTGATGGCATACGCAGCTACCCTGATAAAAAAGAAAATAACAATGCAGTACGTGACGGACGCGTTGTATCGCAGCAAACCGCATCGTATGCATTACTGCCGCAAAAACCAGGTACTTATACCCTACCTGAAATAAAACTGCCTTGGTTTAACACTAAAATGAATCGTATTAGCGTAGCTACATTACCAAAGCGCACTATAACGGTAACGCCTAGTAGCACTGCGGCTAATACAGCTGTGGCAAATCCGCAGCCAAATATAAATAATTCATCTGCTATTGAAAATATATCGAATGAAGATCTAGGCACACAAAACATTGAAATTAAAAGAGATACTCCTCTTTGGTTAATTGTAGTTGCCGTTTTAGGATATATTTTATGGATTGGTACTGTAATTTTTTATCTAGTTACCCGTTCTTCTAAAAATACGACTGAAAAAGTACAGATTAATAGTGGGCGTATTGTTCAGCCAAACTTGAATGAGCTTAAAGCTTTAGCTAAAACACACGATGTGAAAGCTTTTTACACCGCATTAAATAGTTTTTCTGTAAAGGTGACTCACAAAAATGTTGGCGCTATTGATGAGCTTTGCTATCGCGTAAAGAGCAGCGAGCTTAATGGCCTCATTAGCCAATTGCAGGCACAACTTTATAGTAATAAAGGCGCAAACACGGATCTTAATGCTATTATTAAAATTCTTGAGAACTATCAAACTCAAGCATCAAAGTCGCAACAAGCTGTATTAAAAGACCTTTATGATTAATAACTACGATACTCAGGTCTTTTTTTGCAATAAATAATAATTTTTAATTAAAAAAGTGCTTATGCTTGGAAAGAAAAAATCAAACAATCAGGTCTTAATCGATATGGCAGAGAAACAAAAGCGTTATGAAGCCTTGGTCCACGTTTACAATAAAGAGCTTTATCGCTTTGCTTATTGGTTATGCCGTGATCCGCACATAGCAGATGATTTAGTACAAGAAACGTTTTTACGCGCGTGGCGTTCTCTCGACTCTTTACTTGATCAAAAGGCAGCTAAACCTTGGCTGCTTACTATATTACGAAGAGAAAATGCGCGCCGATTTGAACGTAAACAGTTTGATTACAGCGACGTAGAAAACGATACGCTTGTTGATGAAACCAGCCACTCATTAGATGATGAAATGGAGCAAACGGTTATTCAACGCCAGATTGCCCTGCTATCTGATGAATACCGAGAGCCATTATTACTACAAGTTGTAATGGGCTGCTCTGGTGAAGAGATCGCAGGCATACTTAATTTAAATAAAAACACGGTAATGACTCGTTTATACCGTGCCCGAAATCAACTTAAAGAGGCTTTAAGCCGTGATGATGAACAACTTAAAGGGGCATCAAAATAATGGATGAACTTGAGTTTCGTCGCCGCACTATTGCGCAGCCAAACGACATTGACAAGGAGCTCATGGAGTTTGCTAACAATAACCCTGAGCGACAAAGTTTTATTAACGATATGAAAGATTTTGATAAGTATATTCAAGACTCTTTAGATATACCTGTGCCTGAAAACCTTGCAGACCGCATTCTTTTAAACACATCGTTAAAAGAAAAAGCGCTACAAGAAGAGCAAGCAACGGGAAAGAACGTGGTTGATGCCCGCTCGCGTTTTAAGTTTGACCGAGTGCATCTTGCATTAGCAGCGTCTTTTGTAGTGGCTATTAGTGCCTTCTTTTTTAGTACAGAGCAAAATATTGCACACGAAGCGGGTGAGCATGCGCTTGCCCATGTGTACTACGAAATTAGTGCGCTTGACAAAAAAGAGCCCATTAGCCTACAAAGCGTTAACGACAAGCTTGCAGTATTAGGTGGTCATCTTGATGAACTTCCTGGTGATGTAACTTACGCTATGTTTTGTGATTTTAAAGGCGAAAAAGGGCTGCATTTGATATTTGAGTCTGACTTTGGCCCAATGACTGTATTTATAGTGCCATCTGAAAATAAATCATTTGGTTTTGGTGATGATAATTTCAAAGACGAGCGCTTTGAAGGTCATATTAACCGAGGCTCACAAGCAGATACTATTTTAGTGGCAAGTGTTGGAGCACCTCTAAATACTTATAACGAACGCGTTACTGGCGCTATTCGTTGGCTTTAAAATAAACAAATTTACCGCTTAGTTCCTACTAAGCGGTTTTTTGATTATATACCCACCAATAAACCTTTTCTTTTATACTCAAAACCTCTGATTTTTAAAGTAATTAATTAAACTCCTTAAGAAAGTAAATTATAATCGCGGCTCGATTTTAATTAGGGAATTTCATGAAGAACATCATCGTTATTTTTTCATTATTGGCATTATTATGTACTGCCAGTTTTGATGCACACGCACGTAAAAAGTTTGGCAGTAGCAAACGTGGACAAACTCCTGCAACACAACAAACAGCACAAAAACAAAAAGCAGATACAACACCCCCAACAGCAGCACCTAAAGCCACATCAAATAAAAAAGGCATTATGGCTGGCGTTTTGGGTGGTCTTTTAGCGGGTGGCTTAATTGCAGCAATGTTAGGCGACGATTTTGAAGGTTTTCAGCTATTAGAAATGATTTTATTAGCTGGCGGACTATTTATTTTATTTAAGCTAGTAACAGGCTTTTTACGTGCTAATCGTGCCCCACAACTTGCAAATGCCAGTGCAGGTACAAGTGCTCAGCAAAATGCTTTTAAACAAGCACCTATCGAGCAACCAACAAGTACAGGCTTTGCTAACAGCGCCCCACAAGATGAAAGTGTCCCTTTTAATTTACCACCTAACTTTGACGTTAATGGCTTTTTGCAAGGTGCCCGTAGTCATTACCATACACTACAAACTGCATGGAATAATGCTGATTACACCACAATGGCTGAATACTTAAGCCCTGCACTTGTTGCCGAATTTAAAGCTGAGCGTGAAGCTATACAGAGTGTAGACACTGAAGTAATGTTTATTGATGCCGAACTTGTGCGTGCAGATACAAATGCGCAATCGTGGCAGGTTAGTGTTCGCTTTAAAGGTAAGTACCGTGATTTAGGCGATAAAAAAGAACAGCCTATTTTAGAAATTTGGCACTTAGAGCGTCTAATTTCAGACGATGCTCCATGGCTAATAGTGGGTGTTGAAGATTTAATTGATACTCAATAAGCTTTTATTATTTTAAACACCGCGCTTTTTAGCGCGGTGTTTTTTTATTTAAAAAACAATTGATTTACCGCGCCCTGATGCTTCAGAAGCAGCATCTAATTGCCCATTTTTATTAATAATAACGTGTAAGTCACCAAAGTGTCTCTCGTCTATGGTGTAACCCATTTTTGTAAGCTCTGCTTTTACGCTATCGGTTAAACCAATGTGCGTTCTAATTATATTTTTAGGCCACAATTGATGATGAAAACGAGGACTATTTACAACCTGCTCTGCACTCATATCAAACTCTATCGCATTTAAGATAGATTCGTACACAGAGCTAATAATGGTTGTGCCACCAGGCGAACCTGTCACCATTTTAACGGTGTTGTCTTTAAGTAGTATTGTAGGCGTCATAGAACTCAACATACGCTTGTGTGGCTGTATTTCATTAGCTTTACCGCCTATTGCACCAAACACATTCATAACGCCTGGTTTGGCGCTAAAGTCGTCCATTTCATCATTTAAAATAAACCCTGCACCTTCAACAACTACACCGCTACCAAACCCTAAGTTTATTGTGGTGGTATTTGCGACAGCGTTACCCATTTTATCAACGATTGAAAAGTGCGTAGTTTGCTCACTTTCTTTAAGGCCCGGTTTAATATTTTCGGTAGTCGAGATAGCGGTTAACGAAATGCCATTACTGCGCTCTTTGAGGTAGTTAATATTAGTTAACGCGTTTACTGGTACATCAAAAAAATCAGGATCGCCTAAATACTCTGCTCTATCTGCAAATACACGTTTACCTATTTCAGAAAGTAAGTGCACATACTGAGTCGAGTTATGCGCTAAGCCTGCATTTGGTTTTTGTAACTCATACATTTTGAGCCACTGTAAAATAGCAATACCACCTGAACTCGGCGGTGGCGAAGTAAGTACTTCATAACCATTCCAACTTGCTTTAATGGGTGTACGTGATTTAGCGGTATAATTTTTTAAATCATCTTGATTAATAATACCACCATGCAGGTGCATAAATTTAGCAATAATATTTGCAGTCTCGCCTTTATAAAATCCATCTTGGCCGTTATCACGAATACGCTTTAGCGTTGCCGCTAGCTCGGGTTGCTTAAAGACTTTATTGGCTTTTACATCAGCAAAATATTTTTCGAAGTTTACATTTATTTTTTGCTCTTTTAGATGGGCTATATAATGGCTAACACCTTTTGCTAACTTAGGCGGAACTACAAACCCTTGCTCAGCCAACGTTACAGCAGGCTGTACTAGTGTTTCCCACTTTAAAGTGCCATGCTTTTGATGTGCAAGCCACATACCCGCTACACTGCCAGGTACACCGCTTGCGTGAATGCCGTATATTGATTTGTTTGCAATAACATTACCTTGCTCATCTAAATACATATCACGATGAGCCGCTGTTGGCGCTGTTTCGCGATAATCTATAAAATCGCCTTTGCCATCTTTTTGAATAAGCATAAATCCCCCGCCGCCAATATTTCCGGCTTCAGGAAGCGTCACTGCAAGTACAAATTGTGCCGTAATAGCTGCATCAACAGCATTACCGCCTTGCTCTAATATACTTTTAGCAGCATCGGCACTGAACGAGTCTGGCATTGCGACCGCGCTTTGCGCTAAAGGCTGCGCCAAAACACTAAAAGTAGTGAACTGTAAAACCAGTACACTTTTGACGATTAATTTACGTGGTGAAAAAAACAATCCCATACAACATCCTTAATTTATTATTTTTGTTGCCCATATTAATGCACGTCACTTAAGGACAGGTCAATCTTTATGCTGTTGATATTTAATCATCTTCAAACGTTTTTTGAATAAAGTACCGCGGGTAAGTCGCCTTGCTCATCTGTATGTATATAATTTTTTATAAATTGCAGGCCTAACTTTTTCATTATTGTTATAGAGGCCGTATTATCTTTTAGTGCAGTTGCGCTTATCGCCTTAACGTCATCTTGCTTAATGAGTTCATCACATAATGCTATAGCCGCCTCGGTTGCATAACCATGCCCCCAACTCGCTTGTTTAAAGCGCCAACCTATTTCAATATCGCTGTAATTTGGTGCATCACTAAAGAAATTCATAGGTCTTATTAATACCCAGCCAATAAATGTATTGGTTTGCTTTAGAGTGATACTCCACAGCCCCCAGCCTTTTAGCTCATTTCGATATGCGAGCATACGAGGCACTCCCTCATTTTTTATTTGTTCTAAAGAGGTAGGTACACCTCGCGTTAAATACTGCATTACGGCGGGGTCTTGGTCGAGTTCAAATAATTGAGGCCAATCGTGCTCATTCATTAATTTAAAATTTAATCGTTTTGTTACGGGGGCGTTCATTTTCATTGTTGTATAGTCTGCCTCGAATTAATTATCAGTCTGTAAAGGAGATAGCACATGAATAAATTAGCAGGTTTAGCTTTATTAGGCACTTTAATTACATTAACTGGTTGTGAAGATGCCAACGAAGTAAAAGAAGATGCAAAAGATAAAAGCGCACAAATGCAAGAAAAGCTTGGTGATGCATGGAACGACGTTAAAGAGACAACTAACGATCTTAAAAATGATGAGTCTTTAAACGAGCTATTAGAGCAAAGTAAAACAATGGGCTTAGACATGTACGACGACGGCAAAGAGATTGCGGTTGATGCATGGATTAAAAGCAAAGAAGCTGCTGGCGAGTTAACTGAAAAAACTAAGCAGAAAGCGCAAGAAATTGCTGACGAAATTGAGCAAGCGCGTAAAGAACATAACGAAGGTTAATTTAACTTTCGATAATAAAAAAGGAAAGCCTCGGCTTTCCTTTTTTGTTTTAAGCTATTTAGCCCTGATATGTGTTTACATATTTAGGGCTTATAAGCTCAAATTAACCTTTGTACTTACTCATAACTAAAGTCGCGTTTGTGCCACCAAAGCCAAAGCTATTAGACATTACAGTATTTAACTCAACATCACGACGCTCAGTAATAATATCCAAACCTGCCGCTTGCTCATCTAGCTCATCAATATTAATTGAAGGCGCTACAAAGCTATGCTCTAGCATTAATAATGAGAAAATAGCTTCGTGAACACCCGCAGCACCTAGGGCATGACCTGTCATTGCTTTAGTTGCGCTGATCATTGGTGACTTACCACCAAACACTTCTTGAATCGCACCTAACTCTTTAACGTCGCCTACTGGTGTAGATGTACCATGTGTGTTTAAGTAATCAATGCTATCTACATCTTGCATAGCTTGGCGCATACAACGTGCAGCACCTTCGCCAGATGGAGCAACCATGTCGTAGCCATCTGATGTTGCACCGTAGCCAACAATTTCAGCGTAAATGTGCGCGCCACGTGCAAGTGCATGTTCAAGTTCTTCAACTACAACAATACCGCCGCCGCCAGATATAACAAAACCATCGCGATTTGCATCGTATGTACGAGACGCTTTTTCTGGTGTTTCGTTGTACTTAGTAGAAAGTGCGCCCATAGCGTCAAATTCCATTGCCAATGTCCAGTGTAGTTCTTCACCGCCACCAGCAAATACAACATCTTGCTTACCTAATTGAATTTGTTCTACTGCATTACCAATACAATGCGCAGATGTTGCACATGCAGAGCTAATTGAGTAGTTAACACCTTTAATTTTAAAGGGTGTTGCTAAACAAGCAGATGTAGTGCTCGCCATAGTACGTGGAACCATATAAGGCCCTACACGTTTTACGCCTTTTTCACGTAAAATATCAGCAGCTTCTACCTGCCATTTAGACGAACCACCGCCAGAGCCAACAATAATACCCGTGCGCTCATTTGATACTTGGTCGTCAGACAAACCTGAGTCTTCAATTGCTTGAGTCATCGAAATATAAGAATATGCAGCAGCATCGCCCATAAAGCGCATTGCTTTGCGGTCAACATGTGCTTTAACGTCAATATCAATTTTACCCGATACGTTACTACGTAACTTATAATCGGCAAATTCTTGGTTAAAAGCGATGCCGCTTTTGCCCGTTTTTAACGATTCTAATACTTCTTCTTTGTTGTTACCAATGCTTGATACAACACCGATACCTGTAATTACAGCTCTTCTCATGGGTAATTCCCTTAGCTTAATACTTAATTGCATTCTATTTTACGCGAATTTAATCACCTAAGTGGTCAGCTTTCTAGCGTACACTTGTACTCTGAACTGCTAGCTTATAAATAACGCCAGACTATTACAAAGAAAACCCGTAAAATAATTAAAAATATATCTATAAATTTAAAAAATTATGATTAAGAACGCACATAGTCACATTAATAATTTAGGTACACCTTTGACTAATGACTCCGGTGATATTTATTTTTCTAATGACGATGGCTTAGCTCAATCGCATTATGTGTACTATGAGCAAAATAATATAGATGTACGATTACAAAATCATGACCAATCACATTTTGTTATTGCCGAAACCGGTTTTGGCACCGGTTTAAACTTTTTAAATACGTGGCAACGCTTTAAAGACCACCTTGAGCGGATGCAAGTTCAAAATGAATGTGAAAAAAGCGTAAAACGCCTACACTATATTTCGTTTGAAAAGTATCCCTTAACATTAACAGACTTAAAACAAGCATTAACCGCTTGGCCTACCTTAAGTTATTTTACTGAGCAATTAACAGTAAACTACCCAATTAATTTAGAAGGATGCCACCGGCTCGAATTTAATAATGGCAATGTTGTTCTCGATTTATACTTTGGTGATGCGCTTGAATCAATACAAGCAATGAGCTACCCGCAAACAGGAATTGTTGATGCTTGGTATTTAAATGGGCTTGAGCCAAGTGAAAATCCTGATATGTGGCAGCAAAGTTTATTTAACTCCATGGCTGATATAACAAGAGCTAATGCAACCTTATCGACTTTTACTGCCGCTGACTTTGTTCAACGAGGATTAATAGAGGCTGGCTTTAGCATTAAAAAAGCCAAAGATTTTAATCAAAAAGAAAATATGCTTATTGGCCAACTTAAACATGTTAATAGCGCTCAATCAACCCCCGCTTATTTTAATCAAGATAGCAGTACTTTAAAAAATGTAGCGGTCATTGGCGGTGGTATTGCCAGTAGCTGTATTTTATACAGCTTGGCTAAACGAGGCATAACCAGCCAATTATTCTGCCAAGATAAAAAGCCTGCAATGGGGGCATCGCACAATGTGCAAGGCGCTATTTACCCTCACCTACAAGCTAAAAACTCGCCGCACAGCGAATTGTTTGCACATAGCTTTTTATACGCCAAACGTTTGTATAACCAGTTGCTCAATAACGGCTTTAGTTTTGATTACGATTGGTGCGGCGTATTACAGCATGCAGTAAAAAAGCCTCTCGCCGATAAACATCAAAACTTAGCACAAAAACAACTGTGGCCAACCCAGCTAATGCATAACGTAACCGCAGAGCAAGGCGACAAAATAGCAGGAGTAACAACAGGTTATTCAGGCGTATTTTTTGAACAAGGCGGCTGGGTTAATCCACCGCAATTAGTAAGCGCTATGCTAAAGGCTGCAAATAGCATAAACCCATTTAAAAGCGTGTTTAACTGCGATATAAAACAGCTTAAAAAAACTGAAAGCGGTTGGTTTTTATTAACGAATGATGAGCAGCTAGGCCCGTTTAGCGATGTAATTATTTGTGCAGGTGAGCACAGCGATTCATTTGAGCAAACAAAAGCGCTACCTATAGTAGGCGTACGCGGTCAGGTTTCACATATTGAGGCAAGTGAGCAATCACGCAAACTTAAAACAGTGCTATGCCATAAAGGGTATTTTACGCCGGCTTATTTAGATCATCACTGTATGGGTGCCACATTTGAAAAAAACACTAAAAGCCGCCAAGTTACAGCGCTCGACAACCAATTAAACCAAGAGCAACTACTTAGCTTTTATCAGCAAAGTGAATTTGCCTCCACCCTTGGCAATATAAACTCGGCAAAAGCGGCTGTTCGCTGCACATTTATAGATCACCTACCAATGGCTGGGCAATGGTGCGAGCAAAGTGATTATACAATGGCTTTTGCTAATCTACGTTTAGGTAAACGCTACCAATATGAGCAACTTAATAAACCACAACAAGGTCTGCATATTTTTACCGGTTTTGGTGCACGCGCTTTATGCAGCGCACCGCTAAGTGCAGACCACCTCGTAAGTTGTTTAAATAACGAACCCCGCCCATTAAGCGAACGTGTAAGCCAAGCTATTCACCCCGCCCGGTTTATAGTGCGAGACTTAATTCGTAATAAAATTTAAATGACATTGGTGCTTATTGAGGTAAAATAAGTACCAATAAAAGGAATTTATTACTCAAAGGACTCTAATGAAAACTTTAGCATTTTTAATAATATTGCTATGCACTCTATCGTTTAACGTACTCAGCCAAAACGTCACTGAAATCCCACTTCCTGAAGAGTTTGTTACAACGATGGACGTAGCAAGCGAATACCCAATGGTACGTACTGGTTATTTAACCGATTCAATTTCTGATATCACTCGCTTTTATCAGCAAAAATTAGGTGAACCTTTAAAAAAAAATGGCAATAGTACATATCGCACTTTGTTTTATAATTACCAAGAACGTAAAGTCCGTATTAGTCTATACCGCCGTAGTTATGTGACCGAAGTGAGTATAATGGTTGAATAAAAAGGTCTAAAAAAACACACCAAAAGCAGCTAATTTTAATACTCAGTTAAGTATCGCACTTTAATTAAAGTATTTTTTGAAATTAGCTCATTTAAACTCTTTTTTACCCTTTAAAAATAATCCCCTACCCCAAGGTCTGTTTGTAAGCACATTACTTTTACTATTTATTGGAAGGAGTTAATTATGAGTAAGACCCTAATTATTGGCGCAAGCGGACAAATAGGTAAAATGACAACTGAGCTACTTTTAGAAAATGAGCAAAATGTTGTGGCATTAGTGCGTGACAAAAATAAGTTAAGCGATTTAAACAGCTCTTTTTTAACTATTGTTGAGCAAGATCTTGAAGGCGATTTTGGTGATGCAATGAAAGGCTGTGACCAAGTGATTTTTGCTGCTGGTTCTGGTGGAAGTACAGGCGATGATAAAACTGTACTCATTGATTTATGGGCTGCAACAAAAGCAGCTACATTCGCTAAAGAGCACGGCGTTAATCACTTTATTATGGTCAGTTCGATTGGTGCTGACGATCCAGATTCGATTCAAGGTGATTTAAAACCTTACTTAGTTGCTAAGCATATGGCTGACGAGCACCTAATAAACAGTGGTTTAAATTATACCATTGTTCGCCCTGGTACATTGACTGACGATAGTGCTTCAATGCAAGTAACTACGCAGCAACCAAGTGATCGTTCAGAAGCTAAAATTAGCCGCGAAAACGTAGCCAATGCATTATTACATATTGCGACCAACTCATTTATTAGTAACCGCATTTTTAAGTTGTTTGATGGCGACAAGCCAATTAAAGCCGCTGTTAAATAAGCTTTAATACCAATTTAATTAAACGTATGAACAATTATTACAAAGAATATGTAATTCATCGATAAGGCAAAAAATTACAGTGTAGTCGCTCTATATCAGTAACTTTTTGGCGCAATGAATTATTTAATCCTCTTAAATAATTTATGTTTAATAAAATTAAATTTACTCCACTAAGCAAATTAGTGGAGTAATATTTTTATACCTTGCCAACCAAGTTGTAGCGTTAATAACGTTAAAACTATCCTAAAAATATGCTTAAATTTATCCCCAGACATCCTTTTAAGTAATTTAATTCCGAACCAAGTTCCTACAGCGCCACTTATTACCATGGCAATTACAAGCGGTATCCATTGCCAAAAACTAAAGCCAACAGCGCCATAAATTATCGCTTTTAATAAATGCTGCACACTCATAATGCTCGAAAACGTTGCCGTAAATTTTAACTTTTCGTAATTATTTATATATAAACAGCTACCAACTAATGGGCCACTTGCCCCCACAAACATAGAAATAAAAGTAGTTATTCCACCGGCGACCATACGCCACACCTTAGAGGTTAATTTTATAGGTGGCGTTTTACCCCACAGTAAATAAATAACAAAAATAGCGACCACTAACTTCATAGCATCAAGCGATATATCATCAATAACAAAACTTGATAACCCCGCCCCTACTAAGCCGCCTAACACAAAATATACAAACATGCTTTTATCAATATGCTTAAAGCTGAGTAAAAACCTATTTGCATTAGAGCCAAGCTGTACTAAACCATGCACAGGCACAACAACTGCCATTGGCATAAACGACGCCATAACTACCAGCAGCATTAACCCGCCACCAGCGCCAAATGCAGCAGATACAAAAGAGGTAAACCCTGCTGTGATTATTAACAATAAAAACAAAAATAAAGACATGCTGCCGGGAAATAAAAAGTCCATAAAACTCCACTGCCTATTTAAGTACTTTTAAGTCGCAGTATTTAAATAGTAAAAAAGGTACTAAACACATTTATAGCAACCTTATCAGCTTCTATCTCGTGCTATGTACTATGTTGCGTTGTTTTTGCACTTTGTTTGCACATTTAACAAATATTATACATTCAACTTCATTACCGGATATTTTTGATGAGAAGATTTAACACACCAATTTTGACACCGCTTGCAGTGTGTATACTTGCACTGGGTTTAGCTGCCTGTAACGGTAGCGATGCTGAAAGCACAGTTGTAACTGAAACAACCACCGATGAGGGAACTACAACAGATACTTCAACCGATTTTGTTGTAGAAGTTGACCCTTTTAACTTTGAAAGCGATGCGCTCATTTCATCAATTACCACTCAAACATGTACGCTAAGTAATGGCGATGAAGCCTCATGCTACAAAATTGATATTGCCGGTGCGCCTTCAAATTACGAGATTGGTGTATTTTGCCCTCAAAATATCACCTCAACAGCAGACGAAGCCGGTATTTGGTTTGACGGCACCGGTGAGGTTTACGATATAACCGGAGACTTTATTTTAAATCTACCAACATTATATAACGATAGTCATTGGCAACTATACGACGAAGGTACAGGCCTTGTAAATGTAACCGACACACAAGAATCGTGTGATGGCGCTGCACGCCCAAACGTAGAAGAACAATACCAAAACCACTGCGTAGAATGCTCTATTGATTATGTTGATGGCGGTATATCAGAATCATTTTTAATTCCAATAACGCCTGTTGCAACCACTCAAAATAGCAGTATTGGTAACGCCAATGTAGGTGTTGCTCTCAATGGTGTTGTACTTGCTGCACCCGCGCCTGTTGAGGCTATTTTAGGCGCATACACTATTGCAGCCTTTGATGATTGCGCTGGCCATATTAACTTAGTAGCAGGTTATCACTACCACGGTGAAGCAGGTTGTAGCCAAACACAAATCCAATCAGACGGTCATGCCGCCATGATGGGTTATGCACTCGATGGATTTGGTATATTTGGCATGCTTAACGAAGATGGATTAGAACCCACTGATTTAGACGAATGTAGAGGCCACAACGACGATACACGCGGATACCACTACCATGCAGCCGATGTATCTGAAAACATGTTTATTGGTTGTTTTAAAGGTGCTACCGCAAGATAACTCGCATTCTGGCTAAATAATTAACTGAGATACTAATGAAAATATTTAACGTGATAAAAGCACTAACCACTGGCTTTTTACTTGCTGCCTCATGCTCAGCGCTAAGCCATTCAGGCCACGGCTCAAATGCGCCTTGGGAAGCATGTGAAGCAAAAGCCATTAATGAAGATTGCAGCTACACAAGCCATGATAAAAAAGCGACAGGCACATGCCAAGCAATGAACAAGGTGCTTATGTGCGTTCGAAATAAACCACTTGAAACATTAATAGACAAAGCAACCCAACCAGCAAGTGATCAAAAGCAATCTGTAAAATCACTCGCTAAACGATAAAGTAACAGCTACACGCCAAAGCCTTAACGCTGTTTGTTAGGGCTTTTTTAATCGCAAATCATTAGAAAGCATACCCTTTATCTGTTAAGTTAGCTTTGTGTATCAAATAATAAAAATAAAATTCCAAAAATGGAATTACACAAGCAAGGTACTAACGTGAGCGCTACATTTAAAATTGTTTTTAATGGTCAGTTATACCAAAATACTGACCTTACCTCTGCCCAAGAACAACTCAGCCAACTTCTTAATATTCCTCATAATATTGTTATTCAGTTATTTGATGGAAAAGCTTACGCTTTAAAAAAAGACTTATCGAGTATTGATGCTGTTAAAACAGAATCCTCACTTAAAAAGCTAGGTTTGATTACTAAAGTAGAACCTCAACTCATTACTGTAATCTCTCAATCTCAAAATAATCAAATAGCACTCACTGAGCACAGTAAAAATACAGATAAACACATTAATGAAAGTACTGACGGCAAAAGTATTTCAATACAAAATGAACGCCTAGATACAGACGAAGCCCCAAATACAGCTGCAGCTGTTAAGCAAAGTTATAATAAATATAAACTACTGCGTAACACTTTAAAAAGCGCATTGTATTTTTGCTATTGCGCACTTTGTATTATTACCATAATAGGCGTAGTGATCAGTGTTAATGCACTTAAAAATAACTTTGGCACTCTAAATAATGGAACTACAAATAACTTAAGTTACCAAAACTATAAACAATATTTGATTGATCAAAATAGCCTAAATAAACCAACAAAAAAAGTAACAAACGAGCGAACAGCTAACCCTACACAGCAAAAAAGCAATGAGTACTTTAGTCGCTTTTCATCGCTAATAAATAGCTACGCGCAAAGTACAGGACAAGCTGATATAAAAACGATGGGGGGCGATAAATTACAACAGCACCTACAAGAAATAGACGACCTAGGCCCTAAAAATGAATTTTGGCAGCAACTGATACAACTTTCAAAAAGCTTAGATAACGATAAGCACGCAATAGGGATGCTAAACAATACTGATCCCGCCAAAGTACAATGGATAAACGCGGTAGATTGGATCAGCCAAAGCTATATTAGGCAACATCAAAACTCGCAAACTACAAACAACTCTCCTGTCACCACCGATGAGCCAAGTAACCCCATACTTAACCTAACGTTGTTAATAAGTATGCTGTCGTTATTTAGTATTTTTATAATTGCGATAAAGATGAAGCTACGTGCAATTAGAAATTCTTAAACTCTATTTTTACTTTATAAATTTCATAAAAAAACCCGCAAATTTGGATTAACAAATTTGCGGGTTTCTTATGATTTTCGAATAACGAGTTCGTAAACCTTTATTGGTGGAGCTGGGAGGATTTGCCCCCAGCCCGAAAGCCTCGATTGTTACATGTAACTATTAAAAACAACAACTTACTATAAAATCAGGGTGTTATACACTAGTAATATCTACTTAGGTCTTGTGTTAACTATCGTAGCTGGGCAATATATGGACATGAAAATACGCGACCTAAATCCTATTAAACATTAACCTTATGACTATTAGCTGATAGTGGACCACTTCATCGAACCAATTCAGAAGCGGTACTCTTTATGCTTTACTTAAATTAGCACTCCGGCAATTATTGAGAAAAAACTAATATAACAGATTATTTTTTAACTATAGGATTCATGCCTTGAAACGAACTCGCAAAAAAGAACAATTTGGCGATATAAATTAGATTTATCTTTCTATATAATTCTTGCTTTATCAATATCAATTTTGATTTAGTAAGCCACTAATCTCTATGAATTTACCAAATAAAAAGTTAAAAAATTAAGAGCTTAAGCAGTTTTATGAATTTAAATTACGAGTTATTTCCAAATATGGATGAAGGTTATATGATTATCCCTAAACCAGATGAACGAACTCAATTGGATATTGACATATATACGCGATTCTGTTCTGCCATATATTTAGCAAGTCATATTGGAACTGATGAATCGAATCATATTATTTCTAACAATAATATCAAAACTGCTTATTTAAGGGCTGCCTTAGCAGAATTCATAACAATAGAAGAGCTACTTAAAGTAAATTATCCTAATAATGCTGATATTGAATGTTATTCATTGATAAAAAATGAAAACCCTGTATTCCATTTTTTAAAAATTTTGAGAAATTATAATATTCACCTTTCAAATAGTTCACTTGGAGTTACCAATTTTAGAGCGTATTCGCCACGTAAGCCTGAAATGATTTTTGAACTAAACAGCCCCATTATTGATAATCTTCATGTTGAAGAGTTTAAAAAGCTAAAAGTCTATAAAGACAAGAAAAGAAGACTTTATAGCGAACAAGATATCCTTAAAATGATCTCTTATTTTGAAAAAGAGCAATCTTCTTTTGGCGTTTGCGATTTAATAATACGTTCAATAATAGATTATTCGGTAATCGTAGGCTCTTTTTTAAAAAACAATAGAATACCTCTTTGAACTTGGCTATAACCCCAAAATAACTTATATATCTACTCTTGGGCCCAATCTAATAGCATCCTCTAAATGACTTGCTCCAAAGTGTGCGTAAACCATAGTTTACTCAATCTTTACATGACCAAGTATCTGCTGTAACACTAAAATATTACCTTCGTTCATCATAAAATGACTTGCAAAAGTATGCCTTAAAACATGGCTACACTGCCCTTTCGGCAAATTAATATCTGTTTTATTTACTGTACTGTAAAACGCTGAAATAACAGCTAAAGCTTATTTGCCACAATTATTAATAATTAAATTATAACCATAAAAAAACCCGCAAACTTGGGTTAACAAATTTGCGGGTTTCTTATGGTTTTCGAATAACGAGTTCAAAAACCTTTATTGGTGGAGCTGGGGGGATTTGAACCCCCGTCCGAAAAGCCTCGACCGTCGGTACTACATGTTTAGTATTGTCATTTAATTAACCTTTAAGTCCCGGACAAACACGGTAAATAAAGGCGAGGCCGCTTAGTTTTAGCGCTTCAACCCCGGCCAGGGTTTCCGTCGCGATCAGGTGTTAGGGTGACACTCCAAAATCCAGTCCACAAGAATACATGGAAGGAGCGCTAGCCAGCCTAAGCTGCTAGAGAGTAGTTATCGTCGTTTGCGATTACTTTAGGTTGCGGCTGTTTAACGAGGCAAACCGCACCTCGACATGCACCTTGGGCTTCTTGAATTCCGTCGAATCCTAATCAGCCCCTGAATTAGTAACTCAATTCAGAGCGTGCAAACAGTATAACTGAGTAAAGTACTGATACTCAAGGCCTAGTAACGCTTTATTTTAATTGCATGCCCCAATCGCGCATTAAGTAACCAAAATTTAGTTTATGCAAGCCCATATAAACATTTACTTAACAATGTGTTTAACCTGTGTTCAAATGAGGAGTTAAGGTTTTTGCTATTTCTAAACCTTTAGTTGTAAAAAATAAAAATAATAACAGGCATAGAGTAGGGAATTAATAAATGTCGGTTTTTTCATTTGATAAAAGTACAGGGTTTGTCTCTTTAGAAAGTCACCCTATTGATAGTGGTTTTCCTGTTACAAGTACTCAGTTAACGCAAATGCTAGAGCAATCTGAGTTTAGTGAGTACGAAGCTGTCATTGCCAATATTGGAAAGCTTTTTGCGCCAACTAAAAATTATCAGGAAGTATCGCTTGTCGTTGCTAAAGCTGTAGATGCGTCGCTTGTCATTAATATTGATGAAAAAAACATGGTCGCAGAAGCAACATTAACTACCGCTAAAGGTGGCGCACTTTTGTCTATGGAAGGCGCGCAAAAAGCACTTGCTGATGTAGGTGTTAAAAAAGGAATAAGTCCTCGTGCGCTTGATACCTTTTTAGGCCAGCAGTTTGAGCAACCAGCAGGAAGCTCTTACAGTGCCATAATTGCACATGGGCGCAATCCAAAAGAAGGCAGCGATGCCAAATTTGTACGTTTATGCTCAACAGCTCAAGACCGAGTACTTAGCCCACAAGCTAAAGAAGGCGGTAAGGTTGATATGAAAAACCTTGGCGCTATTATCACCGTAAAACCTGGCACTCCCTTAATGCAGCGTATTGCAGCGACCCCTGGAGAAGAAGGCTATACGGTATTTGGCGATTCAATTAGTGCAAAACCAGGTAAAGATCACCAACTCCAGCCTTTCGAAGGTACAAAAGTAGATCCTAATAATCCTAATATGCTTATTGCCGACTGCAAAGGTGTGCCCGTTGCCCTACCCCGTGGTATGCGTGTAGATGATGTTTTATGCTTTGATAACGTAGATGTAAGTACAGGCCATGTTGATTTTGATGGTAGCGTAATTATTACTGGCGATATTAAAGATGGCATGCGTGTAAAAGCCAACGGTGATATTACGGTACTTGGTTTTGTGGAATCAGGAACTGTTGAAAGTAAAAGTGCGGTAACCATTATGCTTGGCGCAATTGGCCGAAAACGTGAAGGCGAGGAAGCATTTACGTGCTGTATAACCGCTCAACGAACTATTTCGATTGGTTATGCCCAGTACTGCAATATTAAATCCGAACAAGATTTATTTATTGAACGCCAAGCTCTGCATTGTGATTTAAGTGCTAGGCGATTAATACGTGTAGGCAAAGCAAATGACCCGCGAGGTAAAATTATTGGCGGTAATATTTTAGATGCTATGCGCATTGAAACGGGTGAACTGGGCGCGCCAGCCGGTACTAAAACACGCGTATTTTTAGCACAACTCTGGTTTGAGCTTCGCCAAAAGCAAACACAAATAACCGATTTTGAAAAAGTACTTGCGACTAAAGTAACCGCTTTACAACAGGCTCGTGAAAAAGCGAGTAAAATTGCGGGGGCTGCTCAGCGTCAGCAATTCATGAATAAAATAACTGAAAATGAAAAGCATATAAAAATACGCTCTGCGCATATTCATCGTCAAAAACTACTTATTAAGCAAAAAATAGTGCAATTACTTGCCAGCAGTCGTTTAAAAGTAAATGAATTAATGCACCCTGGTGTGGAGCTTAAAATAGCGAAAGATTCTAAACAATTTTCGCGTATTTACCCGCCCCACCTAGTTAAGCTAACTGAGGGTAAAATTACTCAGACGTTTTAGTTTCTTCGTCATTTTTTGTTTCAGTTTCAACTTCGGCATCAGCGTCGCAATCATCTAGCGGCGCTAATGGCCAACCACCTAATTGCTGCCAGCGGTTTACTATTAAACAATAAAGCTCGGCTGTACGTTCTGTGTCGTAAAGCGCTGAGTGCGCTTGGCTGTTATCAAACTCGATACCAGCCGCTCTACATGCTTTTGCTAATACAGTTTGCCCTAACGCTAAACCCGCTAAAGATGTTGTATCAAAGCTTACGAACGGGTGAAATGGCGTACGCTTAATGTTATTACGCTCTATTGCTGCATTTAAAAAGCCATGATCGAATGCGGCATTATGCGCCACAATAACTGAGCGTTGACACCCAGCGGCCTTTTGCGCTTTGCGCACTACTTTACATATTTCTTTAATTACTTCATCTTCAGGTACTGCGCCACGTAGTGGTGAAAACGGGTCTATGCCGTTAAAGTCGATGGCTGCTTGTTCTATATTCGCGCCTTCGAATGGCTGAACATGAAAATGAACAGTATGATCTATGCTGAGCAATCCTTCGTCATCCATTTTTAAAACAGAGGCTGCTATTTCTAATAAGGCATCTGTTTCTTTGTTAAAACCTGCAGTTTCAACATCAATAACAACAGGAAAAAATCCACGAAAGCGTTTTGCGAAAGGTGTTTGCTCAGTATTTGCCATAGTCTTCTTTGTTTATACGTGTAAGCTGACTATTATGTCAAAATTGATGCCCCCTAGGCTAGGGGATTTAAGTATTTATTGCTTTAAAATTGTAGGCACATAACTTGCTTTAACTTATGAGTTAGTTATATAGAGAACAAACTAATCATTGCAGTCGTTAATTTGCCAAATTATTGGCATTCCCGGATAGCTGGAGAGCACCATGAAGTATAAGTTGTTATTTATTAGCCTTAGTATAAGTGCAGTGCTTTGCAGTACTCACTCGCAAGCTGCTATGCGCCAATATACAGCAACCCAAGACAACTCCAACTGGGAAGTCGTTAAAACAACGCGCTTACAATGCCAATTAAATCATGAGGTTCCTTATTACGGTGAAGCTATTTTTAAAGCTTCAGCAAGTAAAAATAAAAACTTAACGTTTAATTTAGATATGGTTGTTCGCCCAGATAACTACGCAATTGCAGGTTTAAAAGCAGTGCCACCTACATGGCGTGCAGGATTGCCCGCTCGCGATATTGCAAACATGAAATTACTTAAAAAGTTTGATGGCGAGCTAGGCAATAAAACAGCATGGGAAATGCTTACCGAGCTTGAAAAAGGCTACTACCCTACTTTTTATTATCAAGACTGGCAAAACAGTGCCGATAAAATTGCCGTTGGTATATCGAGCGTAAACTTTAAACAAGCTTACTGGGCTTTTTTACAGTGCCGCGATGAACTACTCCCTTACAGCTTTGAAGATATTTCGTTTACTGTAATGAACTATCAATCTAACAGCAGTAAATTAACTAAATCGTCGCAACAACGTCTTGATAAAATTGCTGAGTATTTAAAAAATGATGCAAGCATAGAGTCTATTAGTATTGACTCATACACTGATAGCTATGGCGGACGCTGGAATAACTTAGATTTATCGCGCAAGCGCGCCAAAACTATAAAAGATTATATGGTGAGCTTGGGTGTTGATGAAGCCAAAGTACAAACAACCGGTTTGGGCGAAAAACGCTTTGTTGATAATAACGATAACATTTTAAGCCGAGACAAAAACCGTCGTTTAATTATTCAAATAGAAAAAATGTAGTAAAGCTAATTTGCGCTTACTTTACTGCGTTTTAAAAACTTATCACCAAATTGAAAAAAGCCCAGACTAATTAAAATAATAACCGCACCAATTATTAACTCTTGGCTTAATGACTCATTATTTAGCCAAGCTCCCAAGCCTAACGCAAAGCTAGGAGTTATAAGTGTAGTAAGTGATACCGTGCTTGCATTAAGGTTTTGCAGCACATGAAAATACGCCAAAGCCCCTACTAAAGATCCAAATATTCCTAGATAACCAATAGCCCACAATGATTTTGCACTCCAGTTTTGTATATGCAACTCACCATCTAATAACCACCAAGCAATAAAAAAGAGTGGGGTTACAAAAACTAAGGCACCAAATGTTGTTGCCATAGGATGAATCGCAATCTGCACACGCTTGATCATCACACCACTTAAACTAAAAAAGCAGACAGCCATAAACACATAAAGCAACCCAAGTCCTTGAGTTTGCGAGTTTTGTACTTGGTTATAACTAACAAAATATAAGCCAATTAAGGCGCACGCTAACGCAACTAATTTAATCGGGCTAAATTTAGGTTCATTTAATAACTGCTGAGCAAGTAACCCCGACAAAATAGGTGCAAGGCCAAACATAAGCGAAATAATACCCGAAGGGACTGTTTTAGCTGCCATATAGCTCAACAACATACCGCCAAAAATACCTATACTCGAATAAAAATAAAGTAAGCACGCATTTTTGCTCCAAGGTACTCTAATGTTTGTTATGGCAACAATTAAACCACCTAAAAACAACCCCACCAGCATACGCATTAATACAGCAAGCGTTGGCGATACTGTTTCACTGCTCCACACAATCCCTAGAGGTGTAGTAGACCAAATGAGAACCATAAAAAAATACGATGCTTTTACCGGCACATGCCAATCCTTAGCGTTTTATAACGCAATCCAACGTACATAAAATTATACCCTCACCACCCTATTTTAATACTTTTAAATGCATACAAGTCCTTAATAAATACAGTTGTAAATTGTAAGTTACATTTTAATACTGCTCTTTTATTACAAAACTATTTGAGATTTGAGTAACTAGTTATATCGTGCATGTATATTAATAATAATTAAGGTAATTAAGTGCTTAAAAATAAAACAACTGGAAGCATGTTAATTGTTGCAGGCACCACTATTGGTGCGGGTATGTTGGCATTGCCAATTGCATCTGCCGGGCTTGGGTTTAGTACTGCGCTTGCATTAATAATTGCTAGCTGGTTACTAATGACCTACACCGCACTACTCATGTTAGAGCTACACCAGTATGCACCACGCGATGCTACATTAAATACATTGGCTAAATTATGGCTTGGAAAACGCGGACAATATATTGCGAATTTTTCGATGGTTTTTTTATTTTACGCTTTATGCGCTGCTTATATTGCAGGTGGTGGTGTACAACTCCAAGCGCGTATAAATATAGGCTTTGATATAGATATAGCCCCACAGTTTGGCTCTGTAATCCTCGCTGTTATTATTGCAAGTGTGGTAACGCTAGGTACTAGCAAGGTAGATAAACTAAACAGAGTGTTATTTACAATAAAAATTATTGTATTAGCTAGCTTGTTTTACATGCTTACCCCTTATGTGCAAGGTAAGCATTTATTAGAGATGCCTGTGGAGCAAGGGTTAATCCTTTCAGCTATACCGGTTATATTTACTTCGTTTGGCTTTCATGGATCTATCCCCTCTATTGTTAAATATGTTGGTGTTGAAATAAAAGTACTGCGCAAAGTAATGATTGCTGGAGCCGCCCTACCTTTAGTCATTTATATTTTTTGGCAACTACTTAGCCAAGGTATTATGAGCCAAGCTGATTTACTCAACAGCCAAGGTCTTAATGGGTTTGTATCTAGCGTGGCAAGTATTGCGCATAACTCAAGTGTGGCAACGGCCGTTAAGTTATTTGCTGATTTAGCACTTGCGACATCATTTTTAGGGGTGAGTTTAGGGTTATTTGATTTTTTTGCTGATGCATTTAAAAAGGGTGACAATAAAACAGACCGAATTAAAACGGCCTTAATTACGTTTATTCCGCCACTTGGCTTTGCATTATTTTATCCTCAAGGCTTTATTATGGCCTTAGGTTACGCAGCAATAGCACTTGTTGTACTGGCAATATTTTTGCCTGTAGCAATGGTTTATAAACAGCGTACAACATCAAATAAAACAGGTTACCAAGTTAAAAGTGGGAATGTTGGGCTTGGTATAGCAGCTATATGTGGCATAACGATTATTGCTGCGCAGTTTATGCAAATGGCGGGGCTTATTCCTGCTATCGGTTAAAGGTTGCTGCTAATTGTTTAAATTTAGATAATAAAAAACCGCACATCATTAGTAATGATGTGCGGTTTTTTATATTAAATACGTTTATTTACAAACGTCAGCTACAGCATTTGAAAAGTATTCAATATTTGAATGACTAACACCTGCAACATTTACGCGGCTAGAGCCAACAATGTAAATGCCGTATTCTTTTTGTAGGCGAGCAATTTGCTCTTTATTAATACCTAAGAAAGAAAACATACCGTTTTGGCGTTCAATAAATGAGAAGTCTTGAGCAATATCTTTCGTTGCTAAGCTTTCTTTAATTAAGCTACGTAAGCCATTTATACGACTACGCATTTCATCAAGCTCAGAGTGCCACAATTGTGTAAGCTCTGTACTGCTTAAAATAGTATTAACAATATCGGCACCATGCGCTGGCGGCATTGAGTAAATACTACGTACAACGCTTAGCATTACAGAGTTTGAAATATCTGCTGTTGCGCTGTCTTTTGCAATTAGTGAACATGCACCAATACGCTCGCGGTATAAGCCAAAGTTTTTAGAACATGAAGAACAAATAATTAGCTCTTCTACTGCATCGGCTAAAATACGTAAGCCACGTGCATCTTCTTCAAGTGAGGCACCAAAGCCTTGGTACGCAATATCAACAAGTGGTGTAAAGCCAACTTCTTTTGCAAGTTCGGCAACCGTGTTCCACTGTGTTTCGTTTAAATCCATACCGCTTGGGTTATGACAACATGCATGCAGTAAAACCACATCACCTTTAGGCACTTGTTTAAGTGTGTTGATCATTTCATCAAACAATAAATCTTTATTTTCGTAATCGTAATATGGGTATTCTTTTACTGTTAAGCCTGCAGCTTCAAACAAGCTAATATGGTTAGCCCATGTTGGGTTAGTTACCCAAACAGTCGCGTCTGTATTACAACGCTTAATAAATTCAGCTGCAACACGAAGTGCACCCGTACCACCAGGAGCTTGCGCAGTACGTACGCGGTTAGCTAGTAATACTTGATGCTCACCTAATAGTAACTGCTCCATTTTTTGGCAGTAATCTAAATTACCCGCTAAACCAATGTAAGATTTGCTCATTTCGTTTTCAAGACGAAACGCTTCAGCTTTTTTAACCGCTTTAAGAACCGGTGTATTGCCTTGCTCATCTTTGTAGACACCTACACCTAAATCAATTTTATTAGGGTTTGTATCTTGTTTATAGGCCGCCATAAGGCCAAGAATAGGATCTGTTGGTAATGGTTTTAATACTGAGAACATTGGCTATCTCTTATCGTTATTTAGGGGTTAGCTGTTAAGCTAAGCTTAACATAAAAGCACATCATATTGACTAGCGTTATTTACACTAGAAAGTGAGGAATTTTAATACAACATGCAATTAAAACGGCAAGCGTCTTTTCATCAAAAAAATCATTTTTAAAGGCTTCTGCATCTACAATACCAACGCATTCATTTTGTGCATTAAATAAAGGTAGGCAGGTTTCTGATTTAACTTTAGGATCGCATGTGTAGTATTCACCACCTTGTGATAAATACGTTTCAACGTTATTAATAATGCGGCCCTTGTGAGATAGCGCAACCTGTACGTTGTTACTGCCAGCCGCAAATGCTTGCGTTAAAGGAAACAACGGACGACTAGGCGCTCCATGATAAGCCAATTTTAATAGTTGATTACCTTCAGGGGTATTAGTTGATTGATAAATACCATACCAATCAACGCCCGTTTGCTGCTCAATGTAGCTTACAATACTTTGTAAAGTAGCCAGCTTAAACTGTGTTTGCTCATCATTTTTAATATAGTCAGTTAATTTGAATGGCTCATCTTGTAAGTAACCAAATAAACTACATGCACCGCCCTCGCCAAGCTCAGGTATTTGATACTCCCAACACACATCAGGCAAAGCAGTGTTTGCTAAATGTAGATCAAGCTTTTCAAGCTCTGTTAAAATCAAAGCTGGATTAGTACTAAGTTGTGCTTGTTTTAAGTAAGAAGAAATCATTTGGCCATCCATACATCTAAAGTTTCGAGAATAATAGCATGGATATTTTTACAGAGCTAGCTCAACTTGTAGCACATTTCAACTTGGTTACCACTGGCGTTATAGGTGACTTTTTCGGCTATTTCTTCTAATAAAGACACCCCTCTGCCAAATTCGTTATTAGCCTTTGCCAACTCATCGTGCTTACTACTAAACCCTCGACCTGAATCACAAATAATAAAATATAAACTGAGCGTGTCGGGGCAATAGCGCATATCAATAATAATCATAGCATCGGTAAGTTTAGCAAGGGCAGCCTCTCTCAACTCGTAATACCGAAAAAAGCCGTCTTCTTGTTTTTTAATTTCTGAGTTAAGTCCTAATACACCATGGTCAAGCGCATTGTTGTAAGCCTCAGACAACAGTAAAAATATATTAGAACGATGAGTATTTAACCCCTCAACACTGCTTAAAATATTAACGACGTCGTAAACGGGGTCTGTTTTTTTTATTTGCTCTGAGTTTAAGCTCAAAGACAAATTAAAAGCTAAAGTAGAAAATGCTTCTCGCTCTTGTTCCTCAGGAATTAAAGGCAGGCAGTTTAGTAAAACAATGCTTAAATCGTCTTGCTGCTTAGTACCATCTGCAAACTTAGTAACATTAGCAACTATGTCTTCACTACTAATCATCGATTTACTTTTTAAGGTTTGTAAAAAACGCTCCTCCCCAAAAAATATATCCTCTTTGTTTGCCGTTTCTATAATACCGTCGGTTGCTAATACTAGGCGTGTATTACTATTTGTTTCAAAATGAATAACTTCATATTCAAATTCTTGTTCATCTAAAATCCCCAGCGCCATATGCTGCGATTCTAATGTTTGTTTTACATTACCGTCTTTATCTATTAGGTAGGCATCGGGTAAGCCGCCCATCCATGCAGAAACACTTTTACCTGATGCACTAAGCTCTATAATGGTTGCAGCACAAAACATATGCCCAGGTAGTAGGTTGTACAGTAGTGTATTTAGCTCACAGGCAATATCGTTAACCGCCATGCCTTTTTGTACCATAGTATAAAACACACGAGAAGTTGGTAATGCACCAATAGCTGCAGCAAGGCCATGGCCCGTAAAATCTCCCAACATGCAATACAAATTACCGATTGGGCTTTGCGCTACTAAAAACATATCGCCGTTAAACATAGAGGCAGGTGATAAATTAAAATCTAAATACTCTTTAAACTTACCTTGGTTTTCTAATGAGTTATTAAAAATGTGCTCAATTATTTCGTGTTCACGTTCAATTTGGTTGTGATGATATTCAAGCAATTTCTTTTGTTGGTTTGCTTTTTTACTTAGCTCTCTGGTGCGAATATGTGCTTTAATTTTTGCATGCAGAATTACTTTTTCAAATGGTTTATGAATAAAGTCATCGCCACCCACTTCGAGGCAGCGCTCAAAACTTGCTTGATCTTCTAAGGAGGTTATAAAAATAATCGGTAAGTAAACTTCACTATACTGCTGCTTTATTTTTTCAGCAGCTTCAAAACCATCCATTACAGGCATTAAAACATCAAGTAAAACAACGTCTATTTGCTCTCTTTTAAGTACATTAAGTGCATCTAGCCCGTTATAAGCCACTGATATTTTATAACCCTCTTGCTCAAGCATTTTACTTAGTAAAATGCGATTGAGCGCCTGATCATCTACAATTAACACATGTATCATTAGCTAATATCAAACTTTTTATCAAAACGTGAAATTTGTAGAATTTTTCTAAGCTGTGGTTGGCAATTGCTTATTTCGATAGTTTTCACTTGGCTATCAATTGTTTTTTTCATGTTAAGTAACATGCCAAGTGCTGAGCTATCCATGTAGTCAGTCTCTCTTAAATCGATAATAACCTTTACTGTTTTTTCGCTCATTTGGGCATAAGCTTGGCGAAAAGATTGCACTAAATTAAAGTCAAATTTACCTTTGATTTGTATTGTTAATGTAGTGCCATCGACTGATTCATTCTTAGTTAAACTCATATTAAACTCCAATAATATTTCCTTTGAACTAAATATAACCTGTTAAAAGTATTTAGCAAAAAGAAAAACACACAACTTCAAATTTGCTATCATTTACGCCAATATTTAATTAATTTTTATCCATAAAGGTAAGGTATGAGTGATAGTCACTTAGTATATTCAACAAGTACGGGGCGCATTGACCAGCCAAAACCAGAAAAAGAGTTAGAAGCTAAGCTTTTTAAAGATGGTTTTATTCGCATTGAGCGTCAAACAAAAGGACGTAAAGGCAAAGGCGTAATGTTAGTTGTAGGCATTGATCCAAAAGATCATGATTTGAAAAAGTTAGCTAAAACTATAAAAAGCAAAATGGGTCAAGGCGGCGCAGTAAAAGAAGGCATTATTGAAGTGCAAGGTGATGACCGCGATAAACTAAAAGCCATTTTAGAAGCGTTAAAATTTAAAGTTAAAATTGCGGGTGGTTAACCCGCAATTTTATTAACTACTTACTTCGCTATTTGAGAGTTCATTTAACCTTTCATACAATTTTGGTAGTTCGTGCTCAGCAATTGGTTTACTAAAATAATAGCCTTGTACAATGAAACAATTATTATTTTGTAAAAACTGCATCTGCTCTATTGTCTCAACCCCTTCTGCGACCACGTCTAGCTTTAACTTTTGCGCCATGGCAATAATAGCGGCAGTAATTTCCATATCATTTGTATCCTCAGGGATATCTTTTACAAATGAACGGTCAATTTTCAATATATCAACCGGGAATCGTTTTAAGTAACTGAGTGACGAATAGCCAGTACCAAAATCATCAATAGAAATAGATATACCTAAGGCTTTAAGCTCGTGGAGTTGTGTAATTGCAGCTTCTACATTTCCCATTAGCATACTTTCAGTCAGCTCTAAGTGAAGGCGCTTAGCCGAAACACCCGTCCTAATTATCATTTTACTCAGTGTTGAGACTAAGCTTGAGTCTTTGAACTGGCGAGCCGATAAGTTTATCGATATATTATTTTCTAAGCCTTGCTTTGTTAATCTTACGGCAAAATCACAAGACTCTTGAAGCACCCATTCGCCTAATTCAACTATAAGGCCTGTCGCTTCTGCAATAGGAATAAATTTATCTGGAGGGATTGCGCCTTCAGTTGGGTGGAACCATCTTAATAACGCTTCATAGCCAATGACCTGATGAGTACGACTATCAACTTGAGGTTGGTAGTAAACTACAAACTGTTTTTCTTTTAGTCCTATACGTAGCTCATTTTCAATAAATAAACGCTCATTAGCAGCTGCGTTCAATTCTTGGCTATAAAAATGGAATGTATTACGCCCTTTTGCTTTTGCCTCATACATTGCTAAGTCAGCATGTTTTAATAACTGATCCTCTTCTAGGCTATCGTACGGAGCCATTGTAATACCAATACTCGCGCTCACAATAACTTCATTACTACCTAGTTTTATAGGCACATTCAGTGTTTTTTGAATTGTATTGGCAACATCAGTCGCGTGAGCTTGGCTTTCTATACCACTGAGTAATACTGCAAATTCATCACCACCTAAGCGCGCTATGGTATCCTCGGCTCGTAAACGTTTTTTAAGTCTGTTTGCCACTTCAATTAATAATTGATCGCCGGCATCGTGACCTAATGTATCGTTAATACGTTTAAATTCGTCTAAATCAAAGTAAAACAATGCAAATGCATAGTGCCCGCGTTCTGCTAATGCCATTGACTTACGTAATTGCATTCTAAAAAACGTTCTGTTGGCAAGGCCCGTAAGGGTATCAAAGTAAGCAAGCTGCTCCATTTTACGCTGGCTTTCTTTTACAAACGAAATGTCTTGTGCAGATGCTACATAGCTGGTTATTTCACCGCCCTCTTCACGAATTGGCGAAACACTTAAAGATACCCAAATTGGCTCTTTATTCAAGCCTTGAATTAATGTATCACCGCGCCAGTAATTACGGCTGCGTAAATCTATGTCTATATCTTCAACTAAAATAGACATTTCTGAGGCAATAATATTAAGTAATGGTGCTCTATTAAAATGACTTTCTGGGTAGCCGGTCATTTCGAGCATTTTTGGATTTACGTATTCAATTACAAAATTCTCATCGGTGATCACAACCCCAGTGCCAGAGAATGCTACCGCTTTAGATAAACGGTTAGCTGCTTTTTCAGCAATTTCTTTTTCTGTGATTCTCTGGTTTAAGCCATCGATAAGTTTGCGAATTTCTACCGTCATGTCTCTAAATGAGCCATTAAGCGTGCCAATTTCGTCTTTGTTTTCTGGTGGGAATTCTGTAGTTAATTGACCTTTGCCAAAACTTGTAACTGCATAAACCAAAGTATGTAAACGGCGAAGGACTAGTTGATAAAGCGCTTGATGCAGCAATAAGGCAACTAATATTGCGTATAAAATAAAGAGACCAAAAAACTTCAGTTTTAAATCTTGTAATGCAGATAACGTAGATGAACGCTTTTTATATACCCCTATGTACCAATCTAAGTCATCAATCTTACGAATATTGATAATATGAGCTTCGTCATTTTTTTCAAACGAATTTGCGTATTCAGGTAACTTCACCGCAATTACATCGTCAATAATCGACTGCAGCGCTGGGTTTACAAATTCATTAGTAGCGAGTGCTTTATTATCACTACCATAGTCGGCTAGTAAGGTCGGATTTAGATCTGGGTGTGCTAACAATTGCCCTTTACTATCAAACACAAGTAGGTGTTTTTCTTTATCACCAACAGGTAAAAACGAAATAAGTTTGTTGAGGGAAATATCGCTCCCCGTCACACCTAAAAACTCATTATCGACATAAACTGGCACTAGTAAGCTAATAACCCATTTGCGCCATACTGTATCGTAATAGACTTTTGACCATGCAGGCTCTCTTACTGTTTCAAGCGTGCTTTTAATCGATTTATAGGTTGAGCCATTCGTTGCTCTAAAGTCGGCAGGTGCGTTTAATGCCCAATTTGGAGGAGAAACACGAATAAAATCATCATCTGTTATTAGATAAAAGTTAAAAAAGTCGTGTACCAGTGTAGGAGAAATTATACGCCACAGCATCTCAGAATCATTAAATAGGCGTTTATAAAAAGGAGAGTAATTTTGCTGTGGTAAAAATGCTGCTGATAAACCATCAGCCGAGGCACTTCGAATCGTACCGTCACTATTAAATTGTAACTGTGATTTATTACTTAAATTAATTGGTGAATTGGGTTGAAAAAGTTGTTGTGTTACTACGTTATTAGCTTGCTGAGCAATATTTACTTTTGTTTTAATGCGCTCATTAAATTGCTTCACTAATAAATCTGTCGAGCTTTTTAAAACTTCGTGTTCTTCAAAAACGAGTTGTTTCTCTTCAGATTTAAGCATTAAGGCAGCCGCACATACCCCAGCTATTAAGCAAATAGCGGATATGAGTAGCGATAGTTTTACACTTAAAGAATTCAATCCAAAACGCGATGGAGGGCGTCTGTAAACCACGGGTCAACCTTAATTATTAATAATTGTTATTATTTGAACCAGTTAACGAAATATACCAGATCCGCATTCATATTTATAAATTATTTGTAAACTTTCTATAAAAACTAATATAGGGAAATAAATAGTACTCTAAGCTTATTTAGATCTTTATTGACATTGTTAGCAACTCTCCATACATTAACTGTATGAATATATTTATCTCTCGCACTTTTTTTTCGTTTTTTAGCTTCTTTATATAGAAGAGGCTTCCCTGTTTGTGAGATAAAATCAATCGAATAGTAAAGCCTCCCAACCGGGAGGCTTTTTTGTTTTTGCTGTGTAATAACAGCCTACTTTTGGAATGAGGATACCAAAATGACAAATGATGTATTAAATGCACTAAGACACGATATAAATGAAATAGACTCCGATTTACTCGTGTTATTAGCTAAACGTCGTCGTATTAGCCACGGTGTGGTTGAGTATAAAATTGCTAACAACAAGCCAATTCGCGATGAAGCACGTGAACTCGCACTTTTAGAGAAACTGATTGGTTATGGTAAATCACTAGGTTTAGATGCTTACTACGTGAATAATGTTTTTCAAACTATTTTGGAAGACTCTGTTTTACACCAACAAGCAATGCTACAAAAAAACCTGAATCCAGATGCCCTTAGTGAAACACACCGTGTAACTTACTTAGGTGGTCAGGGTTCTTATAGCCAACTAGCATGCCATAAATATTTTAGCCGCCGCCCGGGTAAATTAGTTGAAATTGGCTGTACATCGTTTGACGAAATAACAGGTAAAGTAGAAAACGGCCAAGCTGATTTTGGTTTATTACCCATTGAAAACACAAGCTCTGGCAGTATTAACGAGGTGTTTGACTTATTACAGCACGCGCAAGTGTCTATTGTTGGAGAAGTAACTCACAGTGTAGAGCATTGCTTACTCGCCAACCCCGATACTGAACTTAGTCAACTAACAAAAATATTTGCACACCCACAACCATTTGCGCAGTGCAGCCGCTTTTTACAGGGCTTAGGTGATTTACAACACGAAACATGTGACTCAACATCAAGCGCGCTACAATCAGCTCTGAACACACCATACAGTGCTGCAATTGGCTCTGCACAAGCGGGGAAAAACGTAGGGCTTGAGGTTATTAAATCAAACCTAGCTAATCAAAGCGAAAACCATAGCCGCTTTATTGTTGTTGCACGTAAGCCTCTACAAGTGTCTAACCAAATTCCAACTAAAACTAGTTTGATCATGTCGACAAAACAACAAGCGGGCTCACTAGCCGATGCGTTAATGATTTTTAAGCAGCATAAGATTAATTTAGTAAAACTTGAATCTCGCCCTACTCCGGGCAATCCGTGGGAAGAAGTTTTTTATGTTGACCTAGAAGCAAACTTAGCTGAAAGCCAAGTAAAAGAAGCGCTAGAAGAACTTAAAGAGCACACCCAATATGTACGTATTTTAGGATGCTACCAAAGCGAGTCACTACAGGCAGTAAGCGTAAATACTTAATAAGCAATTTTACAAATCAAAAAGGGCCGATATCGGCCCTTTTTCGTTAACTAGTACCAGTCTGCATAAATATTTTAGCAATTTAACGAATTAAATCCCCATACTTAAGCAAACGGTATAACAAATATTAATCTAAAACTTTTGAATCATTCGCTTTATTTAATAAGCTCCTGCTTTGCGTTAAAAAGTGTTCTGTCGAGTCAGAAAAGTAAACTTTAGCCTCAGCAAAAGAGTCAATAAGCGCTGCTTTATCTCCCGCTTTTAATTTTGCTAATGTACTTGCGAAGGTATCTTGGTACTGTGCAAGTAAGGTTTCTACATCATCGAATTGTGCTAGCATAATATCTGAGTAAAGCTCAGGCGACTGCGCAAATAAACGCCCTACCATCATCAGTTCTAATTGATATATAGGTGACGAGCAGCTACGTAATTCTTCTAGTGTATGACTTTGTTTTGCTAGAAATTGTCCGTACACAAATGTCGTTAAATGGCGCATTACCTGAATAATTTGCATTGCTTCATCATGCTTTTTAGCATCAAGTTCAACAAGCTGACAACCCCATACTTGTAACTGCTGTAACAAACCTTTTGCCGCTTGGTGTTCTCGCCCTTCACATACAACAACTGTTTGTTTTACCCAGTGTGATATATCAGGCCCAAACATAGGATGTAAACCAACCACAGGGCCACTGTGCGCAGCTTTTAGTGCTTTAATAGGCGATTGCTTTACCGATGTAATATCAACTAGTAAACAGTCTTCATCTAGTTTAGGTAACTTAGCAACGACAGCGTCCAATGCATTAATAGGTACGCTAATCATTACCAGCTTGGCACCTTTTAAAATACTTTTAGCATCGTTTTGCTGATCTTTATCTAAAATTTTAACTTCGTAACCTGAGCGAATAAACTGCTGTGCAAATAACTGGCCCATGGCGCCTTGACCACCCACAATTACAATTGGCGAAAGCTCTGGCGCTGCGCATGCAAGTTTTGCTTGTTGGTTTTGATAGGCTTCTCGCATCATACGTCTAAGTATATCTTCAACGAGATCTGGGCTTACATTTTGATTTATTGCTTCTTGTCGTCTTGCCGCTAATAGCTCTGCTTCACGGGCAGGTGCATGTAAAGGTGCGCCTGTTTGTTGTTTTATCTCACCAATTTTTTGCGTAATACCATTACGTTTAGCAAGTAAGGCAACAAGTTGTGCATCGCATTCATCTATACCTTCTCTTAGCTGTGCTAAATCACTTATGTCAGCCACGTTCGTCCCACCTTAAAAAACCAAATAACGTAAATATAAATTTACATAAAAGTAAACTAATCAATACGATAAATACTAACAGGATCAGCTAACTGAGAAAAGGCTAAAGCGGAAATTTTACTAATGAGGAATTGAGAATTGAGAATTGAGAATTGAGAATTGAGAATTGAGAATTGAGAATTGAGAAAATAATATTCTAAAACCAAAACGGGTTGCAACCCGAAGGATGCAACCCGTTTTTTTGCGTTGATAAACAGCGCGTATTAGTTAAGTTTTTCTCTAATACGTGCAGATTTACCAGAACGCTCACGTAGATAGTAAAGCTTAGCACGGCGAACTGCACCGCGACGCTTAACTGTTACGCTATCAATAAGAGGGCTGTGCGTTTGGAATACACGCTCAACGCCTTCACCGTTCGAGATTTTACGAACTGTGAATGCTGAGTGAAGACCACGATTACGCTTAGCGATTACAACACCTTCAAAGGCCTGTAGACGCTCTTTAGCACCTTCTTTTACTTTTACCTGTACAACCACTGTATCACCAGGGCCAAATGCAGGTACGTCTGTTTTAAGCTGCTCATCTTCAAGCGCTTTAATAATATTTTGGTTTACTTTTGCCATTATGTTTCTCACTTTCCTAGGTGTAACTGTCTTCTAGCCACAAGCTTTTTGGTACTCTTGCTGAAATTTCGCGAGTAATACCGCTTGCTCCTCAGTCAGAGCTAGGTTATGCAACAAGTCAGGACGTCGTAACCAAGTTCTGCCTAATGACTGCATAAGCCGCCATTTTGCTATCTCTTGGTGGTTACCACTGAGTAATACAGCAGGAACCTGTTTGTCGTCCAATGTTTCTGGTCGTGTATAGTGTGGACAATCTAACAAGCCATCCGAAAATGAATCTTGTTCCGCTGACTGGTTATGACCTAACACACCTGGCACTAATCGCGCTACTGCGTCAATTAATGTCATGGCAGGTAGTTCACCACCACTCAAAATAAAATCACCAATTGACCATTCTTCGTCAACATATGATTCTATTATTCTCTCATCTATACCTTCATAGCGACCGGCAATCAAAATCAGTTTTTTAGAGTTAGCGAGTTCGCTAGCACCTTGCTGATCAAGTTTGCGCCCTTGCGGGGACATATAAATTACTTTAGCACCATCACCAGCTGCTTTTTTAGCTTCGGCAATCGCTTTTTTTAATGGCTCAACCATCATTAACATACCAGGTCCGCCCCCGTAAGGACGGTCATCTACGGTTCTATGCTTATCTAAAGCGTAGTCTCGCGGATTCCAGCAGTTAAAATCAATTAAGCCATTTTTTACTGCGCGACCGGTAACACCTTGGTCTGTAATAGCGTCAAACATGTCTGGAAAAAGGCTTATCACCCCTACCCATAATGAACTAGTTTGCGTCATTAAAAACCAGGATCCCAGTCTACGGTAATTTCTCTTGCGTCGTATTTAACTTCTTTAATAACTGAATCAGTTAAAAAAGGAATCAAACGCTCAGCTTGACCAAATGCGTCTTTACTGTTTGCTTTAACAACCAGTACGTCATTTGACCCTGTCTCCATCAGGTCATCAACAATGCCTAAGCTATAACCTTTATCGGTTACAACAGACATGCCAATGAGATCTCGCCAATAGAACTCACCTTGCGGGAGTTCTGGTAAATGCGCTGCATCCATTGAGATTTCAGCATGGGTATAAGCCATTGCTTCGTCTCGGTCGTTTACCTGCGCAAATTTAGCGATAAAGCCTTTGTTGTGGCGACGCCAGTCGACCACTTCTAAGGACTGCCATTTACCTTGCTGCCCTATCAACCACGGGCTGAAATCGAAGATCCCTACGGGATCATCAGTAAATGAATGTACCTTAAGCCAGCCCTTTATACCATATGGGGCACCGAGCTTTCCTACGACAATTATTGATGAGGTGTTCTCTTGACTCATGGTTACACTTACGCCTATTAAGCCGCTTTACGAGCGTCTTTTACTAACTTAGCTACGCGATCTGAAAGAGATGCGCCCTGACCTACCCAGTGTTCAACACGTGGTAAATCTAAACGAATTTTTTCTTCTTGACCTGAAGCAATTGGGTTAAAAAAGCCTACTTTCTCGATGAAGCGACCGTCACGCGAGAAACGGCTATCCGCAACCACAATTTGATAGAAAGGGCGTTTTTTAGCGCCACCACGTTGCAAACGAATAGTTACCATACCGTCCTCTATAAAGATTGACTGTTTTCATTAATAAGATTTACTCCCCAGAATGGGGAGCTGGGGAATTGTACGAGTTTTTGGCAATAACGCAAGTAAGAAGTGAACCAAAAAGGCAGTTTAGTAGGTTAAACCGTGATCTCAACGACAAATAAGAGTTAAAGGTGTATTACATGCATAATTTATTCAACAAAAAAGGAGCTATTTGCTCCTTTAAATATGATTCGCTATTATTTTAAAAAGTAACTTAATGGTACTTTTTAAAATTTAGGACCGCCGCCGCCCATCATTCCAGGTGGTAACATGCCTTTCATACCGCGCATCATTTTAGTCATGCCGCCTTTACCTTTCATTTTTTTCATCATTTTTTGCATTTGCGTAAACTGCTTAAGCAACTTATTAATCTCTTGTACTTGTGTACCAGAGCCAGCTGCTATGCGTTTTTTACGCGAACCTTTAATGATTTCTGGGCGTGCACGCTCTTTTTTAGTCATAGAGCTAATAATAGCTTCCATTTGGATAAATGTTTTATCACCCATTTGACCTTTAACAGCATCTGGTAAGTTAGACATACCAGGGAGCTTATCAAGCATTGACATCATGCCACCCATGCTTTTCATTTGCTTTAATTGGTCAGCAAAATCATCAAGAGTAAAACCTGCGCCTTTAAATACTTTTTCAGCAACTCTAGCAGCTTGCTCTTTATCTACTTTCATCTCGACTTCTTCGATTAATGAAAGTACGTCACCCATGCCTAAAATACGCGACGCTATACGGTCTGGGTGGAAAGGTTCAAGTGCGTCAGTGCGCTCACCCACACCCATAAACTTGATAGGCTTGCCAGTGATGTGACGAATAGATAAAGCAGCACCACCACGCGCATCACCATCGGTTTTTGTTAATATAACACCGGTAAGTGGTAATGCTTCGTCGAATGCTTTAGCTGTATTCGCCGCATCTTGACCTGTCATTGCATCAACAACGAACAAGGTTTCAATTGGATTGATTGCTTTATGAAGATCTTTAATTTCATCCATCATGTTGCTATCAACATGTAGACGACCTGCAGTATCAACAAGTACTACATCTATAAATTTCTTTTTAGCATGAGAAATTGCAGCGGTTGCAATATCAACTGGCTTTTGCGAAATATCACTTGGGAAGAAATCAACATCAACTTCTGCTGCAAGCGTTTCTAGCTGTTTAATCGCCGCAGGACGATAAACATCGGCACTTACTACAAGTACTGATTTCTTTTTTCGCTCTTTTAAAAACTTAGCAAGCTTAGCTACACTGGTGGTTTTACCCGCACCTTGTAGACCCGCTACCATTACAACGGCTGGCGGTTGCGCATTTAGACTTAGCTCTTCATTAGCCTCGCCCATTGCTTTTTCTAGTTCTTCACGCACTATTTTTATAAATACTTGGCCTGGGCTTAAGCTTTTTGTAACTTCAACCCCAACTGCGCGTTCTTTAACTTGTTTTACAAAGTCGCGAACAACAGGCAATGCCACATCGGCTTCTAAAAATGCCATACGCACTTCGCGAAGTGTGTCTTTTATGTTGTCTTCCGTCAGACGGCCACGGCCACTGATATTTTTTAAGGTTTTACCTAATCGTTCTTGGAGGTTCTCAAACATGTAACGGTTCCGATAAGACGTTTATATCAATCCATTTAAATTTTACGATTAATTTGATTTTTCAATTAACCTAGATTGACTTATTAAGTTTCAATTAAAAGTAGTATACCGTATATGGCGTCTTACAATATAGTGTTCAAGTGCACCTTGATGAGTTTCTTTTTTTAAGGTCTATGCATTTGCTTTGCTATAAAATACAATGGCTATATAACAACAAGGTTTATTTTGTCTCAAATTAAGTGGCCCAAGCACAATGCTGATTATTAGTTTAACTATTATTGCCAGTTTATTTTATGTGTTAGCAACGTCTCACGTGCTTTCACGCCTGTTTCATCAACAAGGCCCAAGCCAAAAAGTAACTGTTATTTTAAGCACGGTTGCTATAGTGGCGCACATGCTGCTGTTAGTTAACTCTGTTTTTAGAGCCGACGGTCAAGATTTAAGTATCGTAAACGTCGCTCTTTTGACGTGCTGGGTGATTGTGGTCTCGGTGACGGCTGTCTCGCTAAAATTCCCTGCAACTTTATTGTTGCCCGTTGTTTATGGTTTTGGTGCCTTACTAACCATTGCCAGTTTATTTATACCTCATCATATTTTATTGCAAAGTATCAATATTGAGGTGGGTTTAGTAACGCACATCTCTTTATCTTTGTTAGCCTACTGTATTTTAATTATCGCTACTTTATACGGTGTACAGTTTTACTTTATTGATAAACGTTTAAAACGTAAAGATTTAGCAATTGTACATAGCCATCTTCCGCCTTTAATGGTTGTGGAGCGCCAGCTTTACCAACTTCTTAATTTAGGCACTATATTACTCACATTTGCATTACTTTCAGGGTTTGTATTTCTTGATGGAATGTTCGCTAAAGAGTTCATTCATAAAACAATATTATCGTTAGTTGCGTGGGCTATTTTTGCCGTTGTAGCTATCGGGCATATGAAAAAGGGTTGGCGCGGTAAACCGGTGGTTATTACAATCATGGTCGCTGCATTTGTCCTCACACTCGCTTATTTTGGCAGCCGTTTCATACAAGAAGTGATACTAAATAAGTTTTAACTTGACTCTGCTTGCTCACTCTAGCTTAATACGCATTGATTTATAAGAAAAGGATCCATCGTTGGACGACATATCGACAAGTACCCTATTTATCATTTTAGGTTTTTTGGTGCTTTTTTCTGCTTATTTTTCTGGTTCAGAAACCGGAATTATGTCAATCAATCGTATACGCCTGCGACACCTCGCTAAAGAGGATCATCGTGCAGCTAAACGAGTCAGTAAATTACTTAGCCGTCCAGATAGGCTCATCGGTTTAATTTTAATCGGTAATAATCTTGTTAATATAGCAGCAGCCCAAGTTGCAACCATTATAGGTATTCGCCTTTACGGTGACCTAGGTATTGCTATAGCAACGGGCGTGTTAACTCTAGTTGTGCTTATATTTGCAGAAGTAACCCCTAAAACCCTTGCTGCTCTTTATCCTGAAAAAGTTGCCTTTCCAAGCTCTATTATTTTAAAAGGGCTACTTAAAATAATGTTCCCTTTTGTGGTTGTTATTAACTGGATGACCAACGGAATATTGCGATTATTTGGTATTAGTGCCGCACAAATCGACGAACACAGCATGAGTAAAGAAGAATTAAAAACAGTACTCAATGAGTCAGGCGCACTTATTCCTGCTCGTCATCAAAGTATGCTGACTTCAATTTTAGATTTAGAACAAGTAACCGTTGAAGATATTATGATCCCACGAAACGAAATTGTGGCCATTGATATTAATGACGATTGGAAACTAATTAGTCGCCAGCTTACCCATGCGCAACATACTCGTGTGTTGTTGTATCGCGATAATATAGATGATGCAGTAGGTTTTATTCACTCACGTGATGCGCTTCGTCTACTTACAAAAGAGCAATTTGATAAACCCTCTTTGCTACGGGCTGTACGTGAAATTTACTTTATCCCTGAAGGAACATCACTAAATACTCAGCTATTAAAGTTTCAGCAATCTAAAGAACGCATAGGCTTAGTGGTAGATGAGTATGGCGACATCCAAGGCCTAGTGACCCTAGAAGATATTTTAGAAGAAGTTGTTGGCGATTTTACAACTACGCAAACTCGTACGCCGAGCGAAGAAGTAGAAACACAAACTGATGGCTCATGTATTGTGGATGGCGGCGCTAACGTACGCGATTTAAATAAAGAAATGGGTTGGGATTTCCCGCTCGATGGACCTAAAACTTTGAGTGGTTTAATTGTTGAATACTTGGAGAATATTCCTGATGCAAATATTAGTCTGCGTATCGCGGGATATCCTATTGAAGTACTCGAAGTAAAAGAAAATATGATAAAACAAGTGAAGATACTGCCGAATAAGCGTTCTCGCTAAATAAAAAAGGAGCCAATTGGCTCCTTTTTTATATCCATTAATAATTATCTAGCCAAATATAAGACGTTCAAACCAACCTTTATCAAGCTCTTCTTCGCAGTGTTTTAATTGTGCACCATAACGGCTCGCTCTGTGCTTAACTTTGTTCGCAACACCCATTAGCCACTTTTTCTTTTTGTACGTGCCACGCTTATACCCACCCCAACCTTCATGATAATTAAGGTATTGTGCGTAAGCATCCCATTTAGATATTTTATTTACTTTATGCGTTTTATAAACAAACCACGCCATAAAGTCAATTGCATCGTCAAAGTCATCTCTATCAGCACCGTTGTTGCCTGTTTCACGAATATAATCAGACCATGTTGGTGTTTTAGCTTGCGAGTAACCATAGGCATCACTTGCGCGACCGGTAGGAATTATCCATAAGAAGTACTCCATAGGCGGAGCGGCATCATGCTTAAATGAGCTTTCTTGGTACATCATACTCATGAGTACATGCTTGGGAGAACCCCATTTTTCTTGTGCATCTTTTGCATCGAAATACCAATCGGGCTTTTCTTCAAAGATTTTACATAAATCGTTAGGTTGCTTTGGGGGCGCTGTAGCACAACCGGCTAAAGTAATGGCGAGAGATAGGATAATTGCATTTTTTTTCATTTTTCTAAGATCTCACAGAACTTTTCTAAAAAGTGTGGGTCTGACTCAATGAATGCACCAGTACAGCATTAATTCATCCCTGAATATATTTACGCAGCCAACTTAGGCTGCGTTTTTTTGCTTAAATGTTGCTAAATACTAAGGTTATTTACCGTCAAAATACGCATCTAAAAACGCGGTAAATGACTGGGTATCTGCTTGCTCAATTGCAGCTTGTGCTTCGTTAGACTCTACAACTTGTTGTTCCAGCCAAGGCTTTAAAAACTCGCTGTAGTCAGTATCTGCGTGGCTTTGCTTATATTTACTAGCCAATGCTAGTGCAAAGTGACCGTTGTCTAAACCAGACTCTTTTAATTGTGACACGTAACGTCCAGAGTAAGTAAGCTCTGGATTATGTATCCACGTTGCCATGCGCTTTATAGTATCTGAGTAATAGTTAACACCATAAGCATTATCCATCCATTTAGCGACATCTGTAAGCTGGGTAAATATTTCATCGCCCCACGACTGAAGGCTACGCTGTGTGTTATTAAAGTTAAGCATTAGCCCTTCTTCTCGACCTTGGTTTACTACTGTGTCGAGATTTTCAGTACTACGTGCTTGTTCTTTCCAATCCATTGGAGCTGAATCTTTTAATAAACAATACGTTAAAAACACATCTAAAAAGTGAATTTGCTCAATATCAATACCAACTTCGCTAAACGGGTTAACGTCTAATGCGCGAATTTCTACGTATTCAATGCCTGCTCGAAGCAATGCATCCGTTGGCGTTTCGCCACTTTTCGCATTGCGCTTAGGACGAATTGGCGAGTAAAATTCGTTTTCAATCTGCAGAATATTTTTATTTAACTGCTTAGGGTTTTCACTCTTGTAGTCATCAAGATCACCATAAATTTCTGATGGTGTGTTGATTGCTTTTTTAAGGCCCGCTACATATTCATCTAACGAGTTATACATTACGCGTAGTGACGACTGAGCGCTATTTGTATAACCTAAATTACCTAAACGCAGTGCTGTACCAACTTCTAAGTAAAGCGTGCCTTTACCTAGTTTTTTAAATGGTAAGTCAGTTTTTCGACCTTGCAAAAATGAGTTACACAATGCTGGCGATGCGCCAAACATGTAACTTATTAGCCATAGTTCGCGTTTAAAGTTACGAATAAGCGATAAGTAGCCTTCTGAAATAAAATCTTGAAGGCTTGCATTGCTTTTTTGTAAAGAATGAAGTGACTGCCAAAGCGTATCTGGGAATGAAATATTAAAGTGAACACCTGCAATTGCTTGCATCATACTACCGTAGCGATTTTTTAATCCTTCACGGTATAGTGTTTTCATTTGACCAGTATTTGAACTACCAAACTGAGCTAGCACTATATCGTCTTGGTGCTCAATAAAACACGGCATGCTAATGGGCCAAAGTAGTTCATCGCCCATTTTTTCTAGAGTGAACTTTTGAAGGTCTTTTAATTGCTTAAGCGTTTGCGTTGACGATTCACTAACTGGAGTAATAAATTCAAGTAAAGACTCAGAAAAATCAGTTGTGATATGGCCGTTAGTTAACGCACTGCCCACACCTTTTGGGTGACCTTGAGGTGATATTGCACCATTATCTTGTATTCTTAGCGACTCTCGCTCTATGCCACGTTTAATGCCTTTAACTGCATGTTGGTGCTCATTTACTGATAACGCTTCAAGTGCGTTAGTTAAATCATGTGTTGTCAAAAAATCTTTCCTCGGGCCACGTGGCTTAATCATAAGGTTATGGGGGCTAATTACTTAGACTCAAGATTAATACCAATTTTATTGAAAATATGATCATTCTATCGCATTAAATAGCGCACTCACTGCGTTAAAAATTATTCATATAGAACAACTATATGTCATAATTTTCGCCTTGTTATTGTGCTATTTTCTTAGCGCTATAATTGATCACTTATTTAATGCAACTGGTATAAATTGCTAGAACAATATAATTTTTCTAAGTTAATAATTATTTACCCACTCTATACATGCGCTCAATATGACCAACATCATTATATTAAGTCGTAATATTGCCATTGCTCTGGGCATTATACAAATGCTTTAAATGCGTATTTAAGTATAAATTAAATACGCAAAATATAAGCCTAAAATAATAGACCGGAACTTATTTAAAATGAGTTCAATTTAGCTACTCGATATTTAAATTTGATCTAGATCAATAAAAACAATTATTTGCCTTATGAGCATAAAAGGAAAGACGCTATTTTTTGCTTTGTAGTGTGTAACCAATATAATGACAGCAACAATAAAGGATGATAATAAACATAATGCACAATGATAAAAGCTTAAAAAATAAAGAAGTATACTTTGATGAGTCACAAGAGCTTGTTTCTACTACCGACCTCAAGGGTGTAATAACATACGTCAATCAAGAGTTTTGCTCTGTAGCAGGTTATAGCGCACAAGAGCTTATCGGTCAGCATCATAATATTGTTCGTCACCCTGATATGCCAAAAGCGGCCTTTAAAGAAATGTGGGCAACATTAAAACAAGAGCACTCGTGGCGCGGCATGGTTAAAAACCGCTGTAAAGATGGCCGTTATTATTGGGTAGATGCCTTTGTAACCCCTATTTTTGAGCATAGCCGACTTGTTGGTTATCAATCAGTAAGAACTAAAGCAAGCTCTCAACTTAAGCAACGTGCACACGCTCTTTACAACAAAATAAATGCCAATAAGTCATCATTTAAACTACGAGAACACACCACAATAAGACAAGGCATTACTTTTATATGCCTATTACTTTGGCTGATTTTTATTGCTGTTACGGGATCAATCTCTTTAGCTGTAATTAGCCTATTGATGTGCGCCTTAGTTATTGCGCTAAATTATGACGAACTGATTGTTACCCCTAAAATATTACGCGAACAAAAAGCAAAAGCCGATTCAATCTCTCGCTATATTTACAGCGGCCATACACCGCATAGCGTAAGTGATTATAGAGAGCAAATGCTAAGTGCAAAATTGCGTACTGTTCTTGGCCGTATGAAAGACTCTACACTAAGCTTAAATGGTATCGCCACTAATCTAGATAAACAATCAACGCTTACTGAAAAAGGTATTTCTTCACAAGGTGAACGTTTAGAGCAAATTGCATCAGCGATGACTCAAATGAGTTCTACCATTGGGGAAATATCAGTAAATACTTCTCAAACAGCTGATAAAGTAAATAACACCCATCAAAGCTGCTCTGAAATAAAAGAGCATATTGCCGATAATAGTAAAATGGTATCTGATTTAGCTTTTCAAGTAGAAGAGGCTGCAACCACAGCCACCAGCTTAGCCTCTGAAGCCGATAAAATTGGTAAGGTAATGAGTGAAATAGAGGGAATTGCCGATCAAACTAACTTACTTGCCCTAAATGCAGCAATAGAAGCAGCTAGAGCGGGAGAACATGGCCGAGGCTTTGCTGTAGTCGCCGATGAAGTAAGGACTCTTTCGTCTCGTACTCAAAATGCGACAACACAAATCCACAGTTCTATTAAAGAAATACAAGATACGTTATTTAGCTGGTCTAAAGTAATGCAAAGCACTAAAGCACAAGCCGATAACTGTGTGCTGACAACCGATAAAACCCAAGTTGAACTTGAGGGTATTTTTATACAAATAAGTGAAATATCTGATTTGGCAATACAAATATCATCGGCTGCAGAAGAGCAACAAATGGTTAGTAACGACATTAGTAATAATGTTTCGCAAATTAAAGACTTTGGTGATGAAAACTTAAGCTTAAGCTTTAATGTGGCTACGGGAGCAGCTGAGCTTGTTGAAGGTTCGCGTAGGGTGAACGATTTATTACTTACGTTTAAAGTTTAGACCTAGCAATATAGTAGACATAAAAAAGCCGCTACTTTATGAGCGGCTTTTGACTTTAATTATTTACAATTAACGCTTAGTAAATACCAAGCCTTCGTCATTTGCGTCGATAACAATAACGCAACCAGGTATGTAGTCCCCATTAAGTAGCTTTTGTGCTAGTGGGTTTTCTATCGTTTGTTGAATAGCGCGTTTAAGTGGACGTGCACCATACACAGGGTCAAAACCACTTTCTGCAATTCGCTCAAGAGCCGTATCGCTTATTTCAAGTAAATATCCCATTTCAGTTAAACGCTCACGTAATTTCATTAACTGAATATCAGCTATTTCTTTTATGTGCTCGTTAGCTAACGGATGAAATACAACAGTCTCGTCTATACGGTTAATGAACTCAGGCCTAAACTCATTAATTAATACTTCCATTACTTTAGCTTTAAGGGTCGTGTAGTCATTATTACCCGCTTGCTCTTGGATAATATCTGAGCCTAGATTAGAGGTCATAATAATAACGGTATTTTTAAAATCAACCGTTCTACCTTGCCCGTCGGTTAACCGGCCATCATCTAATACTTGCAGTAGAATATTAAATACATCAGGATGTGCTTTTTCTATTTCATCAAGCAGTATTACTGAGTAAGGTTTACGGCGTACTGCCTCGGTTAAATAACCGCCCTCTTCGTAACCCACGTAACCTGGAGGTGCCCCGACTAAACGTGCAACTGAATGTTTTTCCATAAACTCAGACATGTCGATACGCACCATGGCATCTTCGGTATCAAACATAAAACCAGCGAGTGCTTTTGTCAGCTCTGTTTTACCCACACCTGTTGGGCCTAAAAACAAAAATGAACCAATAGGACGATTAGGATCTGCAAGCCCAGCACGTGAGCGGCGTATTGCGTTAGAAACAGCCACAACCGCTTCATCTTGCCCTATTACTTTGCTGTGTAGCTTATCTTCCATTTGTAGTAGCTTTTCACGCTCACCTTGTAGCATTCTTGCCACAGGAATACCTGTCCAACGCGAGAGTATTTCAGCAATTTCATCCTCACCAACTTGGTTTTTAAGCAATGTCATTTCTTGCATTTCGGCTTGTGAGGCTAAATCGAGTTTACGTTCAAGCTCTGGGATTCGCCCATATTGAAGCTCTGACATGCGCTGTAAGTCGCTTGCTCTTCGCGCTACGTCTAAGTCTAATCTTGCTTGTTCAAGCTCAGCTTTAATTACTTGCGTGCCTTGAAGCGATGCTTTTTCAGCATTCCATATTTCGTCCAACTCGCGGTATTGTGCATCAAGATCTGTGATTAGCTCTTGCATTTCACTGCGGCGTTTTAGACTTGCTTCGTCTTTTTCTTTAGCGAGCGCGTTATCTTCTAGCTTTAATTGAATAATACGGCGTTCAAGCTTATCTAACGACTCTGGTTTTGAATCAATTTGTAATCGAATTGAAGAACCCGCTTCGTCTATTAAATCAATCGCCTTATCAGGTAACTGACGATCGCTGATATAACGATGAGATAACTGAGCTGCAGCAACAATAGCGGGATCAGTTATTTCTACTGAATGATGTAGCTCGTAACGCTCTTTTAAGCCTCGTAATATTGCGATGGTATCTTCAACCGACGGCTCTTCAATAAGTACCTTTTGGAATCGACGCTCAAGGGCTGCGTCTTTTTCTATATATTTACGATATTCATCAAGCGTGGTTGCACCTACGCAATGCAATTCTCCGCGCGCTAATGCTGGTTTTAGCATATTGCCCGCATCCATTGCGCCGTCACTTTTACCTGCACCCACAATAGTATGTATTTCATCAATAAATAAAATGACTTGGCCTTCTTCTTTAGCCAACTCGTTTAATACCGATTTTAAACGCTCTTCAAATTCGCCACGGTATTTAGCACCTGCAACTAACGCACCTAAATCAAGTGATAGTACGCGTTTGTTTTTTAATCCTTCAGGCACTTCACCATTAATAATACGCTGTGCTAAACCCTCGGCGATTGCTGTTTTACCAACACCTGGTTCACCTATTAACACAGGGTTATTTTTAGTACGGCGTTGTAATACTTGAATCGTACGGCGAATTTCGTCATCGCGACCAATAACCGGGTCAAGCTTACCTTGCTCAGCCCGCTCAGTTAAATCAATTGTGAATTTTTCAAGCGCTTGGCGTGTTTCTTCGGCATTTGGGTCATCAACCTTTTGACCACCACGAATAGCTTTAATCGCGGTTTCAATTTTAGTTGCGGTAATATTTAACGATCTGAATATATCGCCAAGCGGACCTTTATCGTCGCATGCAGCGAGTACAAATAACTCACTTGAAATGTATTTGTCTTTGCGTTTTTGTGCGTATTTGTCGCACAGGTTAATAAGTGAAGCCATATTATTTGATAGCTGCACGTCGCCGCCTACGCCTTCAACCTTAAATAACTTTTCTATTTCTTGAGAAAGCTTAGTATTAAGTTCGTCCGCACTGACACCCGTTTGTGCAAGTAATGCACGCACACTAGAACCGCTCTGCTTAAGCAATGAATACATTAAATGTACTGGTTCAATAAATTGATGATCACGGCCAAGAGCTAACGATTGCGCATCAGAAAGCGCAGATTGAAATTTACTTGTAAATCTATCTAAACGCATGGTATTACCTATTAAATAATATAGTTGCTTAATTAATGGGTCTGTTTAGGTGTTTGTTCAAGGTGTGGAGGGAAATATAATGTTGAAAGATGTGAATTATTTGAGCCAGATCAAACTTCCCATACGTCCAGTTTGTCTATCTCGTCGATATGAAAAAAACAAGTCACTTTGAGAGACTGTACAATAGTCGCCGCCCGTAATATTTTTAACCCCTGACTGGATAAGTAATATGCGAGCAATACTATAAATGTCAGCTAGATATTTATCATTTGCTTGTAGTTTAAAAGCTTGCGTAAATGAAGTGGATTTCTTTCTAAATTGCTCAAATACTTCAGCGCCCACTTCAAATTGGTTTGGCCCAATTGCAGGCCCTAGCCACGCACTTATATTTTCATATTTTGTACTAAAACACTCTAATGTGTTTTTAATAATTCTCTGCTCGAGCCCTCGCCAGCCACCATGTATAGCTGCGATTTCTTTTTCATCATCACTCACTAATAAAATAGGTAAGCAATCGGCGGTCATTATAGCCAAAGGTTGGTTTAATAACCGAGTATAAAGCGCATCAGCATTATGTAACTCATCAAAATCAAAATGTTCATCAACAATAACAACATCAGAACTATGAACTTGATTTAGCCACACTGCAGGTTTAGGTAGGAGTTCGGTTAATAGTGAGCGGTTTTTTGCTACATCACTTTTATTATCACCAACATGGTATCCCAAATTAAAACTTTTAAAGGGGACTTTTGAAACACCACCTCCACAAGTAGTACTTAACGTTGCTACTTTATGAAGGTTTTGCCACGTCGCTGACAATAAGTGCATTATCTATCGATGTCAGGATTAGCTTTAGTATCTTCACGTAATGCAAGTGTCATAGCAACCATATCATCTGGGATAGGTGCTTGCCATGTCATCATTTCACCCGTGATTGGATGCGCAATACTCAATTTTACAGCATGCAATGCTTGGCGTCTAAAGCTACGAAGTAACTCAAACAATTCAGGTGTTGCACCTTTAGGTGGACGCGGACGGCCGCCGTAAGATTGATCGCCTATTAGTGGATGATTTAAATGTGCCATGTGCACACGAATCTGGTGAGTACGCCCTGTTTCTAAGCGTAAGCGCAAGCGTGTATGAGCACGGAATTTTTCAGCAACACGATAGTGCGTGATAGCCGGTTTACCCAGTTCATGTACTGCCATATGAGTACGCTGAGTCGGATGACGGCCAATCGCTTTTTCAACCATACCACCTGCGGTCATAGTGCCATTACACAGTGCTTCATATTCACGCGTAAAGTTTTCACGCTTTTGCAGCGCTGTCACTAAATGCGTTTGTGCTGGAATCGTTTTAGCTACAACCATTAAGCCGGTCGTGTCTTTATCTAAACGATGCACAATACCTGCGCGTGGCACGTTAATTATTTCAGGGTAGTAATGTAGTAATGCGTTTAGCACTGTTCCATTAGGATTACCTGCACCAGGGTGAACCACTAGGCCCATTGGTTTATTAATTACCAAAATATCATCGTCTTCATAAACAATGTTTAATTTGATATCTTGTGCTTCGTATTCGCGTGGTGCTTCAATTGTTGTTTCAACACTTACAACTTCACCACCTAGTAGCTTTTCGCGTGGAGTGTTGAATATTTCACCGTCTACGGTGATTTTATCATCCAATATCCACGTTTTTATACGAGAACGTGAATAATCAGGGAACAATTGTGCTAATACTTGGTCTAGACGTTTACCACCTAATTCGGTTGGAACGTCGGCTTGAAGAGAAATTTGCTCTGACATTAGTAACTTTACCCAATTTACCAGTGCAAGCTTTGCTCGACTGGGTTAGAATCGCTTTTAATAAAAGCATTATATAATACGCATAGTTTACTCGGTTTTACCGACTTGGCCTAGCCGAAGACATCGAAGGTAACAAATAAAATGATAAATAAAATAGGGAAACGTGCATTTGCCATTGTTTTTTCAGTTTCTGTACTTAGTTTAGGTGCTTGTTCGTCTGCTCCAGACCAAGAAGATATTCAACGTGTGCCTAATAAGTCTGCACACGCTTTATATGAAGATGCAAAAGAAACACTAGATTCTGGTTTATATGCTCGCGCAATTGAACTTTTGAGTGCAATAGATTCTCGCTACCCGTTTGGCCCATTCTCTAAACAAGTACAAATGGACTTAGTGTATGCACATTACCAATCAGGTAATACTGAACAAGCACTTGCAACCATTGACCGCTTTATTCGCTTAAATCCAAACCATAAAGACCTAGATTACATGTATTACATGCGTGGTTTAGTAAACATTAAAGCAGATAAAAATGCGTTCCAAGAATACTTTGGTGTAGATAGAGCCGATCGTGATGCTAACCGTACACGTGTTGCATTTACCGATTTATCGACACTAGTAAAACGCTTTCCAAAAAGTGATTACGCACCTGAAGCGAAACGCCGTCTAGTATGGCTTTTAAACCGCATGGCACGTTATGAGTTAAAAGTTGCAACTTACTATTACGAACGTGAAGCTTATTTAGCTGCTGCTAATAGAGGTAAGTTCGTTGTTGAGCATTATTCACAAAGCAGTTACTTAGATCCAGCTCTTGAAATGATGGAAAAAAGTTACAACCAATTAGGTTTAACTGAACTTAGTGAACATGCAAAACAAACACGAAGACTAAATAAAAGAACTAAATAAAAGAACTAAATAAACAAAAAAGGCGCTTAGTAAGCGCCTTTTTACTGCATGTTAAGAAGTTACATTAAATAGCTTCTTCATCTTCCTCTGCAGTACGAATACGTATAACGCGCTCAACATCAGTGACAAATATTTTACCGTCACCGATTTTTCCTGTTTGCGCCGTTTTTACGATAACTTCAATCGCGCGATCAACATCTTCATCGCCTAGCACAATATCAAGCTTAACCTTCGGTAAAAAATCAACCATGTATTCTGCACCACGGTAAAGCTCTGTATGACCTTTTTGGCGTCCGAAGCCTTTAACTTCGCTTACCGTCATACCAGTAATACCCACATCCGACAACGCTTCACGCACATCGTCTAACTTAAAAGGTTTGATAATTGCTTCTATTTTTTTCATATTGATTACTTTTGAAAGCTCCAGTTGCCTCGATTTTAGACAATCATGATGTTCATAGCAAACAAAGCGATTGAATTACGGTGATAAAACAACCGATCATGGTATAATTTATTATATAAAAATAGCTATACTTAAATGACTAGCAGTAAATGAGATTAATATGAAAAACAAACAAAACGGATTCACTCTTTTAGAACTCATGGTAACCGTGGCTATTGTTGGGATCATTGCATCAATTGCGATTTGGAATAGCAGCGATATGTTAGAAGAAAATAGAGCTGAGAATTTCTTGTTGGAACTAAAAAGAAATATTAGCTACGCTCGCTCTCAAGCAGCAAGTACAGATGAAATAGTCGTTATTTGTGCTGCTCAACATACTGAAGTTAAGAACAACGACGCTTATTTAAAATGCCGAAACAAATGGGATAGAAATAAAACTATCATTGTATTTATTGATAAAAATAACAACGGTCATTACGACAGCTCTACTGATTCCCTACTACGAGTTATGGAAAAAATAAGTCTTAATGACAAAATAAAATATACTGGTAACGATAGGCGATTACGGTTTAACACAAGTGGGAGAATAACAACAAACCCTGGTGATTTTGTGTTTTGTCCTAATAACGGTAGTGAGAATAATAAAGCGTTAACAGTATCTCAATCTGGTACATCTTTTTATACTGGTGATACAGCTCAGACTTGCGGTTAAAAAACATACAAATCTATCTTGTCATATTTGTATCATTTACTAGACTTAGTTAATCATTTATTAACTCAGGTCTTCAAGGATGAGATTATCAATATCAAAAAACAAGGGAGTGACACTTCTTGAATTAATGGTTTCAATGGCTGTTGTCATTGTAATCAGTCAATTATCGATGTGGTTTTATCCAGACTTCTTGGCTAAAAACCGATTAGATAACCATGTGAATCTACTACATCGAAATATAAATTATGGCCGCCTTTACGCAATTGAAAATGGTACTTACGTCACGCTTTGCGCACTAAAAGGCAGTCAATGTACAAAGGACGAGTGGGATGGTCAAATGTCACTATTTATCGATAAAGATAAATCAACGACTCTAGATGATGATGAGTTACTCTTAAGCACTTTCGAGGATGTCCATGATGCTGATACTTTAGAGTATCCGCGCAACGCCATTACATTTCGTCCAGATGGTTCTTTAAATGGTTTTCAAAATGGGACTTTTATATATTGCCCCAATAGCAATAAAGCCAATCTCGAAGGATTGGCTTTATCTGTAAGTCAAACGGGTAGAATTCGCATCAAATCAACTGATAAGTGTCAGAAGAAGTAATCTAGGCTATCGACCCCAACAATAATCAATATCAGAGTTACCTTTACTTCCTTTTGCACCTTTGAGGCCTGTGTCAGTAATTGTAAGCTCTTTACAATCGTTATCCCCCTTTACAGCACCGGCTATAGGCTTAGCTGTAATAGTGAAAGTATTGCTATCGACTACCTTTATGGATAGCTCAAAATGGCCATTTTCGGTCTTACTTTGCAATCCTAAATCAGTAAATGTCTCTGTATATTCCCTATTATCGACAAAATACTGCTCCTCCTTGTTTGCAGCATCTAACAATGCTGCAGCAGCTTCAGCGCGCGAAGCACGCTTTACATATTCAGTATAGTTAGGCAGCGCAATTGAAGCGAGTATGCCGACGATAGCAACGGCTATCATCAGCTCAATTAAGGTAAACCCGTGTTGTTTTTTCATCTAATTTCCTTAATTATTAACTTCGTCATTTTCTTCACGTTTATAGATATATGTTTGTTGGGTTTTAAAGCCAAACCCTACTGCATTGTCATTAACCAACACAACTTTACCATCAACAACAGTTAAACCAGGACCTTTTATTTCTACAGGTTTCATTGGATTTTCCGCATTTTCACCTTTAATACCAGGCCCAATTAAATAAAACTGACTTTCTTGTATTACGTCAACTGTTGGGTCGTCATCACATTTACCATCGCCATTACCATCTACACATGAAGGGCTTTCACCAAAGTATAACTGAGGTGTGTCTGGTACATCATAGCTGGTTGTAAATTTAAGGTCGTCATACACTTTAGTACCGTAATGTAAGTGAAAAGCGTATAAAGAACCACCACCACCACTTAGCGAACATTGATTTTCAGTCGATGTATCTGATGCAGGAGTGAAGCTTGTAAAATAGGCAACACCTCCAACAACTGTAGCAGCAGCTAGCGACTTTTCACCCGTTCCTAACTCATATCTCCAGCCATTAAATTTAGCCAAGCCCACTTCTAAGTCAACAAAATCATCAACGTCATCTAGAGCATTGCCAAATGGGTCTGAATTCATTTGCATCAAATCAGCAGGCACAATAGTATCTGGTGCATTCGTTTTATACGATTTAGTAACCGTATTTTCATCTCTGATCATAAACAATTGATCTTTTTCATTGGTGCCGGTTGGTTTTGAGCGATTACCACTGCCGATAACTATGGCATCATACGGTGTATCTAAGCGTGTTATAACGGTACTACCATTAACTGTTGACTCGCTTACTTTACTATAAATTGTACGTGCTACGAGTGGTTTATAGAAAAAGCGTCGGTCCTCAGTTGCTTTATTACTACCAAGCTCAGCTAATTTAAAGTGGCTAAACTCACTAGTATTACTACCAGGCATATCTATACGCCAAATATCTCCACCTGTATCTGCCGCATAAATTCGGTCTATATATCCATCATAATCTGAGTCAAGCGTGGTTATATCTGCAGCAATACTATGCTTACCTTTAAAGCCATTAATATCGGGTGTTAATGCCCATACTCTTTTACCTGTTTCGGCTTCAACAATATAGATACCTCGCCCTGTACCATCTTCACTACGGATAGCTGCGTCTTTATTAGTATCATAACCAGCACCAAAAACTAATAAGGGTTTATCCCCAAATGCTTTAATGTAGGCTATTTGTGGCTTTGACCAGGTTTGTGCAAGCTCTTTAAAATCACCTTTACCACCTTCGATTGGAGCGTCCCATAATTTTTTCGGTATGTTCGGGTTTGTTATATCAAGTCCGTAGTAATTTTTACCACCGCGACGCATCCCCGCAAAAGCCCACACTTTATCGTCGCCACTCGCATCAATAATACCGTCATTTAAACCATCACTATTTAAGTTTTTATTATCAAAATAAATACTAATAGGACCATCCATACCATATACTTTCGTATCGGCTTGATTTTCACGTAGAGGTTCAATAATGTTGTATAAAGCAGACGGTATAAATGCCCAACTTTCACTTACACTATCATCTGAATCCTTAAACATATGTAAAAAGCCAGCATTAGTTCCTATCAAAACTCGAATATCATCATTACCATAATCGATTGCAACAGGTTTAGAATGCAGAGGGTCACCAAAAATATCTTTGCGCTGGTCAACCTTAGACCCATCGCCATCTTCATCATCAACGTCTATACCCATTGCCCATTTGATATCATTACTCGATAAGCTTAGCGGATTGTTATCGACTAAATTGAGAATATCACTCACAACTGAGGTATTAAAATTTACTATAGATCCCTGATTGTCAGTGTATAAATTACGGCTATCTGAATCTAATGTCGTTAAATGAAGGTTCACACCACCTTGTGCAACTAAGTTACCATCTGCTGGCTCCCCACTTGGCAACCAAAATGTTTCTGCATTTTCGTCAATTAAACCATTCTCATCAAGTGCCGACAATCCTTTTGAGTCAACAATTTGATTCCCTGATACTTTCAGTTTTTTTAAGTTTCCACGCCAGCGAGCACCGGTTTCAGGGTAAAACATGGCAAAATAAACAGCATCCCGGCTACGAGTTTGATCTACATTATTACTCGCAACTGAAGGCGATGAAAAACTATCATTTACTTCTCTAATTCTTGAAATAGTATTTTTTAATGCTTCTGAAAGCGCTTCTGCAGTTCTTGCTTCTATATACTGCCCTCCACCAACACTTGCCGCCTTGTCTAGTAGAGCAATTCCCCCTTGACTCATTCCTGTACCAAAACCTATTGTGTATACACGGCCTGTATCTAATACATCACTTGTTGGAGTGTATAAATCCACTTTTGTGTCCGAGGTACCATGTAATATTTTAGCCATAGCAACTAAATAGCTTCCGCTATAGCGACCACTGTCAAAAGGGATGGCATCAGTAAAAAGGTTGTTATGGACAGCTGCAATTGAAGCGTCCCTTCCATCATCATTAGTTGGATCACCATCTGTCATTAAAATAATATTAATTGAGTTATCACAGCGTAATGGTTCACCATTACTCTGCTCAAAAGGTGATCTATAAGTTACATTGTTATCGATACTTTTATCTCGATCATTATAGAATCGACCATAATCAAGGTTTTGCCCTGTTATATAGCGATAAGCCTCCCATAATGTCTCTGTTATTGGAGTTCCACCACTGGCAGGTAAATCATCAATGTCTTGTAAAATATTTGATTTATTAGCTCCAACCTTAGCTACTACATACCCTCCAGCACTATCCTTAAATCGCATCAAACCAAAATCAATATCATCATTATCATTGACTAATTGTGTCATCGCATTTTTAGCTACATCGATTCTTCGGTCATGGCAATCTGCAACTGCAACGCCATTTACACCTATATAGCATTGCTCATTGTATTCATTATATTCTGGCTTACTTGCAAAGCATGTAACCTGTTGGTAAGCATCATATGTAACAGTTTGACGATTTCTGCCACGTCCAGTTGTCTCTTCATATTGATACTTTGTGTAACAGACTTGATCATCACCATTGATAACGCTCCAATCCATACTGCCAGAGGTATCAAATATCATTAACACTCTTGGATTTTCGTCTGTCTCTACATCATGATTTACATAAAGCTCAATATCCTCAGCGAATACCGACATACTTATTGTTAAGCCAAGCAAAGAGGCTAACACTTTGTTTAATTTAAATTTCATCTTAAATCCCCTTGCTTACGCTGGCCATTTCTTGTGCTATACCTGTAACAATAGTTAGTTCATGTTTACTTTTAGATCCATATTCTATTGTTGTGGCAACCTGTAACATATTGCACGATATACCTGCAGTAAAATTAAAGCGTCGAGGACATTCTAAATCTAACGCCCCCTTGTTCAGGTTAGTCATTTTGCTTTGCATATCTGCATGATTTGCAATCACCATACCTTTGTCATCACCATCCGCGATTGCAGTTACTTCATCGGGAGTCAGGAAGAACTGATTATTAGCGCCTTGATTTGCCTCATCAGAGATCATGCGCTGCACTTCACCAATGAGTTCATTCTCGGCCACTTCGCGCTCTTGTGCTGCATTGGTAATTTTAATATCAATACTACTACTGCTCATAAGTGTCACAGCAATACCGGTCACTGCAATAACCATTATTAAAGCTGTAATTAGAACTACACCTTGCTGTTTTTTTTGTGATTGTTTTAGATACGCCATAAATTTGATCCAACATTATTTAATCGAATAGTAGTAGTAAACACAGTACGTCTGAAATTATCGGTAAATGTTAATACACGCTTATCTTCATCCTCACCTAATGTATAAGTTTGGTTTTTAATTTTAACTCCTGGGTCTGGTTGTAATGCGCGTATTAATAAAAAAACCTGAACAGTTAAAATACCTTTACGATTTTCCCAATCTGTATACTTCATATCTTGAATACTTCGGTAGGTATCTACACGATTATCACTGTTAGTATCAAGACCAAAAACAAACCGCATGTTCTCAACACCTTCCATAATAGTTTCTGTGTTGATGCTTCCACCAACCAGGCGCTTTCTCATTAATGCAGGTACAGTTAAATTTTTATTATTAACTTTATAAGTTTGTTCTGATAGATAATAAACATGATGGCTGTATGGCCAAACGGTTGCATTAACATTAAGAGTCGCAGCGTTAACCGTTCCACGGAAAAATTGAGCTTTCTCTTGCTCAGCTACAAAGTAGTTTTCATCGGCCTGAGTCTCATTAGTTACTGTATTAACTGTTAAACTCTTACCTTGTAAAAATTTTAATTGAATAATGTCAGTGCTTTTAATTGGATTATTTAGGCAGTTAAGCTCTTTTGATTCTCCAGCAACCTTTGCGTAAATAGTTCTAAAATTACTAGCTGTAGCAAAATCAGGAAAACTCCCATTATTTAATCCTTCAAAGCAGTCTGTTCCAGGGTTTGCTAGTGTATCTGTATTTACTGCAGTGAACGAATCGTCATAATAAGTTCCCCAAAAGCCAATTTGTTCAATATCACGTTGCATTATGTTAATTGCAAGGCGCCCTGATTCTTGAAGTTCACCAATAGTCATCGTATCTTTAGTGGTTACTTTCATACCTATATAGGTGAACATAACGCCACCTAGTATTAATCCACCAATAAATAATGAAATCATCATTTCTACAAGTGTAAAACCTTTTTGCTTCATGTTAGCTCCTAAGGTAAATGTAACTAGTTAATACAACTAAGCGGCGCTTTTTGTCAGCCGTTCCACACTTTATTGCGCCAGTAGCATCATTTGCATTAAACTCTTGTCGACCTTGCCACGAAACAATTACTTCTAAATTAAATGCCTTACCACCCGAGCCAGCAACTACTGTAGGTGCAATACATACGGTAGCACCATCTAAAGACCCCGTATTTTCTCGAGCTCTTATAGCCCTTTTCCACTGCTCAAGATCTAAGGCCGCAACTTGCGCTGCGCTACAAGTGTTTGTGAAGCACGCCTGCGAGGTTGTCGTAGCAGTTTCACTATCAAATGTTTGTGTGTACAGCCCGGCTATTTGAGGGGTATCGTTAGCACGGATACGCTGCACAATATCATTACCAAGTGCAACTGCAGCAGCACGCTGCATAGAATCAAAGCTTGCTTGCTTTGCTTTTGCTTGCAGGGCAACTGCGCCTAGAAGGCCAAAACTAAGAATAATAAATGCAATTAACACTTCAATTAGAGTGAAGCCTCTTTGCACTTTTGTTTGAGATGACTGCATAGTAGAACCAAATAAAAATTATCTGATTATAAGTTTATGCTATTTATTTGAGGAATCAATGAGGACTAAGACAAGCGGTTATATTTGTTGATAAACGGTTAATTAAATCGGCTCATTCAACAAAACAGTAGTAATTAAGCGTAAATGCATTTAAGTCAGAGGCAACTTAATTGCGAAATAAGTCTAAAGCGTATTTTTAACTAATTTAAGCTCGCGGCGGCTCACTGGCAATAACTCACTGCACCCTTGTAGCTCAATCATATGATTGCCATTCCCTTTTGAATGCAAGGCTATTACTTTTTGTTTATTCACTAAAGTATTGCGGTGAATTCGTAAAACATATGCGGGATATTGCAGCTCTAATTGCTTTAGGCTTTGCTCCAGTAAAGCTTCTCCACCCGAGAATATCATTTTGGTATACTTTTCTTCGGCACTAAAATACAAAACATCATTTATATCAACACTACGTAGAGTACCCGCTAACTGATAAGATACTTTTACATTTTGTTGTTTTTGAATATGTACTTTATTTAAACGGCCTACTTGCTTAAGTACCTTCTGCAGTGATTGCTCTGAAATAGGTTTAACTAAATAACCTGCAGCGCTTAATTGTAAAGCATCGAAGGCATGCTCAGGGTGGGCAGTTATAAAAACAATAGCAGGAGGTAGAGTTAGACTATTGAGCTCATTAGCAACTTGTAAACCATTCATACCAGGCATATCTACATCTAAAAAAATCAAATCAGGTGTTTGCTTTTTAGCAAGTACTAGAGCTTCCTTACCATTACTTGCCTCACCTTGTACAACTATGCTTTTATCATGTGCCAACAAACGGATTAAGCGAGATCTCGCAAGAGGTTCATCATCAACAATGAGTACATTCATACACTGCCCTCAATTAGCTTAGGGATAACGACCTTGACCCTAAACACATCATTTTTATTAGTAATTGTTAGCTGCGCTTTATTTTTATAATAAATATTTAATCGCTGGCGAATATTTTCAAGCGCCATTCCGTTATTAGGCCTAGTTTGAGCATTAGAAATTGTTATAGGGTTAGAAACAATCATGGTTATATAGCCGGTAGTGATATGTAGCTCTACTTTTATTTCTGCACCATGCTCACTTGTTTCAACGCCGTGGCATACCGCATTTTCAATTAATGGCTGCAGGGTTAAGCAAGGAATACTCAATGCGGGTAGTTCATTAGGTATTTGCCAATCAACTCTTAAGCGATTACCAAAACGCCACGTTTCAAGTGCGATATATTGCTTACTCAGCGTTATTTCATCTTCAAGAGATACATTCTTCCCCGAGTGCATTGCAGCCTGCGATAATGCGGCTAATGCTAAAATAGCCTGTTCTGCCGCATCGGCATCATGATGAGTAAGTTCTGCAGCAGTGTTTAAACTATTATATAAAAAATGAGGACGTATTCTAGCTTGTAGGGCATCAAGCTCAGCACGAGAAAGAGCTTTAGTTTGCTGCTCTTTTTCAAAATGAATTAATAAAAACTGGACGAATAAAGCCGCCAGTAAAGCCACTATAATGCAATTGCGAAGTGTGAAATAAATTAGGTTATTTGTATCATCTATATCAAAAGCAAAATGAGAAAATAAAATACTAAAAATACAGGTAGATAATAAAAAAAAGACAAAAAATAGACTTAATTGAAAAGTTTGAGTACGTTTTTGTAAGAAAAATCTACAAAAGTATAAAGAAGAAGTACCGACTAAAACAATTAAATGCATAAACAAACTAATGATCCCAAGTCGTAGCCAAATATCTCCTTCTACATTAGGTGCAAAAGCTAAAACAATAGCAATAACTTGAGAAACAATAAGCGTGGCTAATACGCCTCGCTCATTAAAAAGAGCCGAAAAAAGCAAACCATCATTTTGAAGTGACTTGCTCATAACGACTCTCCTTTAATCTAAATGTTTAATATATTTAAATTAACGTAGCTCTACAGGAACAGCAAATACTATATTTTCTACTTCACCTGGGTTCTCAACAACCTGTGTGCCACCAAGCTCTTTTAATCGGCTTATTACTTGTTGTACAAGTACTTCTGGCGCAGATGCTCCCGCAGTTACGCCAACTGATTTAGAGCCTGAAACCCACTGCTCTTGTACATCAGTTGCGTCATCAATTAAATAAGCAACTGTGCCCATTTTATCTGCAAGTTCACGTAAGCGATTAGAGTTAGAGCTATTTTTAGCGCCAACAACTAATAGCACATCAACTTTATCAGCTAAGTCACGAACAGCGTCTTGACGATTTTGCGTTGCATAACAAATGTCATCTTTACGAGGTCCGTCAATTGATGGAAACTTATTGCGTAGTGCATCAATAACATCTGCTGTGTCATCAACTGAGAGTGTTGTTTGGCTGCAATAAAAAAGATTTTCAGCATTTTTTACATTAAGCGCAACAACATCATCAACGGTTTCAACAAGATAAATGCCACCGGCTGAGTTATCATATTGTCCCATTGTTCCCTCTACTTCAGGGTGGCCATGGTGTCCAATTAAAATACACTCAATACCTTTACGACTCGCACGTGTAACTTCCATATGTACTTTAGTTACAAGCGGACACGTTGCATCAAATACTTTTAAATCACGACGTTTTGCTTCACTGCGAACAGCTTGCGAAACACCATGTGCACTAAAAATAACAATGCTGTCGTCAGGTACTTGATCAAGCTCTTCAACAAATACCGCACCACGACTTTTTAATCCATCAACCACATAGCGGTTATGTACTACTTCGTGGCGCACATAAATTGGCTTTTCAAAAATATCTAGGGCGCGCTCAACAATACTAATAGCACGGTCAACACCAGCGCAAAAGCCGCGTGGATTAGCTAGTAATATTTCCATTAACCTTCCACCTCAATAATATCAACTTCAAACGTTAAACGTTGGCCAGATAAAGGGTGATTAAAATCAATCGTTACCGACTCACCTTGCACTTCGCGAACTAATCCAGGAAGCTCAGTACCGTCAGGTTGAGTAAACGCAATAATTGCACCTACTTTGGCTGGTGTTTCTGGGCCAAATTTACTACGGTCAACGTAGTAAATATTATCTGGATTTGGCTGACCAAACGCATCTTCAGGTTCTAATTCAAACGTTTTACTTTCGCCTGCAGTTAAACCTAATAAACACTTTTCGAAGTTTGCCGTTAAGCTGCCATCGCCCATTGTTAATTTAGCAGGTTTGTTGTGCACCTTGGTAGAATCAGCGGCAGAGCCATCTTCTAATTTAATAGAAAAATGGAAAATAACTTGCGAGTTTTCACCAATTACAGCTTGGCTCATGCTTTATGCTCCTTCGGACTCTCGCCGGTAAAGGCATCAAATAACAATAATGCTGCGCCAATACAAATAGCGCAATCAGCAATATTAAATACAGGAAAATGTGAGTCTTTATAAAATACGTGAATAAAGTCGATTACATAACCATACGCAATACGATCGTATAAATTACCAATAGCGCCTGCAAGTACCAGTGCATAAGCACCGCATAGTACTTTGTTTGTTGCAGGTAAGCGTTTTAGCCACCACACAAGTAAAGCACTAATAGCAATGGCAATCGCACTTAAAAACCAACGCTGCCAACCACCCGCTTCACTTAAAAAGCTATAAGCAGCACCATAGTTATGCACATAAGTAATACTAAAAACAGGGAGTAAGTTTATCGACTCTTGATAAGCCATAGTCCCTACAACAAGTGTTTTACTGGCAAAGTCTATTACTAATAGTAATAGACTCAACCAAAGCCACACTAAACCACTTTTTTGGGCTAGTTTGCTCACTAAGAATAACTCCTAAGCGAATTGACGCTTTTCGCCTTCGCCGTCAACATTACTTACACAACGACCACAAATTTCAGGATGAGCAGGGTTAACACCTACATCTTCACTGTAATGCCAACAACGCTCACATTTAGCAGCATCTGTTGCAGCAACACTAATGAATAAACCTTCAATTTCGGTAGCTTGTGTATCAGCTGGCTGACTATCAACTTCAGAAACATTTACGGCCGATGTTAATAATACAAAACGCAGTTCATCACCAAGCGCATTTAATTTAGCGGCAAGCTCTTTACCCGTAAATAAATTAACTGTTGCTTGAAGCGTTGCACCAATGACTTCTTCTTTACGTGCAGCTTCTAATAAACGGTTTACTTCGTCGCGTACTGTTAGAATTTCTAACCAGTCATCGTTACTAAATTGGCTATTTGTTGGCGCTTGTAAGCCATCATACCAAACAGATGTAAATACGTAGTTACTACGCTCACCCGGTAAAGCTTCCCAAATTTCTTGTGCGGTAAAGCTCATAATAGGTGCCATCCAGCGCGTCATTGCTTCTGCAATATGATAAAGCGCTGTTTGACAAGAACGACGTGCATGGCTGTCACTTTTAGCTGTGTACTGACGATCTTTAATGACGTCTAAATAGAACGAACCAAGCTCACCCGTACAGAAGTTCATTAGCTTTTGCGTTACTAATAGCATTTGGTAGCTATCGTATGCGGCTAAAATTTCGTCTTGCAACTGAGCAGCACGACCAACAATCCACTTATCAAGCTCAACCATATCATCAACAGCAACTTGATCAGTTTTTGGATCAAAACCATTTAGGTTAGCTAGTAAGTAACGGCTAGTGTTACGAATACGGCGGTAGCGATCGGCAGAGCGCTTAAATATTTCATCCGACACAGTCATTTCTGCCGTGTAATCGGTAGAGGCAACCCATAAACGTAGAATGTCGGCACCTAGTTTATTCATCACATTTTGTGGAGAAATAACATTGCCTAGCGACTTAGACATCTTGCGGCCGTTTTCATCAACGGTAAAACCATGAGTCAATACTTGGCGGTATGGCGCATGACCATTAATAGCCACTGATGTCATCATTGATGACATAAACCAACCACGGTGTTGATCAGAACCTTCAAGGTATAAATCAGCTGGACCAACTAGGTCTTCACGTGCGTCTACAACACATGCATGTGAAACACCTGAGTCAAACCATACATCAAGCGTATCTTGTACTTTCATGTATTGCTTGGCATCTTCTTCACCAAGTAATGTAGCAGGGTCTAAATCGTACCATGCCTGAATACCAGACTTTTCAACTAGCTGTGCAGCTTGCTCAATTAGCTCTTGAGTATTTGGATGAAGTGCACCGGTATCTTTATCTGCAAACAATGCAATTGGCACACCCCAAGTACGTTGGCGAGATATACACCAATCTGGGCGGCTTTCAACCATGTTCGAAATACGGCTTTCGCCCCACTCTGGCAACCACTGCGTGTTTTTAATTTCTTTTAAAGAATCTTCACGCAAGTTAGCCTGATCCATACTTACAAACCATTGTGGTGTAGCACGGAAAATAATCGGTGTTTTATGGCGCCAACAATGTGGGTAACTATGAGTTATAGCATGATGATGCATTAATGCACCGTGCTCTTTTAATACTTCAATTACGCTCGCATTTGCTTTAAATACATGCTGACCTGCAAAAAGTTCAGTATCTGGTAAATAAACGCCATTAGCGCCAACAGGGTTAGCTACTTCAAGGTTGTAATTTAAACCAGCCACGAAATCTTCTTGACCATGCCCTGGTGCTGTATGTACAACACCGGTACCTGAGTCAGTCGTTACGTGTTCTGCAACAATCACGGGTACATTAAAATCATAAAAAGGATGGGCTACTTGTAAGTTTTCAAGTGCAGCACCTTTTACATAACCTAATACGTGGAAGTGATTAAAACCAAAGCGGTCCATTGCATCTTTAACAAGCTCAGAGCCTAAAATTAGACGTTGTTGTACGCCTTCATCTTCAACCTGCACCAATGCATATTCTAAATCGGCATGCACAGCTACTGCGCGGTTTGCTGGAAGCGTCCACGGTGTTGTTGTCCAAATAACAGTACCAACACTGCCTTCACCTTTATGACCATCAGCCAAATCAAATGCACTAACAACAGCATCTTGATCAACAAATGTAAAACGTACATCAATCGCTGGTGATTGCTTGTCTTGGTACTCAACTTCAGCCTCTGCTAATGCAGAACCACAATCTGTACACCAATGAACAGGCTTAGCACCTTTATGCAAATGACCCTTTTCAATAATACGACCAAGTACACGAATTGCATTCGCTTCAAAGTCAAAGTTCATTGTTAAGTAAGGCTTATCCCAATCTGCAAATACGCCTAAACGTTTAAAATCAACTTTTTGACCTTCAACTTGTTTTTTAGCGTATGCACGGCATTTTTCACGAAACTCGCTCGCGGTTACTTTTACGCCCGGCTTGCCTACTTTTTTCTCAACCATTAATTCAATTGGTAAACCATGACAATCCCAACCTGGGACTAATGGTGAATCAAAGTCAGATAATGTTTTAGACTTAACAATAATGTCTTTTAATATTTTATTAACTGAGTGGCCTAAATGGATATCGCCATTTGCATACGGAGGGCCGTCATGCAAAATAAAGGTCTTTTTACCTTTCTTAGCGCTGCGAATTTGACCGTACAGGTCGTCTTCATACCATGCTTTAAGCATTTTTGGTTCACGTTGTGCCAAATTGCCACGCATTGGAAACGGTGTTTCCGGTAAGTTCAAAGTATGTTTATAGTCGCTCATTTATCCTACATTCCGTCTCTATCGGCTACCTGATTTAAACCAAAACACTGCTTAGCGGCAGCAACATCAGTTGCTATTTGCGCCGTTAATTGTGTTAATGTCTCGAATTTTTTTTCATTGCGAAGTTTTTTTATTAACTCCACATGCATAAATTGTCCGTAAATATCCTGTGCAAAATCAAAAAGGTGAACTTCTAATAATGCACGAGTTCCATTAAATGTCGGCTTATTGCCTACATTTGCAACTCCAAAAATCTGTTTTCCTGCAATCGTTGCTTGCACTGCAAACACCCCGTTGACAGGACATACTTGGCGTTTTAGGGCAATATTTGCCGTTCTAAAACCGAGTTCACGTCCTCTTTTCCAGCCGTGTATAACACGCCCAGAAATAGCATAATCGTGACCAAGCATTATTTTAGCACTTGCTAAGTCGCCAGATGCTAAAGCATCTCGTATTAAAGTGCTGCTTACTCTAGCATTTAATTGACGAAAACTCGCGGTGCTTTTTACGTCCATGCCCGCTTGCTTGCCCATGCTAGCAAGTAAGTCAAAGTTACCTTGGCGCTGCTTTCCAAACTTAAAATCATCGCCAACAGTGAGAGCTTTAACACCTAACTTTTTAATCAAAATATCATTAACAAATTGCTCAGCATGCATGTTTGCAAATTGCTGATTAAAGCTAATGCAAATAACTCGCTCAATACCTAAATCACTAAGCAAACGTAGCTTATCTCGTAAGCGCGTTAGCCGTGCTGGGGCATTGTTTTTAGCAAAAAATTCTTGTGGCTGGGGTTCAAATAGCATTACAGTGCTAGACAAACTATGCGCTTTAGCATCAGTAAGTAAGCCTTTTAGTACTTCTGCGTGGCCTAAATGAACACCGTCAAAATTACCAATAGTTAACACACAACCAAAGTGGTGTGGGCGAATATTGTGTATACCTCTAATTAACTCCATGCCACCTAATGCCTTGTTTAGCGAGCTATTAATTACGACTAAAAATTAATTAAAGCCGCAGAGTTGCCGATTATAATCTTTTTTTTAGTTTGATTCAGTAATTGCTACACTTTTTATCGTATTTAGTCTAACGCCCATCAAAAATAGCATTGCAAAGTAACTAATACCTGCCAAAGCCACGAGTGCTATTAATAAGACTACCTGCTGTGTAAAAGCCCATGTAGCCCAGTAATAGTAACTGCTCACAAACCATGTAACAGCTCCCATAACCATACTTGCAACAACACATTTAAGTGTAAAGCGCATACTCATTGATGAAAACTGATACACATTTTCTTTTTTAAGCTGCCTATACAGCAAAAATGCATTACAACTAGCCGATAGCGAAGTAGCGAGTGCTAACCCTAAATAACCAATGAAAGGAGCCAACATAATATTAAATACCATATTCAGTACCAAGGTAATAATACCAATACGCACCGGCGTTTTAGTGTCTTGACGAGCATAAAAGCCAGGAGCAAGTACTTTAATCAGCATAAAGCTTACAAGCCCTACTGAATATGCGACTACGCCTAAACTTACTGCTTTAACATGATCAACACTGTCTTCTTTAAACGCACCATGGTCGAACAATACGGTGATAATAAGCGGGCTGATGATCATTAGACCTATCATTGCTGGCAGGCCTAAAAATATAACAAAACGCACTCCCCAGTCGAGGGTATGCTGAAAGTCACTACTTTTTTTACTGCTATGTAACCTAGAGAGCGCCGGTAAAATAACTGTCGCAATACCAATACCAAATAAGCCCAATGGAAATTCAATTAAACGGTCTGAATAATAAAGCCATGCAATCGAGCCTGTCATCAGTAATGAAGCAATCATGGTATCAAGCAACAAATTAATTTGGCTAATAGATACACCAAACAAAGCAGGAAGCATAAGTTTACGTACTTTTTTTACGTTTTCGTCTTGCCATGCCCAGCGTGGACGCGCCAACATTTTTGCACGGTATAAAAATGGAAGTTGAAACAATAACTGCACAACGCCACCAATAAATACGCCAATTGCGAGTGAATAAGCCCCAACACTAAATTTATCATGTAAAAAAATTGCACATGTAATGATAGAAACATTGAGTAAAACAGGTGTAAATGCAGCAACAGCAAAACGGTTATACACGTTCATTACCGCACCACTAAGCGCAACTAAGCTTACAAAAAACAAATAAGGGAATGTAAATTTAAGTAATGAACTTGCAAGTTCAAACTTTTCGGCATTGGGTCCGCCCTGCCACCAATCTATAAACCAACCGGTGCCAAACAATGCTGCAATAACGGGTGAAGCAACAACACCTATAATAGTGACAATCAGTAAAATGGTTCCTAATGTGCCTGCTGCTTGTGCAACAAAAAGTCTGACCTTGTCGTCGCCTTGCTTTTCTTTAATTTCACTCAGCACAGGTACAAATGCTTGTGCGAAGGCACCTTCTGCAAATAAACGACGTAAAAAATTAGGAATACGGTTAGCAAATAAAAAAACATCAGCCGCCGCACTTGCGCCTAATAAATTGGCAACAACAGCATCTCGAACGAGCCCTAAAATACGCGATATCATAGTCATACAACTAACAATCATACCGGAGCGAAATAAACCTTTTGACACCTTAAACCTACTCAAAAATCCTCAAGATAAGCGATTATGCCACAGTCTTTTTTATAAATCGCTTTAAAGCACTAGGCTGGGGGTCTGTGCTTTGTTACAATGTCGGTATTAACTGCTAAAGCGGCAAATTGATGCTCGTTATATGGTGCAGTTTTTCTTGGATTGTTAAATTTAAATTGACATCCATGATAGAAACAGGCATATTCCACGGCCTTTAATTTAAGCTTTATTTTAAGATTGTTAGGAGCAAACCTTGGCTAACATCAAGTCTGCAAAAAAACGCGCTATCACAAGCGAAAAAAACCGTCAGCACAACGCAAGCCGTCGTTCAATGATGCGCACTTACTTCAAAAAAGTAATTGTTGCTATTGAAGCGGGCGATAAAGAAGCTGCACAGCAAGCTTTTTCTGTTGCTACACCTATCCTAGACCGTTACGCAACTAAGGGTCTAATTCACAAAAACAAAGCAGCTCGTCATAAGAGCCGTATAGCAGCTAAGATTAAAGCTCTATAATTTGTTTTTGATAGAATATAAAAAACCGGCTTTTGCCGGTTTTTTTTTGTTTAAATTTTAAATGTACTTACTTTATTAGACATTTTCTAAATCTGGATAAAACTTCTTAAGCATTGCCGCTATTTTTTTAGGTGTAAATGGCTTTACTACAAACCCTTTAGCGCCTTTATCAATTGCATCCTTAACATTCTCAATACCTGAATGTGCAGATACCATAACCACATTTGTCTCTGGGCTTAATTCATTGATTTGTGCAATCAAATCTTTACCATCACCGTCTGGCAATTCAATGTCTAAAAAAATGATATTATAATTTGCAGCTTGGCACTCACTAATACATTGTGAGGCAGTAGATGCTTCCTTTACGTTATCTATCCCTAAGTGCATGAGCGTTTGGCTCAAAAAACTACGCACTGTGCTAACGTCATCTACAATTAAAATTGATAGCTGCGTATTCATCTTTATTCCTCGTAGGCTATAAGCTAACTTTAAGTTATCATAATAATTAGCTTAGTATATAAATTTACTCATTTAATTATAGAGACCTACGGAAAAAAGGCCAGATTTGCTTTATGTCTAAAACCCCAAATAAACAATCGTTGCTAGGTAAAGCACCGGCAAGAAAAAAAACAGCGCAAAAAAGAAAACCTCAGCGTTCTACTCAGCGCCCTTCACCTGGCGAGTTAAATTCCAGTGCAAAGAATGATATAAGCCAAAAAACAACGCAAAAAAAAGGACTGTTTATATCACTCGCTGTCGTTGCTGTAATAATTTTAGCTTTTCCAAAACCTACCTTACTCACCTATAAAAAATTAGGGATGGTAAGTGAGAGTGTTTACTGGCCCGGATTCTTTGGCAAGGGGGCTACTTTAATTGATTCAAACCTACACCCCACCTATGATTCTAGCCGTGAGTCCCTTTATTTATGCAGTGACTTACAAAAACCGCAGAGCTGCCAAAAGTATCAAGTAATTGCTGATAATGGTTTATTTTCAGCAATCGGTAGCTACTTTTAGCATTAAAAAAACTAATCTGAAAATTTAAAATTACTTGGTTGAAAGGTGCGCAAAAGATCAACATAATGGCGCTCCTTTTTTCAACAACTGAACTATTGAAACGACCATGCTAAACGAGCTAGATTGGCTTTTAAATACTACACTACTTGCACTAGGTTTAGGTGCATTCTTTATTAACCAGATAACACTGCTGCGCGTTGCCGCCATTAGTGCGTGTGGTTTATTATTCTTATCATTTAGCTTAGATCTTATGTCGTCGAGTGTTATTTCAAATATGAGTTTAGTGTTGATCAATACTTTTTACTTGTTTAAAGTTTATACATTTGGGCAATTTAATGTAACCCAAAGTTAACAACTTTTCCCTAGAATATTTAATAGCCCAGCATTACTGGGCTTTTTTTTGTTAAGAATTTAAAAATATTAAAAAGCACTTTCAATCAAGATGAAAATTAGAGCTTCAGGGGCACACAAGCACTACTGTGAAAATAATGCTTGTATACTGCTAAAAAGAGTCACGAGAAGAAACACGAAAAAAGAGGAATACATAGTAAGTAGGTTAGTCCGCTATTGTTAACTCGCTTTGGGTTTGTATTTTAGAAGGAGTATCCTCGGCATTAGCCTGATTAAACCAAGCTGAAACACCAAGTATAATAATTGAAATAATAACTAGGCTTAATTTAACGCCACTTTGACTCGATTTCATAACACCCTCTTTGTATTTTTTATTAGTGAGAATACCTTTTACACTAATGAAAATTACAAATGTTAACAAGCTGTTTTTTAAACTAATTAGCTATCAGCTAATAACCTTTAGTTCTATCTATTGGATTATTAAGTACTAACCCCTTATTCAAGCATTCAATATTATCGGCTATTTGCTCTATAACACTATTTAAATCAGAAATCGCCGCGCAATGTGGTGTAAGCGTTATTTTGGGGTTTCCCCAGTAAGGGTGATTCGACGCTAAAGGTTCTTGATCAAATACGTCGAGTGTAGCTGCGCGTAAGCTATCGTTATTTAATGCACTTAGTAAGTCTTGCTGAACAACATGAGCACCGCGTGCCACATTAATAACAACAGCATGTTTAGGTAGCTTTGCGAGCATTGAGTGATTAATAATGCCTGTCGTTGCTTGCGTAAGGGGTAATAGACATACAAGGTAGTCAACATCAGAAAGCATACTATTGAGGCCTTCCTCGCCATAAAAAATTTCGACATTAGTCGCGTTTTTATTACTTTGCGCCCAGGCACTTACCTTAAAGCCATTATTTATAAGCTTTTGCGCGCATGCTTTACCTAATTCACCAAACCCAAGTATGCCGACATGTTTATTACTATGCGCCCGCTTTGGCTTCCATGTTTGCTGTGTTTGTTTAATGTAATACTCTTTTAAACGTAACTTTTGAGCTAACACATGTGTCAGTACATATTCCGCCATATCTTCAGCTAGTTGCATGTCAACAATACGTACTACTTCAACACTTTCGTCGAGTAATGTTAAATCGATACTGTCTACGCCAGCACCAAATGACGACACAGCCTTTAAGTTAGGTAGCTGTGGCCACATAGATTCTGGCGCTTTCCACGCAAGTACAAAATCCACATCATGTGCGTTTTTGCAATCAGGCCATTGCTCTATCAGCGTATTTGGTAATCGCTCTTGTAACTTCGTTATTAGTTTTGTGTTGTCACGCCCAGTTATAGCAACCAATACCGACATAAATTCTCCTAACAATACACAGTTTATAAGTTAGCACTTTAAAAAGTCACACTACTGCAAAGTAACTGTCACACCCTTTTTTTAATCTTACATGTATGGCGAATAGCCCAAACGGAATATGAGGTTAATATGATAAGTGTTGATAAAGTAATTGCTGCAAACTTACCACAACTAGAGAACTCTCCAAAAGTAAAAGGTTTAGTAAAAAAAGGCCTAGGCTACTTATTACATGAACAAGAGTTTGTTGCTTTTGGTGATGCCTACCCTCACCTACAAGGATTAGAATTTGTTGAACAAGTGCTCGATGAACTCAATTTTGATACGCGCTATAAACCTAAGCAGATAGAACATATTCCTAATGAGGGTAAACTTGTTATCGTTGCTAACCACCCTATTGGTTCATTAGATGCTTTAGCACTGATTAAAGTACTTTCAACTGTAAGACAGGATTTAAAAGTAGTGGCAAACCGCATGTTGATGTCGGTTACTCCAATGCACTCACTTTTACTCCCCGTAGATAACTTATCAGGCATGAGTAAGAAACAAGAGCTTAGTAATATACAAAACCATTTAAAGGATGAAGGCGCATTACTTATATTTCCGGCAGGAGAAGTATCGCGATTAGGGCCAACAGGTATTAAAGACTGCAAATGGAATAGTGGCTTTTTACGTATGGCAAAAAAAGCTAACTGCCCTATTTTACCTATTTATATTAAAGCCAAAAACAGTCCACTTTTTTATGGCACATCAATGATTTATAAACCTTTAGCAAGTTTACTATTAGTGGCCGAAATGTTTAAGCAGCGCCAAAAATCTTTAGAGTTTGAGATTGGCGCCTCTATCCCTCCTGAATCTTACTTAATAGAAAATCTTAAAGATAAAGAAGTTGTAAACCTCATCCGTAAACAGCTTTATAGGCTTACAACAAAAAAAGCACTGCCGCTAAAAACACAAACACCTATCGCTGTTCCCGAGTGCAGAAAAGAGCTAAAAAGAGCAATTGAGCAATGCCAACTACTTGGTAAAACGCAAGACGGTATGCATATTCATCTATACCAATATACTGGTAGCTCACCTATTTTTAGAGAGTTAGGGCGCCTGAGAGAAATAGCATTTAGAGCAGTCGGTGAAGGTAGTGGTAAGCGTCGTGATATAGATAAATACGATATGGATTACCAACACCTTGTACTGTGGGACCCAATGCAGCTAGAGCTGGTAGGTGCTTATCGATTAGCCTGTGCACAACAGATAATACAAAAATATGGCCGCGAAGGTTTGTATACTGATAGCTTATTTTCTTATACCGACGCTATGACGCCCTATCTAAAACAAGGAATTGAGCTTGGTAGAAGCTTTGTACAGCCTAAATATTGGGGACGTAAGAGCCTCGACTATTTGTGGTATGGCATTGGCGCTTTTATAAAAAGCTATCCACAGTACAGATACTTGTTTGGTGCTGTAAGTGTATCAAATGCTCTACCCGAGCAAGCAAAAGCCATGCTCGTTTATTACTATCAGCATTACTATAAAAGTGGTATTGAATTAGCTACGCCTAATAATGAATTTAAATTAACTGAGCAACAGCTAACCCAGTGCAATACTCTTTTTTGCGGCAATGACGTAAAAGAAGATTTTGTAGAGTTAAAGCATGTGTTAGCTAATATGGGGGCTCAAGTCCCTACTTTATTTAAACAATACACTGAACTTTGTAAACCAGGTGGCGTGCAATTTTTAAGCTTTAGTATTGATCCCGATTTTAATAATTGTATTGATGGATTGGTATTGGTCGATCTTAAAAATGTAAAAGAAAACAAAGCCAAACGTTATTTAGAATAACCAATAATAAGAGAGTGCTTTATATTTATAAAGTACTCGATTTATATTTAATTATTTATAAATATCTGCTCTAGTAAAGTTGTATAAATAGCTTCAATTTTAAGTAAATCACTAATAGATACGTGTTCATTAGCTTGATGAATCGTATTGTTTCGCACACCACATTCAATAACTTGAGTATGGGGGCTGGCAAAAAATCGTCCATCTGATGTCCCTCCATTTGTACTTAGTAATGGGTAACTTGAAGTGTTTTTGTAAATAGCCTGCTCAATATGAGTAAGTAAACTCCAACCCGTATTATGGCTTGTATAATAAGGCTCGCATGGGCGTTCCCACTCAATTGTAAAATGCTCAGCAAACTTGTTTAGGGTATTCATTAATTGCGTTTTAACTGCTGCACTACTGTAACCGTGGCTATAACGTACATTAAATGTAATCTCACAATGACTTGGCACTAAATTATCGACCACATTATTTATGTTAATTCCAGTCACTTGTAGTGTGGTTTTTGAGCTAGCCACATCGAGTAACCAGATCTGATCACTCAAGCTATTTACTATTTTTGCAGCAATATGAGCAGCATTGAGTGTGTTTTGAGGATAAGCTACATGACCTGCCTTACCAGTAACTAAAATCCGAGCTGAAAGCGCACCACGACGGCCATTCTTAACCGTATCGCCAACTTGTGCCACACTTGATGGCTCCCCGACAATACAGCCATCTAATACAACACCTTGCTTGGCAAGCTTATTAACTATTTCTTGAGAACCAAATTCAGCCTCTCCCTCTTCATCTGACGTGATAAGCCAGTAAAGTGTCCCTGCTTTAGCGGATTTACTATTAATTAACTTTTTTGTGGCGCTAAGCATGGCGGCAACACCCCCTTTCATATCGGCCGCCCCTCTACCGTATATTGCATTATTGCGCACTCGCCCTTCAAAAGGAGGACTTAACCAACCGCTACTTGTTGCTGGTACTACATCAATGTGCCCTGAAAAGGCAACACATGGGCCATCTTTGAATTTTATGCAGGCAATTAAATTGGTTACACCATTTATAGTAAATTGCTCGCAACTTAAACCTAAATCCACCAATTTATCTGCAAGCCAATCAATTGCACCCGCTTGGTTAGGGGTTACTGATTCAAAGCGAATTAGTGTTTGTAAGTGCTCTACAACTTCTTTTTGAATATCCGTTGTTTTTGATTTTTTTTCGAATGCTTCTAAAAACATGTTAAACACACTTTATTATTTAATGTGCCTTTATTAAAACGTGAGTTTATGACTAAGCGATGTCAGCCTTAATACATTCATATGACTGTTGATGAAATAAATATGTCAATCTTTTCAAAAGCAGAACGACGCTAAATTTAATCTAAATCAATAAAGCACTCCACAAGGTTAAAATGTTTTTTAAACTTTGATCTAGAACAGGTTTTCATTTTTATTGCTCGGTAATAATAGCGCCAATCAAACAGTAGTTCTTGGAGAACAACATGAAAACTCAAATTAGCATCGCATTATTAACCTCTTTATTAGCACTATCTCCAGCTGCACACGCTAACTTTAGCGTAAATGTTGGCGCTATTAACGTAAACCCTGATAATAGTAGCTCAGCAATTAATGAAGCATCTACGCTGGGCCTTAAAGGTGATTCAGATACTCAACTAGGTATCACTGTAGATTATGCATTTAACGATCAATGGGTGTTAGAACTAATAGCAGCAACACCTTTTTCACACGATGTGAATGGCGCAGGCGGCTTAGCAGGCAACAAAATTGCAGATATAAAACAGCTTCCTCCTTCTTTAGTTGCGCAATACCACTTTTTAGACACAAGTTATGCGCTAAGACCTTTTATAGGCGTAGGCATAAACTACACTGCATTTTTTGATGAGCAACCTTCTCAAGCACTTAAAGCGACGCTAGGAACAGACGATGTAGAAGTAAAATTAGATGATTCGTTTGGCTTTATGGCTCAGGTAGGTGCTAACTATAAAATTGATGCAAACTGGGGTCTACACGCCATGGTATCAATTATGGATATTGATACCGATGCCACTGTTTATGCTAATGGTGCAAAAGCACTTACATCAACTGTTGAGCTTGACCCCGTTGTTGCTATGTTCGGTGTTAGATACAGCTTTTAAAGCATATATAAAGTAGTACGTAGTTACCCAATTACAATGTGTGTTAAAAGGCCGAAAGGCCTTTTTTTCATTTGTAGAGATTAGGGCAGGTTACTTAACTTTTTCTGCTCTAGCATTTCTTTCCAGTGCATAACTTCACTTGGCAATATAGGTGTTTGGCCATCAAAACCAGCCACTTCAAGCATTTCTTCAATACTTATAATACCTTTTTTACTTTTAAATACACCGCGTACATAAGCAATAGCATGTAAGCCTCGTTCTGAGTGAAACTTTTGCTCAATATAAAAGTATTTATGATCCCATCCAACTAACTTAGTACTTATTGTATATCGCTGCATAGGCTTAATATCACGAATATAAGTAATAGCAGTTGCGTTAACAATCGGAAACCAGCGACGCTTCATTATTTGTTTAAGCAAGCCAACGCGCTCAGTCATCCAAGTTCGAGATAAATCCATCATCGCGAGGTAACGTGAGTTTGTTAAATGTAAATTAATGTCACAATCAGTAGGTAGAGCTTTGTAATCAATATCTACCGTATCAAGTAAATTTTGATATTGCTTGTTACGTTTAATTTTAAAAAACAATAATAAAAGTCGAATATATAGGTTCACAAAAAAGGTCTTACCAGTTAAATTTATTCGAGTGTAGCATAGCCCCTTACGAAGACGAATATTCTACTTTAATCTTAAATCACTATTACAATAAAAAGATAACTCATGAAGTCAAAACTAAAAATTATTACTGCGCTAACTCTATTAGTGCCTAGTTATAATGCTTTTGCCGATTTTTCATTACCGGGTAAAGGCTCTGTTACTTACCCTACTGGTGTAGTTAAAGAATTTAAATTTGGTTTTGAATGGCAGCAAAAAGCTGAAAAATTCACTATTGGCTCTAAAAGTTACAATATGGAGCAGATCCCTAGCTCTTACTCGGTAGCTATAACGCTTTCAAAAGATGACAGCCAAATATGGGTGCAAGAATTTAATAATGGATTTATTGAAGAGTTTGAATGGCAAATTGGCGGACATAAGATCACTTTAAAAAAGCAGCAATTTAGCGACCCCGTAAAAGGCGATTATGTTATTGAACTTAATGGCCGTAGCTATTTTTTCACTCGTAATAACGCCAGCATTGTAATGAACTTTAACGAAGAAGGTATCGAGACGATTGCAATTGACGGGGTAACAAAAAATATGGGCACTAAAAATTAGTCCCCATATTTTAATTTATTTAGGCCAATTACACTTTTACTGTTTTTCGGTTAATACCGTAATCACGTAACTTATTAGCTACCGCGGTGTGACTTAGGCCCAATCGCTTAGCTAACTGACGTGAGCTTGGATAAGCTGGGTAGAGTTTGCGAAGTAAAGTCGCTTCAAAACGTTTAACAGCTTGATCTAGTGAGCCTTCAAAATCAGACTCTAAATACCCTAAATCATGGGTAAAAGTTGGTAACTGTAAATGCTCTACGCGAAGCTCGCTATCATCTAGTAACGACACTGCGCGGTAAATTGCATTTTCCAGCTGACGAACATTTCCTGGCCACGGATACTCTTGTAAAAAGCTCAAACACTCTTGTGATAAAACAGGAATTGCATGACCATTTTGTTGCGCATATTTTTGAATAAAATGCTCTGCAAGTGGTCCTACATCTGCTTTTCTATCTCTTAGTGGCGCTATTTCTAAAGTAAGCACGTTTATACGGTAATATAAGTCTTCTCTAAAAACCCCTTCTTGTACCATTGCAGGTAAGTCTTTTTGAGTAGCGGCAACAATACGTACATTTACTTTAACTTCGTTCTCATCGCCTACTTTTCTAAACGTACCATCTTGTAAAAAACGCAGTAACTTAGTTTGTAGTTGAGTCGACATTTCGCCAACTTCATCTAAAAATACAGTTCCACCATCGGCTTGCTCTAATACACCGCGCTTTGGCGCTGCATTTTCTTCGTACCCGGCATAACCAAATAACTCAGACTCAGCAACATCATCAGGAAGTGAAGCACACGACAGTGCAATAAAAGGTTTAACAGAACGATTAGATGCGTAATGGCACGCTCTAGCTAATAACTCTTTACCTGTTCCTGTTTCACCAGTAATCAAAATAGGGGCTTCTAGTTGCGCCATTTTGCGTGCTTCGCGCACAACTCGGCGCATTGCCGTACTAAAGTTATGAATAGTAGCGAAGCTTTCTTGCCCGTAACGTCTAAATGCACTGACTTGCTGCCCTAACCGACTTTGCGATTTAATGTTAATAACCGCACCAGCAAGCACATCACCTTCACTACCTTGAGGCACTGCAATTGGCAAAATGTCTGCAATAAAATCCTCACCAGCAACTTCAACGCGAGTAGTTTGTCCGAGTACTTCTTTACCTTCTAACCAGCGTGTAAAGTTAAAGCCTTTAAGCAGGTTATTAATATTTGCACCAATCACGTCTTTTTCAATTAGCTGTAAGTCTTTACATGCTGCATCGTTACATAAACGCACCCAGCCTTTAGCATCAATAGAGATAACCCCATCAGGCAATGCACGTAGTAAAGTATTTAATTCGTTGTGTTCACGCTCAGATGGTAAAAATGCAGTGGTACGCACATCATGTACGCCGTCGATTAAACGTATCGATGGCATAATTTTTTGGAATTGTTCAAATTCAATTTCGGGAAAACTAACGTACATACGACAATTTACAGAATCGACTTCAATTCCTTTCAAATCAACGCTGTAGTTAACTAATATATTAAGGATTTCTTGAGCAATACCAATTCGATCAGCACAGTGAATATCTAGACGCATACATCCTCAAAGAAGGAAAAACTATATTAGCCGAATAATACGCTAAGTCGCTTTGAGAAGGTAGTTTATTGTAAACATTTTTGGACAAAATAGCTTTTAGAGCCAAAGGGTGGGATGTAATTAAACGAAGAAAAACAGCACTGATATCTATATTTAACTATACCAGTGCTGTTTATTAAATCTTATTATGAGACTACTTACCTTGTGGGTAAGCTGACCAATCACCACCATCTAATTGTATGAATGGTCTTTGGTTAACATACATCATTATTGTGCCTTCATTTTCAGCAACTTTAGGTGCTTTAGGTAGGTTTTCAAGTAAATTAGCAACACTATTATTCCCACCAAACACATCAGTTTGCAGCGTCTTACTTACCAGCTCTGAAAGCGCAAAGTAACTTGTTGAATCATCAACCACAATTTGCGAGTAGTTTTGTACGTCTGGGCCTATAAATTTAATCGCTACAGGTACAGACACAATCGCAGGACTAGGGATTTCGCGTAACCCTGCAAATTGTACTTTATCACCTTTTAAGTTAGCGCCGTGTTCAGGCACTATCATTAACATAACGTTGCGACCACGCTTTTCTAATTTTTTTACAAATTGGTTAATATCAGCAAACAAGTTTTTATGTCTGATTGGGTATGTCTCTTTACTATTCACCCTTGGTTGATTCTCTAGCTGATTACCGTCATGTAAACTTGTGGTGTTGTAGTACATCGCACACGGCTTACAATCATCAGCTTGCTCTAACCAACCATCCAGCACAGCTTCATCTGAGTAAATAGGGCTATTATCAAAACCTCGAAGCGCCACTGGCATTGAATCGATATTAAATGGCGTGCTATCTAGGCCACCGTACTTATTTATTAAACCTTTAAACTCATCAAAATGTCCGTCGTGATTCATCACAACATTATTTTGATAACCTAGTTTTTCTAGGTTTTTAAACAAGTAACATTGTTCAGGTGCCTCTTTAAATAATGCCGTTTGACTAGTTTGGCCACAACTAGCGCGCAGTAGCCTTACCGCAGCTGGTCCGCTGTATGATGTAGCCGAGTTAAAGTCTGAAAACACCACATCAAAGTCTTTATACATATCAGTAACACTTACACCAATAGCATTTAAATCAGCAACAGCCATTGAGCATATGTTCAAAATAATTACATCAAACAGTTCACCATTTACTTGGCTTGGAAAGTGACTCATTAATAAGCTTTGTTGTTGATAAAAATCAGCTAATTTTTGATCAGGAGATTGTGCTGCCTGAGTGATCACTTGTGTTTGAGGATTACTTTGACTCTGTGTAACCGGCTCAGGGTTAGCCACATTATTAACGAATTGTGATTGAGAGTTACCCCCTTGCCATCCTACAACTAACAGCCCGACGATAGTGACTGTTGTAAAGCGTATCCATTGCGATGTATACCAAAAACACACACTAATTACGAACAAAGCCAATAACATATCAATGTTAATAACACGGGTTAATAACTCAATAAAATAACCAAAACTAAAATCTTGAACGTTACCCGCTTGTTTAGTCAACCTGTTTATTGGTGGCAACCATGAGTCTTGGTAAAGTAATACCACAGCAAACACAGCACCTACTATATGTTTTGCCTTCTCTATTAATGGCTGTTTAAATTTAATCGCAAGCAACGCAGCAAAAGCCGCATTAGTTAATACGTTAAAATCAATTGCACCATAATAAAACAGAGCAAACTTAACTAAAAAATAAAGGTTCCAAACCCCTAAACCTGATAATTTCACTTCTTATCCTTTTTTACTGTATTTGGTGTATAAGGCTCTAGTACTTCATGTTTAAAAGTAAGCTTATAATAATATTTTGTTATTTGAGATAAAATGTATTTGCCTAGCATACAAAGCACCGCGCCAAGCACCATTGCAAGAAACACGGTAATTAAAAGCTGATTCATACTCATAAGTTATCTCTTAATTTCATTATAAAAGGCTTAGCATCTGGGCGGCTTTTGCTAGAAAATTCAGGTGTGTTAATATTTTCAGTAACGCTGTTTGCTATATCAGGTGCAAATTTATAGCTATCATTCTCGGCAAGTTTTTGCGAGAAATCTACAACACTCTTACCTTTATAAAAACGCCTTAATTGTTTACATTCTTGTTGAATGTAAAAGTGATCAGAAATTACATTTTGCTGTACAAAAAAATCGCTTGTTTTTAATTTAAACAAATGCTTAATTGCATTATCAACGTCATTCTCTCTACAAGCATGCAGATATAAATAAACTGTATTATCTGCAATACTAAATACATCACCTTCGCGCTTAATATGAAATAAATGCAAAGGGTGAATAGGGTCTATTCTTGGCAGTAGTTCAAGCTTCACTAGCACACCACTCACACCTAGATTAACGGCTGAGTCACTATGAATTTCTACTTGTTTTGTAAACTCAATGAAAGGTAAATACCCCTTTGAAAAGGTATTTTCAGTGTATTTTAACACATCTTCAACAGAGGGAGGTAAAGGTCTTGAAAACTGAAAACCTTGAATAGATTGAACTTGTGAGAGCAACCGAGAAGGCTCTGAAAAACTATATAAAATAAGGTTTACACCCAAGGTTAAAAATAAGCATTCATCTTGATGACGAATTACACCGTCTACATTTTGAATAACAAGTTTTAACCAGCGTCCACAGTTTTTTCTAAGCTCAAAACACTGCTTACCTAATAACGCTAAATCGGTATAACGCGTTACTGCAAAAATTAATGTAGCTGCCTCTACCTTTGGGCCTTTATTAAATAAGTCATTATTATCTTTCACACTTTTATAGTGCATCGGTAGTTTAGTACCTTCGGGCACCGCACCTTGCACTAGCCATACATCATCTTCATCAGAAAAATCTGAACTTTTAGCAGTTTTACTCTCGCTTATTATTCCCTTTTGAACAACAAACTGGTTTTTACTTAGCAATAACTGATAATGTTCACCAGCGATAACACCGGTACTATGACGCCAGTAGTCATATTCAAGTACTCGCACCGCAGCATCGTTATCAACAAAAACTAGTCCATCAAATACATTGTTTAATCGTCTAACTAAAAAACGATAATTAGCAATATCAGGTCCAGATATTAAGAGTAATAATGTAGCACCCGTCTTTTGAGTGAAATCTCTATACTCTTTCATCATCAGCTCTAAGCTTTTTTCGCTAGCACTGTTTAGCTGTGTTGTACTAAAGTGAACAAAAACAAGTGCCGTGTTTAGACGTTTATAAGCACTGATTTCTTTTATAATAGCTGAATTAATTTTCTCAATTGAATAATGCTGTGTTTGTGGGGCCAACGAAAAAGGGTGAACTCGATTATGTTTATAAGCATAGTTTAACGGTGCAGAAAAAGAAGAATCAAAAAATGACTCAATCTCTTGGGAAACTATATATATATCATTAGCCAAGCTTTGGTTAATTGAATGTAACGCCAATTCGATTGAAAAATTGTCTAAAGGGGCTAAAACAGCGTAACTTGAAGCCCATTTTAACTCTTTTGCAGCAGGCTCTAATCCCGTTATGTTAAAGTTATGCATTTAAAACGCCCTATAAAAAATACTTTTTTACTAGTTTTAACCGTTATTCTATATATAATAGCCAAATATTGTCCACATTTAATCAAAATAATTAACGTAACTGTTAAGGTAAAGATGAACAACTTAACATCTAAAAACTCACAAACGTTAACATCAAGCGACATAGAAAACCTTGCACTGCGTTTTGGTGGTAAAAGTGATGACTACATAGAAATTGTAAACAAGCAGCAAAATAATAATACAATTAATAAGTACGCATTACTTAAAGAAATAAACAACGAACTAAACATGTAAGCTAGTTCAATTAACAATAGGTAAAACATCAGTTGCAAAGAGTTTTCATTAAAGGTGTCAAAGGCGGTTTAGGCAGTACCTCTGTGGTTGCAAACCTAGCGTGCGTACTAAAAAAATCTGACGTTGATGTTATTGCAATCGATCTAGATGCAAAAAGTGACTTAGGTTTACATTTTGGTTTGCCATGGAAATACACCAAAGGCTGGAGTAATGAAGCAAGCTTTGAAGATGCAATTGCGCATTTTCACCAAGATAACGATGGCATTGTATTTTTACCATTTGGTGATAGTGATGACACGAGCACCAATAGCATCACTAAAATGGTCGATAAATGCAAAAACCTAAATTATAGTGACGAAGCTTGGGTGCTTTTTGACTGCCCTTCACATATTAATATTTCTCATTATCCGTTAGAAAAAAAAGATATTGTTATTGAACTGGTAAATTGTGATGCTATTTGTCACAGCTTAATTTATAGGCGCCTACAAACACTCAAAAATTCAGATACCGACTGGAAGCATTACTTTTTAGTTAACCGATATAACTCTGCATCTACGCTAGAATTTGACTTGTTTTCTCTATGGCAATCAACGCTTCCGCTTATGGCTCCTTTTTTTATTAACAGTGACGAAGTTATTAAAGAGTCAACCGCATACAGAAATGTAGCGCTTAACTGCGCGCCATATAGTGTCGCAAATGATGACTTTGAAACGCTAGCTGGTTGGCTAGTTAGTAAAGTAGCCTTATAAAATGAGTATTACATTATTTTATCAGCGCCCTATCCACTGTACTTTATACTTGCTGCTGAGCATTTTATTTACTGATAAGTTAGTTCGGTACATATTATTTAAGTTTCACAGCTACTTTAATCAACATAAAGTAAATGTAATTGAAGCTTTCTTAATGCCTTTTATTACACTTTTAAGCTCGCTATTTATAAACATTAAACAGCATAAAATCAGCTTTGAGTTTACCCTTTATGACTACTACCCTCATTTAAGGTTGCCTTATCGAACCTATATTTACTCAAATATATTACGCTTTGTTATCCAAAGTATTTTTTTAGTATTTTTTAAAAACCAGCTTAAACCGAGTTCTGTAAAAGAAGATGCGGTTAATTATTTTTATGATGGCGTTAGTTACCTTTTAAGGCAATTACGTTGGTTTGATTTAAAGTTAGGTAAACTATTAAAGCGCCTACTATCAAAAAACAAAAAAGGTCCTAAAAAGAGTGCTTTTAAAGCGATGGCTGATGCACGTGTATGGCAAAATAAATTAGTTAAATACGTCATCCTCGCGTTTATTTTATTTTTATTAGCAATATTCATTACAATTCCTTTTAGCTTGGAAGCTCAAGCCGTTTTTATAAGTTTTATTTTATTAGTTGCGTATGCACTTAAGCGAGTAAAAGGCCAAATGGCAACCATTGTCATGATCACCTTGTCAGTAACTACGTCTTCTCGTTATTTATGGTGGCGTTACACTGAAACTTTAAACTGGGATGACCCGCTTGCACTTGCGCTAGGTGGGGGCTTATTACTTGCTGAAACGTATGCCTGGCTTGTGCTTATTTTAGGTTTTTTTCAAACAATTAATCCACTTGAACGAAAACCAGTTCCTTTGCCTAAAGACACTGACTTGTGGCCAACAGTTGATGTATATATTCCAACTTATAACGAGCCGTTAAGCGTTGTAAGGCCCACTACGCTCGCGGCTTTAAGTATCGATTGGCCAGCCGATAAACTAAATGTTTACATATTAGATGATGGTAAGCGCTCAGAGTTTAAAGATTTTGCAGCCGAAATTGGAGTGGGTTATTTAGCGCGTTCGGATAACAATCATGCTAAAGCCGGTAATATGAATAGCGCTATGCGCTATACCGATGGCGAATATATCGCAATTTTTGACTGTGACCACGTTCCTGCTCGCTCATTTTTACAAATGACAATGGGGCAGTTTTTAAAAGACAGTAAAGTGTGTTTAGTGCAAACACCGCATCACTTTTTCTCAGCCGATCCATTTGAGCGAAACCTTAATAACCACAGCCAAATTCCTAACGAAAACATGCTGTTTTATGGACTTATTCAAGACGGTAACGACATGTGGGATGCAACCTTCTTTTGTGGTTCTTGCGCCGTATTAAAACGAGCAGCACTTGATGATATTGGCGGCTTTGCGTTTGAAACAGTAACTGAGGATGCACATACGGCTCTTCGTATGCAACGCGCTGGTTATAAAACAGCTTATATAAACATTCCACAAGCCGCAGGCCTTGCTACCGACAGTTTATCAGCGCATATAGGTCAACGTATCCGCTGGGCGCGTGGTATGGCGCAAATATTTAGACTTGATAATCCGTTAATGGGTAAAGGTTTAAGTATTCCTCAACGATTATGTTATATAAATGCAATGCTGCATTTCCTATCGGGTATTCCTCGTATTGTATTTTTAACCGCTCCTTTAGCGTTGATATATTTTAATGCCTACATAATTTATGCCCCTTTTATCGCTATTTTTATCTATGTGGTACCGACACTAATTCAAATAAAAGCAACTAACTCACGCATTCAAGGTAAATACCGTTACTCCTTCTGGGGTGAGGTATATGAATCAGTACTTGCTTGGTACATATTAAAACCAACAACCGTTGCTTTATTTAATCCTAATAAGGGTAAATTTAACGTAACCGAAAAAGGCGGTTTAAATGATGAAGAGCATTACGACTGGGGTATTTCTAAACCGTATTTAATTCTCTTACTTATTAATTTACTAGGCATAATAGTCGGTATATTACGTCTGTTTTTAGGTGACTCAAGCCAGATTGGCGTACTGATAATAAGTATGGGTTGGGCTTTTTATAATATTATTATTTTAGGCGCTGCGGTTGCGGTTGCTGCCGAAGCACGCCAAGTTAGGCACTCGCATCGTATCAAAGCAAACTTCCCTGCCGGCGTTCGTTTAGCAAATGGTCATACTTTAAAAGTAAAAATAACGGATTATTCAGATAACGGTGTAGGTATAGAGACTGAACACGCACATTTATGCCGCGTTAACGATAAAATTGAATTATTAATGAGTCGCGGTAACAAGCAATTTTCGTTTACAACTTATGTATGTAATACCCGTAAAAAACAAATTGGCCTTACACTTAAAGATTTATCGCTAGAAAAACAAAGAGCTTTTATACAATGTACTTTTTCAAGAGCAGATGCATGGCTAGATTGGCAAAATAACTTTAGACATGACCGTCCATCGTATAGCTTTAAAGAAGTGCAAAAAACAAGTTTACGGGGCTTTAGTAATTTACTATTTCATGCTCCAAGAGCGTTACAACCAATAATTAAGTTTATGACTAATACCGTCATTTACATAAATTCATTTACTCCAAAAAAACCGATAGTGCATAATAATTATGATTAAAAAGTTACTTAATACATTTCTAACATTGTTGCTTATTAGTAGCGCATATCAAGTGCTCGCTATCGAGCCTATGCACGACAAAACTATGTTTGTAAATGGCTACCCTGAGAGCGCTCAGGTTTCTAGTTTACGTCTTAGCTTTGAAAAGTTAGGGTTTAACGACTATAAACTCGACGGCGTGAATAATAATTCTCGAGTCGATTTCACAAATAGAATTGATAAATTAAGCACTAATCTAAAGCTTAACTTTTCGTACACCAACTCACCTTCATTGCTGGCTAATGTATCGCATTTAAAAGTTTATTTTAACGATAACTTAGTTACTGTTTTACCTATTAATGAGCAATTAAGTATTGTAAAAAATACGGTAAGTCATAGCCTAGACCTAAATGCTAAATACATTCAAGACTACAACCAAATTCGCTTTGAACTAGTTGGCTACTACGACTTACGATGCCAAGATTACTTTAGCCGCTCAATTTGGACTGAAATAAACAAATCAAGCCATATCACGCTTGATCAAAAACAGTTAGCAATTGATAGCCGCCTTGAATATTTACCAGAACCATTTTTTGATGCTAAAGATTACAACAAATTAAACTTACCTTTTGTATTTGCAAGCACACCTAATACACAAGCAATAGAAGCTGCAGCCACTTTATCTAGTTGGTTTGGCGCACAAGCTGACTGGCGTGGCGCTAACTTTCCAGTAGTTTTAAATAAAGCACCAGAGCAGCACAGTGTGGTGTTTATTACTAATGACTCAAAACCTGATTTTTTAAAAGATTATCCAGATGTTGAAAAGCCAACCGTCGAGCTAATTTCAAGCCCTATTCACAGATACAATAAAATGCTGTTAATTTTGGGGCGTGACGAAAAAGACTTAAAAACAGCGGTCACTGGTCTTGTATTTGGTCATAAAATTATGACTGGCCGAAGTGCAAGCATCGAGGCTATTAACAAACTCCCACTGCGTAAAGCTTATGATGCGCCGAGATGGCTAAGAAACGATCGTCCCGTGCACTTTGACGAGCTTATTGACTACCCAACTCAGTTACAAGCTGAGGGTCTTAACAACGGCCCTATAAAATTAAATGTTCGTTTTGCACCTGATTTATTTACTTGGCGTGAAAAAGGTATTCCTATTACTTTGCAATACCGTAATACGCCAGAGAGCGAAACATTAAATTCACGTTTAAACATGCTAATAAACCAAGAATTTATAAGTGGTTTTTTACTTGATAAAAAAGACACATCGTTAACTACCGCTAAAACGTTGCTTCCTTTAATTGCTAATACAGACACAACGCAAAGCGCTGAAGACTTTTCATTAGACGGTATTAATCTTGCCAGCCGAAATGAGTTAAATTTTGACTTTAGATTTGCAGTACTTAAAAAAGGCGAATGTGCCATTGCTCCACCTGGTGGCGAATACGGAGTAATTGATGGAAACTCTAACATTGATGTAAGTGGGTTTGATCATTACATGGCTTTACCTGATTTAAATGTATTTGCAAACAGCGGATTCCCATTTACAAAATACGCAGACTTACAACAAACTTTAGTATTGATAGATGAAGTTCCATCACCTAAAGCACTATCTGTATTGTTTAATTTAACAGGCCACTTTGGTGCTATTACAGGCTACCCAGCTCATAGAATAAGTGTTGCTCATTTAAATGAAGATGCCAACTTAGATGATAAAGACATCTTAGTAATCGCAAAACCTAATAGCATTGCTAATAACTTAGATGAAGATGCGCAAACTAATATCCTGCTTGATAATAATCAGCGCGCTATAAAACAAGCCATATACAACGGTGCTTACGATGAGCAGACAACAGATAAAGTCCAAGTAAGTATAAAAAGTAGTGGTGATATGGCCGTTATTACTGGCTTTCAATCACCGTTTGATTCAGAGCGTTCAATTGTATCGCTTAGTGCAACATCACAAAAAGCCTTTACTCTACTAGATGATGCGTTAATGAGTTCAGAAGCTCTTGCGCAAATTAAAGGCAGTGCTGCGGTCATAAATTCTCAAGGCATTAAGACAATTAAAACTGATGAACAATATTTTGTTGGTCACATTCCTGTGCATACCCTAATTTGGTTCCATTTATCGGATCACCCATTTGTACTGGCACTATTGTCTATTTTAACACTACTGCTGATCTCATTTATTATATGGCGATTATTACAAGCATTAACATACAAGCGCTTAGCTGAAGGAGATAAGTAATGAAGTCACTCATTAATGTATTTTTTACCGTGATTGCATTATTTACCTTTAATGCCAATGCACAAATAGAGCAATGCCAACCATGGGATGCATGGCAAACGTTTAAAAGTAACTTTATAAGCCAAGATGGTCGCGTTATTGATTTGGGGAGTGAGCAAAAAATCACAACCTCTGAAGGCCAATCTTATGCCTTATTTTTTGCTGTCGTAGCAAATGACAAAGCAATGTTTGACCTAGTCCTGGATTGGACCCAAGAGCATTTATCTGAGGGTGATTTAAGCACTCGTTTACCGGCATGGCAATGGGGTGTTAACAATCAAAATATTGGTGGTATTTTAGATTCAAATCCAGCGTCTGATTCTGACCTATGGATAGCGTATAGCTTATCGCAAGCTGCTATTCTTTGGGATGACCGCCGCTACAGCATATTAGCAGCCGTACTTGCACAGCGAATAATGCGTGAAGAAACAGCCTATATTTCGGGCCTAGGCTTATCATTACTACCTGCTCCTACCGGTTTTGAATTTGATAATGAACGTTTTAAGTTAAACCCGAGCTACTCACCATTATTTATTTACCAGCAGTTTAAAAAGCTCTACCCACACTCCCCTTGGCATCAATTGCACGAAGGCTCAGCAAAGCTAATTTTAGATACAGCAAAGCAAGGTGTTAGCCCTGACTGGGTAATGTATGATGCAAATAACGGTTTTTACTACGATAAAAAAACAAGCGATTTAGGAAGCTACAACGCTATTAGAGTTTATTTATGGGCAAGTATGATGGCAGACAACGCACCTTATAAAAAAGAGCTATTAGCGCAATTTAATCCTTTTATAGAAACAATTAATAAACGTGGTTACGTGCCTTTAAATACTTTTGCTAAGTCAGGAAAATCTGAAAAAAGAGGCCCGCTAGGCTTTAACTCAGCTCTATTACCTTTACTAGCGACTAATAACGATAACTCTACAGTTATGGCAATTCAGCAAAAGCTAATGGTTGATAAATCATTTACCCAGACTCGTTACTACGACAGCGTACTTAACTTGTTTGGTGCAAGTGCTTTAAATAAACGTTTTTCAATTACAGCAGATGGGACGCTACAACCGGTATGGAGCACTGAATGCCGTTAAGGTTTGCCCTAGCTTGCACATTAGCGCTTAGCTCTGGATTAAGCGCTAACACAGTCAACGATATTGATACGCAATCTGTTGATTGGTTACTAAGCCAAATAGGTATTGGTGAAGCACAGCAAAATAATAAACTAGTTGAAGATAGCTTACGAAAGTTAGTTGCTATTGCACCTGCCCGCATAGAAACACAGTGCGCGGTAGCGCGTTATGATTTTGCTAATGGCGAATCAGCGAAAGCTAACCAATTACTAAGTAAAATAGATAATGGGCTTACCAAACAGGCTCCGTGCGTTGAAAAGCTAAAAGTACTTTCTCGTACTGAAGGCAAAGACAAATCTTCAATTCAACAAGCTAGATTACTCGCTCGTGCCGGTCGTTATGAACAAGCTCGCGAAATCTATAATCAAATTTTTAAAAACGTTTACCCTACATTAGATTACGAACTTGAGCATTTAAGCTGGTACGGACAAGACAGCGACCAATGGGAAAGTGTTAAGAAAGGCTATGATAAATTAGCTCAAAACTATCCAAGTATTGCGCAGGTAGAAGTTGCTTATGCACGCCACTTACTTAGGCGTAATCTTACAGATAAGAAAGCTATTGATATTTTAAGTAAATATGGCGCTGGCCCTACTTTTATAAATGAAGTTGAATACATTTGGCTTGGGGCTTTGTCGGAAATGCCTTTAACGAATGATACAGTTAAGCAGTATCAGCGTTATTTCACTCTTTATCCTTTTAGTAGTAAAGGTGAGTTACAATATCAAGATTTTCTAAAAGATTATAAAAAACGCCAAACACTGCTTGCTGATCCTGCCTATCAGCTTTGGGTTAGGGGCGATAGATTACTTGAGAAAAATAAACTTGCCGCCGCAGAACCTCTACTTTTAAAAGCTTTAAGAGGCCGCCCGCAAGACGGCGCTATAATGCGAAGCCTTGGCACACTCTATTTACGCCTTGGTGAAAACCAAAAGTCGTATCAATATTTTACTCGTGCACAAAAGTACACAACTGAGTTCGCTGAGCGTGAAACACTACAAGAGCTTGCAAAAACAGCTAAGCTTTGGCTTTATATACGCGAAGCTAAAAATGCTATTAATAATAAAGAGTTTAAAACGGCTAAGCTTAAGCTCGATTTAGCAGCTACCTTAGGACAAGAAACTAATACCGTAGTATATAACAGAGGTTTATTACAATTTGCTCAAGGACAATATTCACAAGCAGCTCTTACTTATCAAATTGTTTTAAAAAGTGATCCACTTAATAGCAGCGCTTTAATAGGCCTACTTGAAATAGCTGAATTAGAACAAAATGAGCAAGCCCTAACCTCTTTTTATAACGGCCTATCATTTAATCAAAAAAAAATAATTAAAGAATCTTATTCTATCTCTTTAAGCAGTCAGTACCGTGCAAAAGCAAATGCGTTTACGCAGTCAGGAGATTTAGAGCAAGCTGAAAAAGTATTAAAAGACGCTATTGAACTAGCGCCAGAGCAGCCTTGGTTATACTACGATTTAGCCTTTATATATCAACAAAAAGGGCTGACAGAAGAGGCCCGCGCTTTATTTAATAATGTGCTGTGGCAGTTTCCGCTAAATCCTCAGATTCGTTATAGCCACGCGCTCTTTTTACGCTCTCTTGATGACTATCAAGGTGCTCTTAAAACCTTGCAGTACATTCCATTTAAATCCAGAGATAAAGATATTATTGCGCTTGAACAACAGCTGCAACTTAATGAATCTTTAACACAAAGTGAGCGCCACCTTGACGCTAAAGATAAAGCCACTGCGATTTATCATTTAAGTAACTTAGAAGCACAGAGCTTAACACCTGCTATGCAGGCGGAATTATCACGAAGCTGGTATAGAATCGACGAAAAAAAACACGCTATAAAACTTATAAACAAAGCACTGAAAGCTGAGCCTTCGCTTTCTGCTTATTGGCATACACTTTATGGTGAATGGCTTCTAGATCAGGGCGATGAGAATAAAACGAAGCAATGGTTTGAAAATTACGTACTACCAGAGAGCGCCACTGAAAATGAAACAACTCAATATGTACAGCTACAAAATAGCTATATTACTCAGTATTACAATGGTAGTGATTTAATCGCTAAGCTTAACCAGCTGGATCAAAAATATAAAAATACTCCAGCAACAACTACTGCCCTTATTAATGCAAACTTAGCACTTGAACAGCGCGAAGCGGCTGTTATTTTGTATCAACAAAAAGTACAAAACAAAAAAACCATAGAGCCTCAAGCACTACTCGCTATTGCTAATGCATACATAAAACTTGGGGACGACTTTCAAGCAAAAGAAGTAACGCAAAAAGCGATAACGCAAACCACGTCGCAAGAAGGTTATTTACAACGCCAAATCATGTCATCTCTTAATGAGTTTAATTACTCAGGCGATGCACTTTACTTAGCTAAGCAACTTGTTGAAAAGTCACCCAACGATCAAGAACTACGTTATTTAGGTGCTCAAGTAGCCAGTAAGTTTAATGAAACAGAACAAGCACAATCTTGGTATGCACAAACCCTATCCCCTAATCGTACATTAAATGAAAAAGAGCTTTACGGAGCGCTTTTAAAAATAAATGAAAACGATGAATGGTATGTAAACGGTGCTAAACGAGAGCTAGTAAACGAGCAAAACAAAAACCAAGCCTACATTGCCATTGGTGTTAACTTTAGTGGACAAACAAGTACTGAAAGCGAAGCAACACTTGGTGCGGGCTTAGTCCCGATTGAAGCTTATTTTCCACTTTGGCAAGGCCAAGGGTTTATTAAAGTAGACCCTACAACTATTAGCGCACAAACAACGCGCTTTGATGAGCAATTTGCTGGCAGCCGCTATGGACAAGGTGCACTGTGTATTTTTACTTGTTCAATTGATGAAGTAACACCACAAGAAAGTGGTGTAGATGTAGGTATTGGTTGGCAAAATGAAAACTGGCGTATTGATGTAGGAACGACTCCACTTGGCTTTTTAATTGAAGACATTGTATGGGGTGTAAATTACGCAGACAGTTTTGGCGACTTTGGATACAGCCTAGAGCTCGAAAAACGCCCAGTTACAAGCTCAGTACTTTCTTATGCAGGTCTTAAAGATGTAAATACAGGTGAAGTTTGGGGTGGTGTTCGCTCTACAGGCCTAACTGCTAATGTATCGCATGACTTAGGCGGCAAATGGGGTTTTTGGTCAAGCGCCGACTTTACTCTTTATAAAGGTCAAAATGTAAAAGACAACCAACGCTACCGTATGATGGGCGGTACTTATTACCGTGTAATTAGCAATCAAGAGCGTGAATTTACCGTAGGCGCGAGCTTATTACACTGGGCATACAAGTATAATTTAAGTGAAGAAACATGGGGCCATGGTGGTTATTACAGTCCACAAAACTATGTAGGCTTATCTGTGCCACTCACTTATGACGCGCGTTGGGGCGATGATTTTGTTTATCGATTAAAAACCGGTGTTTCTTATTCGCAAACAAAAACTCAGTCTATTGACTTTTTCCCTAACGATGGCGATTTGCAAATAGCTGCATATGATAGAGAGTCAATAACAGGTGTTGATCCTGTATTTGAAGGTGAAACAAGTTCTGGTGTTTCATATAATCTTGAAGGTAGTTTTGAGTATAGAATAACGCCTAATTGGTTCTTTGGTGGTTACTTAGCTATTGATCGCTCTGACTTTTACGAACCAAATTTTGGTCAGCTTTATATACGTTATTACTTTAATCCTGTGTACGGAACACTTGAGTTCCCGGGTACTCCTATTGTTCCTTATGCTGAGTTTTAACTTGGCATAAGGTGATATACCGCGAATACTTCCCCTAGCACTAAGGTATATGTATACTTGAGCGCAATTGTAACTAGGATAAGGGTGTGTCTCTTACCTTGTGGTGTTACTGCCATATAGCAAATCATTATCTTAGCTACAAATAATATACTGATGGTCGAGCATTTTAGTGGTTACAAATTCTAAAATAGCTAAAGCAAAAAATTATAAGGCCATCATAACAATACTTAAAGTTAGGAAGTAAATATGAGTTCAGCTCCAGATAGTGGCTGGTTTGGCCACCCTAAAGGACTTTCAACATTGTTCTTCACTGAAATGTGGGAACGAATGAGTTATTACGGTATGCGAGCTATGCTCGTACTATTCATGACAGCAAGCTTACAAGAAGAAGGCCTAGCCTTTACTGTTGCTTCAGCTGCTGCAATCTATGGCCTATATACAGGTGCGGTATACTTTTTAGGTTTACCAGGTGGCTGGCTTGCCGATAGGTTATTCGGTGGTCAAAAAGCGGTTTGGTATGGCGGCATAATTATTATGATTGGCCATATTATTTTGGCTATTCCACATGATTATTCTTTCTTCATTGGCTTAATATTTGTAGCAACAGGTACTGGTTTGCTAAAACCAAATATCAGCGCAATGGTCGGCCAACTATACAGTGATGCTGATGAGCGTCGTGATGGCGGTTATGCTATTTACTACATGGGTATTAACTTAGGTTCTTTAATTGGTTACTACGTTTGTGGTTACTTTATGGAAAACGTAGGTTGGCACTGGGCGTTTGGTGCAGCAGCTGTTGGTATGGCTATTGGTTTGGTGCAGTATAAACGCTCACTTAATAATTTACCTGAGCACAGCGCTTTACCAGCTAATCCATTAGGTCCAAAAGGCACTTCACGCGCCTGGGGTGGTATTGCTGTATTTATAATTGCTGCAGCTGCAGTTACTACGGCTGCAATGACCGGCGCAATTGTAATCAACCCAACAGTGGTTGCAGGCTATGTTGCTGTTGTATTCACGATTATCTTTTTTGTTTATTTTGGTGTTATTTACTTTACAGGTAAATTAACAGATGCTGAAAAACAAAGAATGTGGGCACTATTTTTAGTTTGTATTGCATCTGCCTGTTTTTGGTCTGGCTTTGAACAAGCAGGTTCATCATTAAACTTATTTGCTCGCGATTATACTGATCGTCTTATTGGTACTTTTGAAATCCCTACAACGTGGTTTCAATCATTAAATTCACTGTTTATTATTGCTTTATCGCCATTTTTTGCAGCTCTTTGGATTAACTTATCTAAAAGCTTAGTGTCACCTAGCTACAGCGTTAAGTGTGCTATTGGTTTAATTATCATGGCATCAGGCTTTTTAGTTATGTTTATGGCGGCTCATTACGCAGCTGAAGGCTTAAAAGTAGCGCCTTACTGGCTTGTTACTACGTACTTTTTACATACTGTGGGTGAGCTTTGTTTAAGTCCTGTAGCATTAAGTGCTGTAAGTAAGTTATCGCCTAAACGTTACACAGGTCAAATGATGGGTGTATTTGTATTAACTTACTCAATCGGTAATATTATTGCAGGTTTACTTGCTGGTAATTTCGATCCGAATAATGTTGATGAAATTCCTAACTTATATTTACAAATTGCATTATTTAGCATTGGTGTTGGTGTTGTTTTAGTACTAATGACTTTTAAAGCTAAAGTATGGGAAAAACAAGGGTTAGAAGAGAAAGCCTCTTAATTGTTGTCTATTTTAAATATAACAACATAGCCTAAACATTCCTCCATAGCGTCTATGGGGGAATTTTTTTATTCAACTTTGCCCCACTCTCGTTAACTGATATTATGCCCTGATTGATTATTGAATAGACTCAGGGACAGCAGTATATGCATTTATTAACGTTATCACGTGCCACTCTAATAGTATTTCTCCTTATTTTTTTATCTGCCTGTGGTGGCGGTGATGAAGTCACAGTAAATCCAAATGATCCTATAGAGCCCGAGCCTAGTGGGTTAATTATTACCAATGTTAATGGCTTACAAACGTCATTAGATGAAGGTAACTTTACTATAAACGCCCCAGGACAAATAGTGGCTAGTGATACTGAAATAACCTACGAAAAATTAGTCCTAGATGAGAGTAATCAAGCAAAAAATATCATTTCAGATATACATACGCTTACCCCAGATACACTTCAACTTTCTAGCCCAATGACTGTCACTATAAAAATACCTGACGACTATGTATTAGGCGGCCAATTAACTATTGCTCGTTTAAGCGGAGATTCTTGGTTAAATATTACTAATTCAACGGTATCGCAAGGCTTTGTTAGTGCACAAGTAAACCAACTAGGTAGCTATGCTATAGAAATGCAACGTACTATCGCGTTTTCTGATGTTGGCCCTACATGTGATGCTAATGCAACAGAGCAATCTATACGATTTGTTCATGTTGCCGACATGCATGCTCGCTTTGGGTATCAAGAACAATATTTTAGTCGCATTAAAGCTTATTATAAAAAAGCGCTAAGCGAATCACCGCATACATTATTTACCGATGGTGGCGATGATTACGAAAAAGGAACTGTAGCAGAGCAAATATCACAAGGGTTAGCCTCTGATGAAACCGTAAAGCTAATGGCTTTTGATTTACGTGTTTTAGGGAACCATGACTATGCGTGGGGTCCTGAAAAGCTACTTGAATTTTCACAAGACGATAATGCTATTGTACTTGCCAGTAATACCCGCTTTGAGGGGGGAAATAGTCAGAATTTTGGTGGTGTCGACTTTGCTAAGGTACAGGTTGGTTGCATAACATTAGGTGTGTTTGGGATGACGTCAGTACCATGGGATGAGCTTGACGAACCAATTGAAGATGACCCTATTCCTGACTTTATAAAACAATTTAAAATGAGTTGGAAATGGCAACAAATCGCACAAAGTATTGTAAGCCAATACAGCGATGAAGTTGACTACATGATTATGCTAAGCCACTTAGGCAAAGGAACTGATGTTGAGATAGCAACCAATGTACCCGGTATAGATTTAGTACTTGGCGGGCATACTCATGGTGGTGAGGATTTTATAGAGCTTGATAATAACGCTTTAATCATTCAACCAGATTTTTATGCACGCGGTGTCACCGATTTAAATTTAGTATTTAATACTGCTAATAAAGCACTAAGTCGCTACGACTATCAACATGTAGATACACGAACATCTATAGAGCCTGACAAAGAAACTAAGCTAGCTATCGATGAAATAATGGGACGTTACGCACCCGATGCTGATACCGAAATTGCTATTTCAGAAAACTATCCAAGTGACTTTGAAGTTGCGGGTATTACTGCACTTGCAACTAAACATTCAATCTCAATTAATGCAGCACTGCTCAATCCTGAGCTTGTGCAAAAAAGATGGACGCCAGGTACCGTTACACAAGAAGATTTTCACAAAGCATTTTATGTTGAAAGACAACCATCAAATACTCCAGGATTTAATTCACTGTATCAAGTAACTGTTACGGGCACTGATTTAAATACAATGATTGCCAGTCAGCCCGATTGGTTTGTGCTCAAACCAGAAGATATTCAAGTAACGACAAATTACAATGTCGCTTTATTTAAGGGCGCAGCACTTAACCCTGATTTATTTTTTAGTAGTGTTACTTTTAACGATGTAAAACCAATTGCCGAAGCATGGTGGCTACTTGATCTATACGCGCGCTTTAGAACAACTCAATGTCTTCACCTTGATACAGACACACAACTTAATGCTTGCCAAGATGTGGCTAATATAACAATTTGGAACTTTGACGATCCAACAAACCCACTGGCCCCAGACTTTGGTCCATCGGTTTTAAACTACTTTGACCCAGAAAATGACGGTTGGGGCCCAGAAGACACCCGTTATGAGACAACCACTGCTCTTAATATTGCGGATTTAACTGATGGCCCTTCTGGTGTAATGGCTTTTACTGATCACTCACCTACAGAGGGTTTTAAAATTGAATTAAACACACCAGCAAATGGTGACTTTGCAAGTGACGGTATGGTATCTGATTACACTCTAATAATGGATTTATATTGGCCATCAGAAGATAGCGATTCTTATCGTGCAATAATGCAAACTGAAACAGTAAATTATTTAGACGATGATGCAGATATATTTATTGATCCCAGTGGCGGTTATGGTGAAGCGACGTTTAAAAGTGGGTATTTTGGCGATACTAAACCAGAAACATGGCATCGTGTAGCGTTTGTGTTTTACACAGCACCAATAAATGGCGTATATGAAGTATATATTGATGGTGAACTAGTGGGTGTAAAAGAATTTGGGGAAATAGACCGACGCTGGGCTCTCAACAAAGCAGCGCTCTTATTTACTGACAATAACTACGAAACAGTCCCTGGTTATTTAAATGCATTACTTTATGCTGGTCGTGCTATGACCCGTGGCGAAATTAAAAGTATGGGCGCTGCGCAAAAAAAATTGACCTTTGAGCAACCGATGCGTGTGTTAAATCAAACCATTGGACGCCATTATCAAGCAGCTCCAGCAATAAAAACTAACTTATGGATAGAGCAGCGAAACAAGTTTTTTGGCAACGGCTCTCAAAGTGTAAACAATTAAATACAAATAGGCTTTAACTTGTTCATTACAAAAGGAGGTTTAACGCAGGTTAAATCCCCTTTTTATCATTTAAAAACAACAAGCTAAAAATAAAAACTCACCATTCAATCCTATGGTATATTTTTTCATTTCACTTAACTGTATTACAAACACGTAACTTTATAATAACCGTCCTATTAAATTTACACGTACCACATTTACTAAATAGTGCTCCCCTCTTCCCCAAATCAAAAATCTGGTTGATTATCTACTGCAATATGACAACAACACATAATCGCAGTGCTTAATTGCGGGAGTAATAATAATGAGTGAAGTAAATAACTATTTAGGTTTAGTCGGTATTGAATTTACCGAATACGCAACACCTGATGCTGATTATATGGATAAAGTATTTACTGATTTTGGCTTCTCTAAGCTTAAAAAATTCAAAGGTAAAGACATTGTTTATTACAACCAAAACGATATTCATTTTTTACTGAATAACGAGCGTGAAGGTTTTTCTGCCGAATTTGCTAAAAGCCATGGTCCTGCTATTTGTTCAATGGGTTGGCGTGTTGAGAATGCGCAAAAAGCATTTGAAACTGCAGTAGAGCGTGGTGCAAAACCAGCCACTGATTCAACACATAAAAACATGCCTTACCCGGCAATTTATGGCATTGGCGACAGCCTAATTTACTTTATTGAAAATTTTGGCGACAAAGGCACTATTTACGAAAGTGATTTTGAAGATTTAGAAACGCAAAATGTTGTAGAAGATAAAGGCTTTATCCGAATCGATCATTTAACTAATAACGTTTATAAAGGCACCATGGAAAAATGGGCTAACTTTTATAAAGACGTATTTGGTTTTACAGAAGTACGCTACTTTGACATTAAAGGTCAAAAAACAGCGCTTATTTCGTATGCACTTAAGTCCCCTTGTGGCACCTTCTCTATTCCAATTAATGAAGGTAAAGGAAACGATAATAACCAAATTGACGAATACCTTGGTGAGTACAACGGCCCAGGCGTTCAACATTTAGCATTTTTAACAGATGATTTAGTAAGCTCTCTTGATAAGCTTGATAAATCAACAATTGCTACTTTGGATATTATTCCAGAGTACTACGATACTATTTTTGACCGTGTACCTTGGGTTGCAGAAGATAAAGAAAAAATTCGTCAGCATCAGATACTCGTAGATAGCCAAAGTGAAAATTGCTACTTATTACAAATTTTCTCTAAAAACTTATTCGGTCCAATCTTTATAGAAATGATCCAACGTGTTGATGATGGTGGCTTTGGTGAAGGTAACTTCCAAGCATTATTTGAATCAATCGAACGCGACCAAGAGCGTCGCGGCGTTTTATAAAATATTTGAGTAAATTAAAAGCAGCGAACTTCGCTGCTTTTTGTCGTTTTAATATTTAAAAAGTATTGCGCTGAGTACAAGTATGATTAAATAAACTATACCTTGTCGCCATACAGTAAAATCCAAAGGAAATGTAATGAGCCTAATTAACGAAACCCATGATATTAATTTAACCAGCTGGGTAGAGTCAGCTAATGTTGATAATTGTGACTTCCCTATTCAAAACTTACCGTTTGCAGAGTTTCGTCGTAAAGGGTCTGATGAGGCCTTTCGTGGTGGTGTTGCAATTGGCGACCAAGTAATTGATTTAGCAAAACTGAGCAAATTAGACGTTTTAAAAGGTGACGCAAAAACAGCCGCTGATGCAGCAAGTGAAGCAACCCTAAATACATTTATGGGTTTAGGGGAGCAGTATTGGTCAGCACTTCGTTTAGCGCTTTCAAAAGCACTACGAGCAGGCTCTGAGCACCAACAAGCACTTAGCAATACACTTGTTGCACAATCTGATATAGAGTTTTCACTACCTTGTCGCATCGGTGATTACACCGACTTTTACACTTCTATTTATCATGCTACTGCTGTGGGTAGTTTGTTTCGCCCTGATAACCCATTACTACCTAACTATAAATGGGTACCTATTGGTTATCATGGTCGTTCTTCATCTATTGACGTATCAGGTCAAACATTTCATCGCCCTAAAGGCCAAACTAAAGCGCCTGATGCAGAAGTGCCATCATTCGGTCCTTGTAAGCGCCTTGATTACGAACTAGAGCTGGGTATTTACTTAGGTAAAGGCAATGCACTGGGCGATGCAATCGCGATTGAAAATGCTGAAAACCACGTATTTGGCTTTTGTGTATTTAACGATTGGTCAGCACGTGACTTGCAAGCGTGGGAATACCAACCGCTTGGTCCATTTTTAGCTAAAAACTTTGCTTCAACTGTATCGCCTTGGATTGTTACAACCGAAGCGCTAGCGCCTTATAGAACAAGCTGGACGCGTGATGAAAACGATCCGCAGCCTATGGACTATTTAGAATCAAAAGCGAATCGCGACCAAGGTGCTTTTGATATTCAAATGGATGTTAAAATTCAAACGCAAAAAATGCGTAGCGAAGGCCATAACCCAACGCGTGTATCAACATCTAGCTTTAAGCACTCTTACTGGACTGTGGCACAAATGGTTACTCACCACACAGTAAATGGCTGTAACTTTATGCCAGGTGACATGTTAGGTTCGGGCACTCAGTCTGGTCCAACGCACGAAGAAGCGGGTTCTTTACTTGAACTATCTCGTGGCGGTAAAGAAAAAATTACGTTAAGCAATGGCGAACAACGTAGCTTTTTAGAAGATGGCGATAACGTTATTATGCGTGGCTGGTGTGAAAAAGAAGGTTATGTACGTATAGGTTTTGGCTCAGTAGAGAGCACTGTACTACCTACAAAGTAATACATTTCCATAAATTAAATACAAAAGGGCCGCTTGTGAAAAGCAGCCCTTTTTTATTAATTTTTGAACAGTTACAATTTTTTTCTAGCTTTTTTAACTCAAATTGCTATCTTAATTCGGTTAATAGCCAGTGTTTATATGCCATGTCAGTATTTATAAAGTCTTTTTATCATAAATTTTTCCCAGCCCGACAGCTACTTATTCGTCAAAATGGCGAAGTTAAGCACGTTGTTTTAGCACCTTGGTTTCAACTTCTTGTAGCATTGCTTATTTTAGTCACTTTCACTTGGCTGAGTATTTCTAGCTTTCGTGTTTACACACAAACAAATAAAATTTCTGACATAGAACAAAGTCAAATAAACGAGCAAACACTTTGGCAACAAAAAGTCAGTGAACAGCAAGCTCTTCAAGCAACGCAGCTAGAACAACTTGCGATACTTGAGCAAAAGCAGGCACTACTGCAAAGCATGATAGAATCCCTTCCCGCTTCAATTAGCAAAGATGTCATTAAGCTTGATACAGAACTTGACGTACCAATCAATGAAAATGGCAATGAGTTTCATGAGCCATTAGTCGATGAAAATCAAAAAGGTAAACAAGCGCAGTTAATCGCTCCAATTACATTCGCAACAAGAGTGGCCAACTTAAATAATCATTATGAGCAAAGCTTTACCTATTTAGATAACCAAATTAGTGAACGTCACCAAGCCATTTTAGCTATGGTCAAAGGCGCAGGAATTGAATCAGCGCTTGAGCAACATTTAATATTAAGCGCCCAAACAACCGCACAAGGTGGACCACTTGATACTTTTAACGAAACAAAAATACCAAGTCACTTTTTAGCCATCGTTGATAAGTTATTAATATTAAATAATTTAGAAAACTTTTTAACTGAGCTACCAAATACCCTACCTTTAGCTAAAGCTAAATATTATATTTCGAGCAACTTCGGCCTCCGAAAAGATCCAATGAATAGCAATCATGCCTTTCATAAAGGAATTGATTTAGCTGGTTGGCATAAAACCGAAATATTTGCCCCAGCAGACGCTGTAGTGCTTCGTGCAGGTCGTAATGGTGGTTATGGTAACTTTATCGAGCTTGAACATAAAAATGGCTTAGTGACACGGTTTGGACACTTAAATAAAATTAAAGTGAAAAAAGGTCAGCTGATCACTAAACACGACATAATTGGTTTAATGGGCAGCACAGGCAGAAGCACAGGCACTCATTTACACTACGAAGTATTACTTAACGGTAAACAAGTCAACCCTCTAAAAATAACAAAGGCGCTTTCTCGTGTTTGGTAGAAAAAAACAAAAAACAGTGAGCTCTAATCTAAAAAGAGTAAATCACACACCGTCTATTATTTCACAAGACGTACGCCTTACCGGCACTTTAGTTAGCCAAGGCGAAGTGCAGCTTGATGGCCAAATTGATGGCGACATAAAAGTACAACATTTAGTTATTGGATCAACGGGTGTTGTTGAAGGTATTGTTGAAGCTAAAAGCGTCATTGTTAAAGGCAAAGTTATTGGCTCAATTAATGCCAGTGAAGTAAAAGTACAAAGTGGCGCTCATGTTCATGGCGATGTGTTTCACGATACATTGAGTATTGATGCAGGTGCAGTAATTGAAGGCAGTTTAAAGCAACGCTTTGAAAAAGAAGAGCCTGAACTAATTTCGAAAGAGCTTAAACCCGCAAAAGAAGTTAAAGCATTGTTGAAGGAAGATGGCAGCGACTTATCGTTTGTAAATAAACAAGCCGCTGATAAAAACTAAGTAGAATCAGCTTAACGTAAGCTACCTTTTTTCAGTAATGTACATGGTAATATCTGCAGTGAAAACAAGTTCATTGCGGGTATTATAAAGCTTAACCGGTATTACTAAATCTTCTTTATCAATCCACTTATGTGGTAAATCAATTTCCGCAATTGCAGTCACATCAGTATCTACTTTTGCTAAGTAGCAAACAGTCATCCCTTTTGGGATCCAACGATGGGTTTTAACTGGCACTGTTGCATCAACCATTACGCCCGCACACAACTCCGCTAAGTTACACTGCGCAATAGCATGAATAGTTCCAATATGGTTATGAACGCTACGACGATTTTTAACCACTGCGCTACAATGCCCTTCTCGAAGGTCAAGTACGTAAGGCTTCATCGAGCCAAAGTATGGCGCTTTAAAACAAACAGCTTTAGTAAAAAGCCAATTCCCAAAAGGTAGGCGCTTAAATTTATGCCATGTTTTTACAAGTGCAGATTTATTACTCATTATTATTTTTTCCATCAACAGTTAATTTTTTCAAATTAACACATCAGACCAGTTTTAAAAAGCGCATTTATACTGCCTTTTTAGCTTAATCTAATCAAATAATGAGAACGACAACCTATGCAGGGGCCATAAGCCCTTTCTTTTTTACGAGTGCCCACCTAAAATACTCGGCAAAAGGAGACTCAATGCAAACACAGCCCGCTAAACCAAATATGACTTTATTACTTATCTTAGCGTTACTCGTTATATTTTGCCCTATGGCAATCGATATTTACTTACCCGCTTTTCCAACTATTGCAGAACAATTTGCAGTAACAGAACAACAAGTACAGCAAACCGTTGCTATTTTTATGCTAACAGTGGGTTTAGGCCAGTTAATTGCGGGGCCTTTGGCTGATAAATTTGGCCGAAAACCAGTGGCTATAGTGGGTATAAGTTTATATGCAGGCTCAGCATTACTTGCCTATTACTCACCTTCTTTTGAAATATTGATGATTGCACGTGCGCTTCAAGGTTTTGGCGCTTGTGCCACATTTGTTGTTGCATTTGCGATAGTGCGTGACAAATATGGGAGCGAACGAAGCGGACAAATGATCACTTACCTTAACGGGATTGTGTGCTTTATTCCGGCAATGGCGCCTATTTTAGGGGCATGGCTTACCGTTCAATTTGGCTGGCGTATGAACTTTTTATTTTTAACCGCGTTTGCCATTTTGGGTCTTATTGTTACCCTATTCTTTTTTAGAGAAACTCGTCCTGCTGATAGCCATTACCAGGGTCATATTTTAGATTTACGTCGCTTTACACCGATTATTAAAACACCGGTATTTTTGTTTAATAGCCTAATTTGCATGGTCTCAATGTCGGCAATATTAGTTTATGTGACGCTAGCTCCAGGCTGGCTTATTACGCATTTAGGCGGCACTGTAGCCGACTTTACTTTTTGGTTTACGTTAAATGCCGTAATAAGTATTGTCGCAAGTTTTATATTACCAACGTACATTAAACGAAATAGCCAGCGCGCTTTGCGTGTAGGCGTAAGTATACTGGTTTTCTCAGGGTTATTAATGCTCGCGCTTAGCGGTATAGAAACTGCATTTGCGCTTATGTTACCTATTTTAATTGCAGCATTAGGCTTTGCTTTAAGTTTAGGGTCGGCTGCAGGTATGGCTCTATCTAGCTTTCCTAAACAAGCAGGCACAGCCTCTGCGCTACTCGGTGCAATGCAAATGAGTGGCGCTAGCATATTGGTAGTATTGACCCAGTATTTAGGGCTAAGCACACCATGGCTAATTGCTTTTCACTTATTATTACTAGCTCCGCTTTGGTTTATTTTAATGAGCAAAAAAGCCCATACTTTGCATCCAACTAACAGCACTCAATGATCAACCCTGACTTTTTAGCTTCTTTTTTATTGGCTAGTTTTTTAATGGCAGTAGCACCTGGGCCATCAAATGCATTTTTGATGGCACAAACCTTTGCTAATGGTCGCCGCGCTGGTATGCAAAGTGCTTTTGGTTTTGCATTAGGTGGCGTTGTTCATACTTTTTTTGCTGTTGTAGGCCTAAGCGCAGTCCTAAAAGCTTCCCCAAGTGCCTATGCCGTAGTGCAATATGCAGGCGCAGCATATTTATGTTACTTGGGGTTTATGATGATTAAAGGCACGCTAAAGCAGCCAGAGCCTATATCTGAGGGCAAGCAAACCGATAAACCGCATATAAGTACCAGTAAAAAAAGTAATGTCATGTTTCAAGCCATGATGACTGAAGTGCTAAACCCTAAAGTGGCGCTGTTTTTTATTGCATTTATTCCGCAATTTGTAGATCCAACGCTTTCATCTGCTACTTTTCAACTCGCTTTTTTTGGCTTGCTTTACCCTATTTTTGCTTTTCCGATTGACTGCACGTATATTTATTTTGGCGACAAAATTGCACAGTTTTTTAGACGTAACCCAAATAGCCAACTTTGGATTGATAGGATCACCGGCATTGTATTTATAGCCCTTGCTATCAATCTATTATTTTAACTAACCTGCACTTTGGTTAAGAGATTTATTACCCAGAGTTTAAGCTAACTAATAAAAAAGAATCAGCATGGAACAAAAAACACAATCTCTTCCCGCACAAAAAAATATTGCTTTAGTTGCCCACGACGGTAAAAAAGCAGCATTAAAATTATGGTGTGAAAAGCACAAAGAAATACTAAGTAAGCACACTTTATATGGCACAGGTACTACCGGGCATTTAATTCAAAAAACCACGGGACTTGATGTAGTTCAGCTTTTAAGTGGTCCTATGGGCGGCGATCAACAACTTGGCGCTAAAATAGCTGAACATGAGATACATGTTTTGATATTTTTTTGGGACCCATTAGCATCACAGCCTCATGACCCTGATGTTAAAGCACTGCTGCGTTTAGCCGCTGTTTGGAATATTCCGGTGGCGTGTAATGAGGTAAGTGCAGATATGTTATTAAGCTCACCGCTTATGGATGTAGAGCTTGAACGTACATTGCCAGATTACGAAAAATACCTCGCAACCCGACAAATAGATCTTTAAACCTCAATTGTAATCTAGGTTATTTATAAAGCATGCTGGCCCATTTAGTCAGGCCAGCAGTTACACTACCAAAGTGGTCCCCGTTAACCATTTTTATATTACCTAAGTGCTCACTTAAAGCCGCTTTAATCAATGGTGACTGTGCACTACCGCCTGTTAAGTAAATAATGTCTGGCGTGGTCGCAGCGTCGCTGATTGCTTGTTTTGCTAAAGTAACTATTTGGCTAATACTACTCTCAACGGCAACAGCTAAATCGCTTACCGATACATTTTTATTCAGCCCACTATCTAAAAAGCTTAAATCACAATCAAACGCACTAGCTGATGAAAGTGCTATTTTAGCCGCTTCACCTTGTTGTACTAACTGATGACCTTGCTTGTTTTGCTGTAAATGTATTAAACGCTTATAAAGATCAGGTGCACTTACATCACGTAATTGTGCATTTAGCTCTCGGGTATGGCTTTCACTATAAAACTGGCTTTGTAAGTTTACATCGTTAATTTTACACGCTTGCCAAAACGCTTGATTAGGCAAAGGTAGACCTGATTTAAACGTACTGCCTAAACCCAATAACGGCATTAAACCATGAAAGCTCAAAGCAATATCTAAATCGTTTCCGCCAACACGTTTACCACTGTGAGATAAAAAATCGCCATCGCGCTGGCTATTTCCTCTAAAACTCGGGCCCATTTGTACAAACGAGCAGTCACTCGTACCACCACCAATATCAATAACGAGTACTTTTTGATCCTGAGTTAAATCACTCTCGTAATCGATACCCGCAGCAAGTGGCTCATATAAAAACTCTACGTCTTTAAAACCAGCGCGTTTAGCAGCGCGTTCTAAAATACCGACCGCTTGTTGATTTGATTGCTCACCACCCACAGCTTGAAAGTTTACTGGGCGACCAATCACTGTTTGTGTAAGTGTTTTTCCTAGAGAGAGCTCAGCGCGTTGTTTAATTTTTAAGATCATCGCGGTTGCAATATCTTCAAAAAAGTTAATTTGACCTTGCTTTAAACCTGTTGCGCCAAAAAATGATTTAGGGGACTTAACAAAGTAGCCTTCTTCAGGAAACTGCACGTACTCGCTAATCGCTTCACGACCAATAAATAGGGTTTCATCTGAAGGTTGTAAATCAAGGTCTGACTTAATACGAGGTAAGGTATTTAATAATGCTTGGCGCTGCGTTAAAAAGTCATGCTCATGGGCTGTGCCATGTAAGTGCTTAGCAACAAAGTCAACAACCAAGGCACTGTGATGAGTGTAAAGTGTAGACGGTAAGTAATGTTTTCCTTGCTCTAGCGGTACTAATTGAACATTACCCTCGCTCATTACACCCATAGCACAATTAGAACTACCGTAATCAAAACCTACAAACATACTTCACCATACATTACCAAAAAGGCCGCGCAATTTAGCACACTTTGTAAAAATTATAAATGTTATAAACTATCTCTTACTCGTAAAAAACTAGCAAAACGCGGTAAACCGTTTTTTGTTAATCCATGAAATCGGTACGTTACAGTGCTACCTATCTCAGGCGCCGTGGAGCGCTCTGCATCACTAAACCCAGTACCAATAGAAAACACCTGCCCTTGTGCTGTTTTTACCCTTAATGCCCCTAACATACCTTGGTATTTTCCTTTACCTGGTAAATGCGCAATCACAACCGCTTCTGCATCTAAGTAAGGTTTTAATTTTAGTAATGCATTGCTTCGACCATTGCTGTGCTTAGCACTGGCCAAATGAAGCATTACGCCCTCGCCGCCCTGCTTAGTTATGTTTTCAAAATACTCTGTGAGCTGCTCATTATTAGTAAAGCTATATTGAACTACAACGCTAATGTGCGGCGAGTTTAGGCTAGTAATAAGCTCATTATAGTTTTTATAACGAGTGCTAAAAGGCAGATTTTCATCTGGCATATCAAATACTTTATAAGTAATAGTTTGCCAATCATGATTATTAGGTTTTTTAGTTCTTACTATGCCACTAAGCTTAGAAAAGTGCTCACGCTTGGTCCATAGCTCACCATCAAGCCATACATTTGGCAATGGCGCTGTAAACCAACTCGGCGCATTAATAATATTGCCCTTGCGAGTAACAAACTGCGTGCCGGTCCATATAGCTCTTACGCCATCATATTTTTCACTGACTAAATACTTACTTACATCGTAATGTTTAGTTTCGTTATATACTTTAGCCAGTAAAACAGAGGGTTGTGCTGCACTTATACATTGCGTAAAAAGTACAACAACAATTAAAAACAGGTATTTAATAGTAAACATTGGCGCATCCAAGCAAGTAAAAGTTGGCTTAAACTATAGTTGAGATTGCACCCATTGCCAAAACTCATCTAAGTTACTCATTTTATAGGTAGCTTGGCTAAAGTCGTGATCTTTAGTATGGCTATTGGCAATGGCTACAACACGTAACAAAGCGTTGTTGGCCGCCGTAACACCGGTAAATGTATCCTCGACAGCAATTGCATTGCCTGCCTGTATATTTATCTGCTTAAGTGCCAGTAAATATGGGTCTCCAGCAGGTTTAGGATTAGTTACATCGTCTTTTGTTACCACCGTGTCAAACAGCTCATAAAATCCTAAACCTTTAAGTATTGGCATAGCTTCACTTTTAGCACTGCCCGTTACTAGCGCTATTTTTAAGTCACTCGCTTTTACAGCTTTCAACGTTTGCTCAGTAAACGGCATCAGTGGTGGTAAATGTGTTATTACATATTCGCCAAATAAACGGTATTTTTCATCCGCTAAAAACTGTGCGCTTACTGATAAGTTATGCTCTTGCTTAATTTCGATTGCAGCTTCTAAAGTGGGTCGTCCTGAAAAGCGCTGACAAAAATCACTTTCTAAATAACTAACACCATAAGGCTTAAGTAGTTTACTCCAACATACAAAGTGCATGCTTTCTGAATCAACTAATGTGCCATCCATATCAAATAATACTGCTTCTAATGTCATCCTCATTCCTTATTTAACCTAAGCCAAATTTTGACAATAAAAAAGGCGCCTTAAGCACCTTTTATTAAATTGTTGTTATTGCGTTAAGCCAGCTGGTGGCTCACCCGTTGCTTCTTCACCCGTATCAACATCAACAAGCTCGTAGCCACGCGTTTTACGCATAACTTTAAGTACAGGCTTTTCAAATGCTGTTTTTAAACGATCTGAGTCATCTTTCAACTCATCAAGTGTTGTACCAAAAGGGGCTGCGCCTGTTTCTGACCAGTTAGTCACTTTACCGTTCAGGTTATATTCTACTTCGTGTATTTGATATTGCGCTGCTTCATCTTTCGTTGCTTCACAAAAAATTACACGGTAATTCCAAAATCCAGCCATTGCTCTTCTCTTTAAATAAACCAATTAGGCGCTACTTTAGCAGCTCTAAAAGGGGTTATACAAATAAAAAAGCCTGCGCAATGCAGGCTTTTAAAATAAATACTTTTAGCTATTAGTTAGAAAAATCTAACTTTAAACTCAGCACCTACATAACGTTCTTCGTTAACAATACCCGTATTGTTATTAAAGTCTACAGCACCAATAACTTGTTGCTCGTCAAATAAGTTACGAACAAAAGCGGCTACTTCGTATTCGTAATCGCCTTCAGACCATGTGTAACCTGTACGCAAACCTGTTTCAATAAGCTCTTTACCTTCAAACTCTACTGATTCGTAAAGGAACATATTGATTTTACTGCGATAAGAAATATCACCGCTTGCGAAGAAGTTACCATCGGCAAGTTCTTTAGTGTAGCGAAGCGTAAAGTTAGAGATCCACTCAGGAGCATGCGGTAAGCTATTACCATCAAGTACAGCAAGACCAGAACCATTAATTGGGTCAGTTACAGTACATTGAGCACAAACAGCGACAGCTAAATCGTTATCTTTAATTTCTGTTTTATTGTAGCTCAAGTTAAACGTTGCATTAAACTCATCGCTTAATACCCACTGCGTATCTAACTCAAAACCATAGCCAGTCGTTTTATCAGCATTAACTAAACGGTTAAAGTTAGCACCACCGCCTACAGCGGTAAGTTGCTGGTCGTCCATTGTGTAATAAAACACAGTCGCGTTAACACGACCTTGGCCATCTAACACGTCTGATTTAATGCCTGTTTCGTACGATGTTACCGTTTCTGACTCAGCTGTTGTTACATCATCACCAAACAAAATACGACCTTGTAAACTAGGTGCGCGGAAGCTGTTTGCTACACGGCCGTACCAGTTAACATCATCGTTTACTTTATAATTTGCAGATAAGTCCCAGCTAACATGGTCGTCACTAACATCACGTTCTACTAGTAAAGCACCACCGCCAATTGGGCTAAGTGCTCGGTCAGCGACAAAATCTTTATCATCGTCAGAGTAGCGAAGTCCCGCTGTTACTTTTAAATCATCTGAAAAAGTATAATCTACAGAACCAAATACAGCCCAAGCTGTAGTATCTTGCTGTTGACGAACATAGCCATTTAAAGCACCAGCATCGGGTGTTGAGAATGTATCGTAGCTGTAGTTTTCAATAGTTAGTTCTTCATCGAAGTAAAAAACACCTACTTGATAATTTAAATCGCCATCAAAGTTACTAGATAAGCGTAGCTCTTGCGTCAACTGGTCGTGATCTGGAATACCATCAGCACTTTCTGAAGAGAAAGGGATAAAACCAGGCCCCATGAAATCTGGAATATAAGAAGCACCGTAACCGCCGTCGATGTCAGCGCGAGAATAAATTTCAGCACTTTCCCATGCAGAAATTGAAGTGATTGTGTGATTTTTAAGTTCCCACTCAAGCTTTAAGCTTGCACCTTCAGATTCTACTTGTTGAGTAGAGCGAGATGCCGCATCTTGATAAACAACATCACTTTCGTAATTATCTACTAGCTCATTAGTACCCGTTTTAATTACATTTGCACGAAAGGCAATTGGCGAGCCATCTAAATCACGTGTGTGATAGTTTAATAAAGCAGTAAAATCGTCGCCTTCATATAAAAACTGAACACGTGCCGCTTTTTCAGTGTAACCACCTTGCTCGTCTTTAGCTTCAAAGCCTGGCGCTTGGTTATCAATGTAATCGTCTTTATCTTGCCATAATAATGAAACACGAGCAGATAAACGGTCAGTTAAAGCACCACCTACAGCACCACTTGTGTCTACAGCGCCACGGCTACCGTATGAAACAGAGCCATAACCATCAAATTCTTGGCTTGGTTTAACAGTATCAAACTTAACAAGGCCAGCTGGCGTGTTACGTCCAAATAAAGTTCCCTGTGGTCCACGTAATACTTCTACGCGTTCAACATCAAATACTGGGAAGCCTTTTAAAATTGCATTTTCTTGAACGACTTCATCAACAACAAGTGATACTGGTTGTGATGCATTCAAATCGAAATCGGTATTACCTAAACCACGAACGTAAAAGCGTGGGAATGAACGACCAAATGAAGATTCAATAGATAAACTTGGAATTTTCGCATTTAAAAAACGAATATCCATACCAGCTGAGCTATACGCATCAAGGTTATCACCTTGTAGAGCAGATACTGCTACTGGTACTTCTTGAGCGTTTTCTACACGTTTACGAGCTGTTACTTGAATAACTTCTAGTTGATTACTTTTTTTAGCTGTTTTTTCTTCAGCAGCTAAAGAAGAAAATGAAGTACCTGCTACTGCAGAGAACAACGTTGCATTGATTAAGGTAGCTAACGTAGATCTTTTCATTGCTTTCATGTTGGGTTTAACCTTTTTTGTGCACTCTTGTTCAACGGTTTTTTGTGTTGCGCAATGTATTCATTGCGGGCTCGTTCAATTTTTCGCGACTTGCGTCATGCGCGCGGACCTTATTACCGAGAGTACAAAAACGATGTTATAAGGCTGAACGAACGATTAAGATTATACCATTGTGTGACAATTTTACTGCATAAATATAGACATAATTAGAAACTTTTTTGCAACATTTAACTACAAAATCACGTGTTTTTATCACTATTTAGATGCAAAATCCTAATATTAAGGACATATGTCCTTTATTGGATTTAATAAAATGGAGTAGGAAGAAGGGATTGTTTTACATGTTAACCTAAAATAGAAACACCTGTGTTTTTATTAAAAGCCGCCCAAGAGCGACTTTTAATATTTACTATATTTGAACTATGAGCGCTTAAATGCAATTTCACCGTCGATATGAATATCACGCTGCGGAAAAGCAATCACTACATCATGCTTTTCAAATACAGCGTAAATACTAAAACGAATATCACTGCGTACTTTTCTAAGCATGGTTTCAGACTCGGCGCACACCCAAAAAATAGCGTTAAATACGAGCGAGCTATCTGCAAAGTCATCAAATAACACCGATGACTTTGGATTAGCCAATATTGCTTCATGATCATCAAGCACTTGTTGAATAAGCTTTTTAACCAGTATCACGTCTGATCCATACGCAACACCTACACTGACCGATGAGCGTGCGTTGCCATCTATTAGCGTCCAGTTTGTTACTGTATTTTCGAGCAATTGAGAATTAGGAATAAGCATATGTACGCCGTCATTTCGGCGAATACGCGTTGAGCGAGTATTAATTGTTTCTACCACGCCTTTTGCATTGCCTACCTCTAAAAAGTCACCAATACGTATTGGGCGTTCCCACATTAGTATCCAGCCACTAATAAAGTTATTGATAATATTTTGAGCACCAAAGCCTACACCAATGGCTATTGCACCTGAAACAAAAGCAAACGCAGTAAGCGGTATGCTTAATACTTCTAAAGATGTAAAAATTAAAATAGCGATACTTAAAATAAAGTAGATACGTGTAAATAAATGCACGGCATCTTGGCTTAACTTTTTCGCCAATAATGTTTTTGTTATTAGCTTGCCAATACGCGTCACAATAAACCAAATAGCGAAAAGTATTAAAGGCACTTTAATAATTTTTGCTACGGTAATGTGTACATCGCTGTAACTAAATACAACAAAGGCAAGAATTTGGTTTATGTGTTCTAAGGTCATTTATTTTCCAAAACAAGCAAAGGAGCGCTTTAAATTTAAATCGCTATAAAGTGAAAGCGGTTCAGTGTTGGGTAAGTTTAGCAGTCATAATATAACTAAAACGCCAAGTTAATAAGTTCAATATACTTTTTATGAACAATTTATTAACTCTTTATTGCACCGAGTGCTATATAAATAGTGTACAAGCACTGGAGATCACATATGACACAACTTACTTTAAATCAAAGACTCGCTACTTTGCAGCCGCAGGTAGACTTACATTTATTTGAAAGCAGCCTAGATTACCGAAATAAAATTTTGTGCCTTCTTGCAGAACAAGAGCAAACACTGGCATCTATCAACAAAGAGTTTGGCCAACAACAACCTAGCAACTTTGGCTCTGAGAGAAAATTTGTACTTGGATATAACTAAGCAATTATGACTCAACGACTTATTAAGTAGCTCAGGTGTTTACTTTTAGAGCTACTTTTACCTCCCTTAAAGCTAAATATTAGCTAATTTGCGTTCAAATCCCCCTTAATACCGATAAACTTTATTGTATAAACGCCAAAATTTGATAAGTTAACTAGGTTTTTCGACTCGCAAAGCCTATTCCGGCTAATCTTTCTATGGAGTTATTATGCGTAAAACCCTGATCGCCACTACTATTGCTAGTGCCTTAATATTATCGGCCTGTTCATCTAACGATACACAAAACATGGCAAAAGAAGGCGCAGCACAAGTGCAAGACATGAACGCAAACAATGTTTTATTTAAGCCAAGCCCATTGCAATATATGGCACCAGAGTTTGATAAATTTGGTACAAAAGACTACGAAGCTGCATTCGATGCAGGTATCGCACAACACACGGCACAAGTACAAGCCATTGCTAACAACCCTGCTCCAGCAACATTTGAAAATACATTAGTTAAAATGGAATTGTCAGGGGAGCTATTAAATCGCGTATCGGCTGCTTTTTATAACTTATCAGGTTTAATTTCAGATGCTGAATACCAGCGTATTGATGAAAAAATGGCGCCTGTATTATCTGCTCACTCAGATGATATTTACTTAAACGGTGAATTATTTAAGCGCGTACAAACAATTTACGACAATCAAGATAAATTAAACGCAGAAGATAAACGCCTAGTTGATTTTTACTACAAGCAGTTTGTAAAAGCAGGTGCTAAATTAAATGACGCTGAAAAAGCTAAAATGCGTGAAATTAACTCAGAGCTAGCTCAGCTATCTACTGCGTTTTCACAAAACATTTTAAAATCGTTTAAAGAAGACGTTATTGTAGTTACAGATAAAAGTGAATTAGCAGGTCTTTCTGAAGGCGAAATTGCAGGCCTTGCAGCTTCAGCTAAAAAAGCGGGCAAAGACGGCTACATGATCACTTTGGTAAATACAACGCAACAACCAATTTTAAGTAGCCTTGAAAACCGCGACCTGCGTGAGCGAATTTTTAAAGCCTCTGCAAACCGTGCAGCAAAAACTAACGGCCCTATTATTATTAAAGAAACCAACCTACGCGCTCAAAAAGCAGAGCTTTTAGGCTACAAAGATTGGGCTTCTTATGTAATGACGTCGCGTATGGCGCAAACAACTGAAAACGTTTACGGCATCCTTGATGACCTAGCACCAAAAGCAGTTGAAAAAGCAAAGATTGAAGCAGCCGCTATTCAAAAAGTGATTAACGATTCAGGCGAAAGCTTTGAGCTTAAACCATGGGATTGGACTTTTTATGCTGAAAAAGTACGTGCAGAAAAGTACAACTTAGACCCAGCACTTGTTAAACCATACTTTGAAATGCAATCGGTTATTCACGATGGCTTATTCTTTGCAATGAACAAACTGTACGGTATTACGTTTAAAGAACGTAAAGATCTTCCTGTTTATCATGAAGATGTAACCGTATACGAAGTATTTAACGCTGATGGCAGCGCTATTGGTTTATTTTACTTAGACCCATATGCACGTGAAGGTAAACGTGGCGGCGCATGGATGAGTGCATACGTTAGCGAAAGCGGCTTAAAAGGCACCAAACCTGTTATTTACAATGCGCAGAACATTCCAAAACCTGCTGCAGGCGAGCCAACGCTAATGACGTTTGATGAAGTGTCTACTATGTTCCATGAATTTGGTCATGCTGCTCACGGTTTATTCTCAGATGTTAAATACCCAAGCCTAGCGGGTACTGCAACGGCGCGTGACTTTGTTGAGTTTCCGTCGCAAGCAAATGAAGATTGGATGATTGAACCAACAGTACTTGCAAACTATGCTAAGCATTACAAGACAGGTGAGCCAATTCCACAAGCTTTACTTGATAAAGTACTTGAATCGCAAAAATTCAACCAAGGTTACGGCACTACTGAATACTTAGCCGCTGCACTACTTGATATGGAATGGCATTCATTTGGTTCTGATAAAAAAGTAGCTGACGTTCAAAAGTTTGAGCAAGACGCGCTAGAAAAACACGGTATTGCTTACTACCCTGTTCCACCGCGTTACAAATCAAACTTCTTTAGCCACACATTTGCAGGTGGTTATTCAGCGGGTTACTACGCGTACCTATGGACTGAAGTGTTTGCAGCAGACGCCTTTGCACATATGGAAAACAACGGCGGCTTAACACGTAAAAATGGTGATAAGTTCCGTAAAGAAATCCTATCAAAAGGTAACAGCCGCGACTTAATGCAAAGCTACATTGAGTTTAGAGGTCAAAAACCAACGACCGACGCACTACTTAAGCGCCGTGGTTTAGTTGAATAGTTAGGGCATGTTGACCTTTCGTGGTTGAATTTGCAGCAGTATGTTTGGTCTTTAGGCAAGGCAGAGCCTATGTAGTGTGGTTATTCCCCATAAATAGGCGATAACGCAGCATAAATGCCAAACATGCGCTGCCCTTTGGGTTCTTTCTAGGGACGATTAACTCTTTGTTACTCGGTTTTTACTTAGCCCGCTGGGTTACAAACCTCGCGCCGCGATTAAATCGCCCCTAGATTGAACAAATTTCAATCCACAAAGATCAACACGCCCTAGTAACTTAGTTTATTAATTATTGCTTTATAAAAGCCCGCTTGCGGGCTTTTATTGTTTATACATTAATTTATAAAAGATAAACTGCTGCCATTAATTATTTAAAGACGACAGCTATGCGGTACTTATTTGCGGTTACCCTACTTTGGGCATTTTCATTTAGTTTAATTGGCGTGTATTTAGCGGGTCAGGTTGATGCATGGTTTAGTGTGTTAATTCGCATAGCACTAGCAACCCTCGTATTTTTACCATTTTTAAAGTTTAAACAAACACCTAAACCTTTAGCCTTAAAGCTCATGCTGATTGGCGCTATACAACTTGGTGTTATGTATAGCTTTTACTACCACTCCTTTTTATTTTTAAGCGTCCCCGAAGTACTGCTATTTACAGTAATGACTCCTTTGTACATTACCATGCTAAATGATGCATTGAACAAACATTTTAACCCACGCTTTTTTATAGTCGCACTTATTGCTGTAATTGGTGCAATTACCATTCGTTACGAAAATCTAAATAGCAATTTCATAATTGGCTTATTATTAGTTCAAGGTGCGAACATAAGTTTTGCTGTAGGCCAAGTAACCTATAAACGCTTAATGATGAACAATCAGCTTGATGATAAAACCATATTTGGATGGTTTTTTATAGGCGCACTTATTATTGCCACAATTTGCTATGCATTATTTGGTAATTCAAATAAATTACCAAGCACTTCTACTCAGTGGGGAATACTGATTTATTTAGGAGTTGTTGCATCAGGCCTTGGTTACTTTATGTGGAATAAAGGCGCAACACTCGTCAACGTTGGAGCTTTAGCCGTAATGAATAACTTACTTATTCCGGCTGGTATTATAGTTAATGTTCTTATATGGAACAGAGACGCTGACATTGTTAGGCTAAATATTGGAGCAGCTATAATGTTAGGTGCATTAATAGTGAATCAAATTATTAATAAAAAAGTAAATTAATAAAAAGTAAATTAATAAGCTTGTAGCTAAATTGTCATTAATAATCATTAAGGTAGTACAAATTTTACTTTTTAAGGATAAATAATGAAGCGTATTACCTTACTTACAAGCTGTATATTGTTAGCCACACTTGCAGGCTGCGATGACGATGTAGAAATAGTAGAAAAAGAAGTGGTTGTTACCAACACCGAAGTTGAGATTGTTGAAGTACCTACGCCTGTTATTGTAGAGGTACCAAGTGGTGATGCACCAGATATTCAATTAGGCACTCGTCCTTATTATTTAGTCAATGATATGAGCGACAGCGCTTTAAAAACAAAATTAGAATCTTGTAGTGAAGGTCCTTTTTACCGCACTGACTTTTCTATTGGTCATCGCGGTGCGTCAATGCAGTACCCTGAACACACTAAAGAAGCCTACATTGCTGCTGCTAGAATGGGCGCAGGTATTGTTGAATGCGATGTTACTTTTACAAACGACAAAGAGCTTGTATGTCGCCACTCTCAATGCGACTTACACACCACAACTAATATTTTAGCCACTCCTGAACTTGCAGCTAAATGCAGTGTGCCATTTACACCAGCCGACCCTACTAATGGTATTGCCGCTTCAGCTAAATGCTGTACCAGTGATATAAGTCTAGCGGAGTTTTTAACCCTTGAAGGTAAAATGGATGGTGCAAACACAAATGCAACCACCGTTGCCGATTACATGGATGGTACACCCAATTGGCGCACTGACTTATATGCGACCCAAGGGACATTAATGACTCATAAGCAAAGTATTGCATTGTTTAATGAGATGGGCGTAAAAATGACCCCAGAACTTAAATCGCCGCAAGTAAGTATGCCATTTAATGGAATGACCCAAGAGCAATACGCGCAAAAAATGCTAGACGAATACACACAAATGGGTGTGCCAGCCTCAAAAGTTTATCCGCAGTCGTTTAATCTTAATGACGTAAAATACTGGATTAATACCAACCCTGATTTTGCAGATAAAAGCGTATACCTAGATGGTCGCGACAGCGAAGCAGGATTTGATCCAAACAACCCGCAAACATGGCAACCTAGCATGGATGAGCTTGTTGCCGATGGCGTTAAAATTTTAGCGCCTCCAATTTGGATGATGCTAACAATAGACAGCGAAAGTAATATAGTGCCATCACAATACGCCATTGACGCAAAAGCAGCAGGTTTAGAGCTTATTGCATGGAGCCTTGAGCGCTCAGGTCCGCTTAATGAAGGTGGTGGTTATTACTATCAATCAATTGCTGATGTTATAGATAACGATGGCGACATGATGACGGTCGTTGATGTACTCGCAAAGGACGTGGGTGTAATGGCTATATTTTCAGATTGGCCGGCTACCGTAAGTTATTACGCTAGTTGTAATAAAATGCCTGCAAGTATTTAATACCAATCTGCTTATATATGGGGTCTATTTAACGTTAAGAAAATTACGCTAGAACTAGGCAAAAATTTTTTATCTAGTTGTTCTAAATAAAAAATTTTTAACGACGTTATAGTGAAATTTAATTCGTTAAATTGATCAAAGATTTATGCAGGTTGGTATAAATACTCGACAACAAAAGTCGTTTATTTTATCGCGCTCAGTTACCATATCATTATATATAATTTTATTTAACTGAGCGCTTTTATGATAATTCAACAACATAACGCAGACTTGCCAACACCTACAGGTTTAATGCGAACAACCGTATATCGCCCTCAGGCGCAAGGGCAATTCCCTGCTATTATTTTTTATTCTGAAATTTTTCAGCAAACTGCACCTATTGCACGCAGCGCAGCTATTTTAGCAAGCCATGGCTTTGTGGTATTAGTACCGGAAGTATTTCACGAGTTAAATCCTATGGGCACTGTGCTTGCTTACGACGATGCAGGTAAAGATAAAGGCAATGCAGATAAGTGGGCAAAACCACTTGAGCATCATGATAGCGACACGCAAGCCATGATCGACTTTATAAAGCAGCAACATTACTGCACAGGTACAGTAGGCGCTATGGGCGTATGTATTGGCGGGCATTTAGCTTACAGAGCGGCGCTTAATCCTGAAATTAAAGCGGCTTTTTGCTTATACGCGACTGATATTCATAGCAATACATTACCGGCAAAATCAGGTAATAACTCATTTGAACGCATGGCTGATATACAAGGCGAAATTCACTTTATATGGGGTAAACAAGACCCGCATGTGCCACAAGAAGGCCGCACTAAAATATACCAGCAATGCGTAAACACAGGCATTAATTACCAATGGCAAGAAGTTAATGCCCAGCATGCCTTTATGCGTGATGAAGGTGAGCGATACGATGCAGCCCTTGCAATTAATATGTATCAACAAGCGGTTGCATTATTTAGCCGTACTTTATAAGTGTTTTATAAATGCTTTATAAATATTTAAAAAGCGAAAATAATTAAACGCTTTTCAGCATACCCAAGGAGGTATGCTGTTTTACAAAATATGCTTTTAGGTAATCAATAAATAATCGTAGTTTTTTAGAACCCGCAGCCCCTGGCGGAAATACCCCGTACAGTTCAATATCTTTGCTTTTATAATCATCTAATATTATTTCAAGTAGCCCTGCTTGTACTTTAGGCCACGCATCGTAAAGCGGAATACGCCCAATGCCATGCCCTGCTTCTACAAAGGCAGTACGTGCAGCTGCGTTATTAGTACTTAAGGCGCCTTGCATTGTAATGTCGTGTTTTTTGCCATCTTTTGAAAGTGTTAACGTTTTACTTCCTAGCTGATAAACCACCCATTGATGATCTGCCAATTCTAAAGGTGTTTTAGGTTTACCAAAATGTGTAAAGTAATCCGGCGCGCCACAAATACAAGTGCTCATTGTAGTCAGCTTGGTTGCCTGCAAGTTGGAGTCACTCAGTGCCACTCCCCTAATTGCAAAATCAAACCCATTTTTAATAATATCAACCACATCGTCAGTAAGCTGTAAGTCTATTTTAATTTTAGGGTATTGGCGCTTAAACGTATTTATTGCAGGCACAATTAACTGCATTCCCACATTTACTGGGCAACTAATTTTAAGTAAACCTTGTGGCTCGCTCTTTATATTTTCTATTTGCTGATTAGCCGCATTAGCTTGTTCGGTAATTATTCTACAACGCTCATAATAAGCAATGCCTGCTTCAGTGAGCGCCATGGTGCGGGTTGAGCGATTTAGTAAAGTAACTTCAAGCTGCGTTTCTAATTTTTTTAAATGATAACTTGCAACTGCTCGCGTAAGCCCTAGCTGTTTGGCAGCAGCGGTTAAGCTGCCCTGCTCTACAATTTGCGCAAATACAACCATGCTCTTTAACTGCTCAAACGACACCTTCATATGTGCTCCGTAGCGTGTTTTAAATTCAACCCCTCTATTGTATCAATTATTAAACCAATAAAGTTAAATTTATCATCGTTGTTTAAAGCTCTGTTAGTGCATATAGTAATTGGTAAGCAAGATAAACCAATTTAAATCATCAGAAGGAATATATTCAATGTCTAAAAAAATACTTATGGTTCTTACATCTCACGCAGAACTTGGTAACACTGGCGAAAAAACAGGTTTTTGGGTAGAAGAATTTGCAGCCCCTTATTATGCATTTGTTGATGCAGGCGTTGAAGTAACATTAGCGTCTCCAGCTGGCGGTCAACCACCCATTGATCCGACAAGTACGCTTGTCGATTTTCAAACAGATGCAACAAAACGTTATGACGCAGATAGCGCAGCGCAAACCCTTATGGCAAACACTAAAGTGTTGAGTGAAGTAAAATCTAGCGATTTTGACGCTGTATTTTACCCAGGCGGTCACGGTCCATTATGGGACTTAGTTGATAACACTGACTCAATCTCACTTATCGAAAGCTTTGTAAAAGAGCAAAAGCCTGTTGCTGCGGTATGTCATGCAAGTGCTGCATTTTTAAATGTTAAAGATGCCGATGGCAATGCATTAGTAGCGGGTAAAAAAGTAACTGGTTTTACTAACTCTGAAGAAGCTGCAGTGCAACTTACCGATATCGTGCCATTTTTAGTTGAAGACGAGCTAATTAAAAAAGGCGGCGATTATCAAAAAACTGACGACTGGGGCGTATTAGCGCTAGTAGATGGTTTAGTAATTACCGGTCAAAACCCAGCAAGCTCTGAACTAGCAGCCAAAAAACTATTAACCAAACTAGGTTAATAGTGAGTAAAAATTAAAAATAAGCACAGCATTTTATGCTGTGCTTTTTTAATTGCTTTTCATTAGCAAATACAATTCCTATACTGGCAACTCTTAAAGTCAATTAGGGTGATTATATGGCAACCAAGCCAACCACACTGTCATTACTAACGAGTACCCGCTTCGCAATTTTTAGTATTGTTGTTATTTGCTTCGTACTACAAGTGATCAATAGCCTACCTGGTATAAACCTAAATGGTTTAGGCATATATCCACGCAGTATCCAAGGCTTAATTGGCATACTATGCGCACCTTTTTTACATGGTAGCTGGTGGCACTTCGCCAGTAATATGATTCCATTTGTAGTGTTAAGTTGGCTAATTTGCCAGTACAGCGTAAAACGTTTTTATAACGTATTTATTTTTACCGCTCTAGTTGGTGGACTGTTAGTTTGGGCATTTGGGCGCAGTAACATACATGTTGGTTTAAGCGGTGTTATATATGGTTTATGGGGCTTTATTCTATGCTACGGCTTAGTAAGACGCTCATTAAAATCAATTATAATTGCTGTTGTAGTGGCTATACTTTATAGCGGTTTTATATGGGGTGTTTTACCCCAGCGCTATCATGTATCGTTTGAAAGCCATTTATTTGGAGCGCTAAGCGGATTGTTTTTAGGTTATAGATTAGCAAAAGCCGATAAATTAAAAGGTCGGTAAATTAAGTATTAGGGCCTTTAATTAATTTTTTATGGCCACATTTACCATATATGTATTTCATCTAACAGAGGTTATTTATGAGTGATAAAAACGAATACACGCCACCAAAAGTATGGACGTGGGAAAGTGAAAGTGGCGGTAAGTTTGCCAGCATTAACCGCCCAATTGCAGGCGCGACTCATGACAAAACTCTACCTATTGGTGAGCACGCATTTCAGCTTTATTCTCTTGCGACACCTAATGGCCAAAAAGCGACTATCATGTTTGAAGAGCTTTTACAGCTTGGTTGCACCGATGCAGACTACGACGCATATTTAATAAACATAGGTGATGGCGATCAGTTTGGATCTGACTTTGTTGATATTAATCCAAACTCAAAAATCCCAGCGCTAATGGATCATTCAACCACGCCGCCTACTCGCATCTTTGAATCTGGTTCTATTTTACAGTATTTGGCTGAGAAATTTGATGTACTCATACCTAAAGATTTAAAAGCTAAAACTGAGTGTCGTAACTGGCTATTTTGGCAAATGGGCTCAGCGCCTTACTTAGGTGGCGGATTTGGTCATTTTTATAGCTACGCACCAAGTAAAATGCAATACCCTATTGACCGTTTTACCATGGAAACTAAACGCCAGCTTGACGTGTTAAATCGCCATTTAAGCGAAAATGAATACATGGCAGGTGATGAATACTCAATTGCCGATATTGCAATTTGGCCGTGGTACGGATCGTTAGTGCTTGGAGCTTTATATGATGCAGCAGAGTTTTTAGATGTTGCCTCATACACCCATGTTGTACGCTGGGCTACGCAAATATCAGAGCGCCCCGCAGTAAAGCGTGGTCGTCGCGTAAATCGCACATGGGGTCCTGAAGAAGAGCAAATGGCAGAGCGCCATAACGATAGCGATTTCGAAGGTTAAATCTATAGAACAGCAAGTAAAGTCGTTAACACTTTAACCTGCTTGATAATTTTAAGGCTCAAAATAAATATTTATTTTGGGCCTTTTTACTTTTTAAACTTTTTTTATCCCTCCCATAAACTATATTTACTTTACATTAAAGTTTTATTTAGCTGCGTAAAGGCTTATTAAGCTCTTTGTATTACCAGTATTGCATTAGTGTAATTTGCTAAATGGTTTACTTAATTTCCTAGGGGTTGTTTTTGAAAAAGGTTTTAATTAGTGCCATATAACAATTTAAGTAATAATGAGCGAAAAGAAGCGCTCAAAATTTTATACTCGAATGCTATTTCCGGAATTGCAGTCTCTGTACTAGTCAGCGTTGCTTTAGTATTTGCTTTTGATATAACTAATGAGAAAACTAACCACGATAAAGTAGTCTGGTTAGGCATAATGATGTGCGTGCTTACTTTACGTATTATTGATGTAGGGCTTTTTTTGAAAGCTCAAAATTCTCGCCAACCTTACAACACACATTCTTATCTAAATCGCTTTGCTATTGGCTGTATATCAACAGCCGTGTCTTGGTGTGGTTATGCTCTTTGGTTTCATAGCACTTCATCTACGGTGGAAGTTACTACGACCATTGCTATTTTATCGGCGCTTGCCGGTGGCTCTGCAAATTTGCTGTCTGGAAGTCGTTTTACCGCTGTTCTATATAGTTTTACTTTATTGGCGCCCTACTCTTTTTTGCTAGCGCTTTCAAACGATCACTACCAACACGTATTGGGGTTATTAGGTTTAACTTTTGCCACAATCATGATTGCCTCTTCGTACAAATCAGCCACATTTACACACAGTGCAATCAAGCTCAAAAACCAAAACAGAGAGCTGCTTAATGAAATGGAAAACAAGGTCGAACAACGCACTGAAGAAATTTACCGCTTATCGAATACCGATCCACTCACAAATCTATTAAACCGCACCGCATTTTTAAAAAATGCAAACAAACAACTAGCAGATAACCCTAAAGAACCCTTTGCTTTATTATTTGTAGATTTAGATGGTTTTAAGCAAATCAACGATTCGTTGGGTCACAAAGTAGGCGATAAAGTATTAAAAGAAATAGCACTGAGAATTAGTAATGTATGCAACCAACAACTCTATAAATGCCGTTGGGGCGGAGATGAGTTTTTAATTTTAGCAACGTATCAAAGCCAAACTGAGCTTATCGAGTTTGCTAATAAAGTGCTTCAAAGCATTAGCGCCGAGCATGAAACATATAAATATCAAAAATGGGTATCAGCAACTATTGGAATGGCCATGTACCCTGAGCACGGGAGTGATTTAAATACCTTAATTCGCTCTGCTGATATTGCAATGTATCACCAAAAACGCATGGCTAAAGGTAATATCAATATTTATAACGATTCACTCAAATTAAAACAAGAAAGAGAGTACCTGTTGAGTCAACGCCTAGCCAGTGCCATAGAAGAAAACAGTTTAAGACTAGTATTTCAGCCAATTGTAGATAGCAAAACATCAAAAGTAACCTCTTTCGAATCATTATTACGCTGGCAACTAGACGGTGAAAATATTTTCCCTGATGAGTTTATAACTATTGCCGAGCAATACGGTTTAATAACCCAAATGGGCCTCTGGGTCATAGAACAAGCATGTATACAAGCAAATAAATTCAACCATTTACCGACAAAAATTGCAGTAAGCGTGAACGTATCGGTAATACAATTACAAGATCCAAATTTTGTAACTAAGGTATTAAAAATAGTAAACAATCACCAAGTAGAGCCTAAAGATCTGCATATAGAAATTACCGAATCAGTATTTGCCGAAGATAAACTCACATTTTTGACAGCCGTGAAAGCACTACAAAAACAAGGCTTTTGTATTTCAATTGATGATTTTGGAACTGGCTACTCATCACTATCAAGCATGCTTGATATTGGTGTAGATATAGTAAAAATAGACAGAAGTTTTATTCAAAATATGGATAAAAGAGGGTTAAGTATTATTCATGCAATTGTACAAATGGCCTCATCTTTAGATTTTACTGTTGTTGCCGAAGGCGTTGAAACTATTGAACAAGCAAACACGCTTACTAATATTGGTGTATCTCACCTGCAAGGTTATTACTTTTCAAAACCGATGGAAGTAGATTTTGTAGATGCTTATTTAAATGAGCAAAATAAGCTGTGCCGTTGATAACCAAAACCCGCTAAAAGCGCTTAACTGCCATATGAGTTTTGCACTACCTTTCTTATTAGGGCTTGTTTATCTTTCGAGGTTAAATTTGCAGCAGACTGTTTGGTATTTAGGCAATGCAGAGCCTATGTAGTGTGGTTATTCCCCATAAATAGGCGATAACGCAGCATAAATGCCAAACATTCGCTGCCCGAAGGGTTCTGCCTAGGGGAGATTGACTCTTTGTTACTAGGTTACAAACCTCGCGCCGCGATTAAATCTTCCTTGGGTTGAACAAAGTTCAATCCTGAAAGGTCAACAAGCCCTTCTTAAAACATAATCTTACAATTACTTACACCCAGTACATAGTTATTAGCGTAGGCTAAATATAAACCAACTTACATAAGTGTATTACGTTTAAATTTACGCTAATTAGCAAACCGCCAGCGCTGGACCCTACGTTAAGTTGTGCGCTGATGTTGCTTATATAAGTGAATAATAAAAATGTAACGATACAACTAAATATAAAAAAGGGATTTGCATGATAAAACCACTTTGCTATTCACTCATCACTTTACTTACCCCCATTAGCGCTATAGCTCAAACAATGGCAATAAAAACAACGGATGAATTAGTATCAACCGATTCAGAGATTTTATTTGCATATAATAAAGAATCAAAACAATTAGAAGCCATCAATTTACTCACATCACTAAGTAGTGAACTTGCTTTACCAAAAAATGCCATCGGGTTTGATGTGGCTACACTTGCTAACATTACCGATAAACAAGCACTCGTACTAACAAGTGATGGCGTATACAAAGCCCATGCTGGTAAACCAACACTATTGTTTAATTATGAGTCGGTTCTAAATCAATTAAAAATAGATAAATTTGAAAAAGTAGACTTTGTCTTCGATGCCAACAACGACGGTCTAAGCGATATTTTCATCCCTGGGTTAGCAAGCAGTACTTTATACATTCAAAATAAAGATGGCAGCTTTAAGCCTAACAAATTTAAACAAACACCTATGTATGAAGGCAGCTTTTCAGGAAAAGGGCTTTCTCTAGAAGTTAATATTAACAATAAACCCGTTGTTATTGATTTTAACCACGACGGGTTAAGCGACTTGGTTTTTTCAAATGACTTTGGAGCAGATGTACTACTTGCTAATTCAGAAGGCTTTGAGCAAAAGCTCACCTCAATTGATTTTAACATCGAATTAGGCGAGCTAAGCAATGGCGAAACTCGCAAAATAAAGCAAATTATTGATATTAATAACGACGGATTTCTAGATTTTACAACTAGACAGTTTAAGCCAACGCAAGGTATGGATTCGTTAGATATAAAAATAGCACATACTTTGTACCTAGGAAGTGCTAAAGGCTTTAGTAATACGCCCATTACCTTATTTGAAACACAAGGCCCTAGTGAGTTATTGCTCAAAACTGATTTTAATAATGATGGCTTAATTGATTTACAAAAAATGGATTTAGATATTGGCTTAGGTACTATTGCGTCTATGGCATTGGGCGGTGGCAGTACTGATGTAGATGTAGAAATGAACATTTATAAGCAGCAACCCGACGGCTCATTTGCCAATAAATCGAGTATCGAACTTGATTTAGAAATGGAAGTAGGAATGAACGGCGATGATTCCGAGCCAGCCCTATATTTAGGTGATATTAACGGCGACAGCTATATTGACGCAGTATACAAATACAGTAAAAAAACGCTGTATATTTATTACGGAGAGCAAGACTCACTGCTAAATGATAAACGTAAAAAATTAAAACTAACGCTGCCTAAAAATAATAAAGATATTCTTCTGGTAGACATAAACCAAGACGGTAAAAAAGATTTTGTATTTAAATTTACCGAAGAAGATGGCACCAGCAAAATAGAAACACGCTTAAATTAAGCCAATAAAAAAGCCCAACAGAGTTAACCGTTGGGCTTTGGACTTAAGACTTTCGAGTAACAGTCAGCTTTACTCTAAGTTATAACACCTAAGCAGTTACATTTAGCAGTGAATCGCCTTCACTTAAACCAAACTTCTCTTGCACTGATGCAAGGATTGATTCTTTATCTTCATCAGACAACTGGCTTGAATACTCAGTTAATAGCTCATCTAAGTAGCTGACTACTTCGTCTGTATCTACTGATTCTAATGAGTTCTGTGGCGGCGGTGGCGGTCTTTGGCCTTCCACTCGTCCTGCATCACCAATGCTTTTAGCATCAAACTCAAGTTCGCTCATTAAATCAGCAAGCTCTTTTGTTGGTTCAATACCTTGTTCTTTAAATGCCGCTTGAATACTTTGCGCGTTTTCTTCGGTTAAGTTTTCAGCGTCAAACTCTGCAAGCGTTTCTTTAACAAAATCGCTTTGCTCTGTTGTTAGTTTTGCAGCCTGACTACTTTGTTGCGACATAAAACTCGCAGAACTACTGTTAATACTATTAATCATTTTAGTATCCTTTCAGCGTTCACGACGAGGTGGTTTATGATCGCTAAGTTCTTGTTCACTAATTTCGCCATTACCATCGGCATCTATAGAATCAAAAATTGTTTGTGCATCGCCGTGTGGCGGTTTTTTAGCACTAAACTCTTCAAAGCTAATTACGCCATCACCATCAGTATCAATAGTTGAGAAGTCAGGTTTTTCAGGAGGATTGTCACCGCCTCGAGCAGCTACATTAGCTGAAAAAGCAATAGATAATATTGCCACAGTGGCAAGAGTTGAAAAATGCTTCATAGTAATAACCTCGTATTTAAGAATTAAACTAAGCTTACGCTTTAAAAACGCAAACAATGTGCAAATAATGAGGAAGTAATAAATTATTTTAATAAAAAATAGTAATCTAAATACTTATTTAAAAAGTTCTGGTTGATTGCTTTGCAATCAATATATAAGCTAATAAAATAATACGATTAATTACTCTCAGGCAGTAGTGTTACTGCCCTTAATTCTCAAAGCTGATATACTGCTTGAGCCAATTAAACAAACAAATACAGAGCACTTCCATAAATAATGATTAATAACCAACCCTACTTAGCAGGCAATCTGTGAAAATACCTAAACGCCTACAACCCCTTGTTGATGATGGCCTTATTGACGAAGTTATAAGCCGACTAATGAGCGGTAAAGAAGCCGATGTATTTATTGTCCGCTGTGGTGAGCACATTCGCTGTGCGAAAGTGTATAAAGACGCGGTTAAACGTAGCTTTAAAAAAGCGGCACAATACCAAGAAGGCCGAAAAGTACGTGGTGGACGCCAAGCGCGTGCTATGGGTAAACGTTCTAGCTATGGCCGTCAATTAGAAGAAGAGATTTGGCAAAATGCCGAAGTTGATGCGTTATCTCGTTTAGCTGGCGTGGGTGTACGTGTTCCTGATACTTACTTTTGTATTGATGGCGTGCTGCTTATGGAGCTTGTGTCGGACGAGAATGGTAACGTAGCCCCTCAACTTGGACATGTCGTTTTTAGTGAAGAGCAAGCGATTGAGCAGCATAAACTCATGATGCATTACATTAAGCTTATGCTTTGCGCAGGTATAATACACGGCGATTTATCTGAATTTAATGTACTTGTAGATAATAACGGCCCTGTAATTATAGATTTACCGCAAGCAGTTAACGCTTCAGCAAATAACAGTGCACAAGCTATGTTTGCACGCGATGTAAATAACATACGCCGCTACTATGGTGAATTTGCGCCAAGCATACTAAAAACTCAATACGCTAAAGAAATGTGGGCATTATTTGAAGAGGCCAATTTAACGCCTAATTCAACGCTTACAGGTGAATTTGAAGACAGTGACGAACTTGCCGATGTAGATTCTATTCTTGATGAAATTCAAGCTGCCGAATACGAAGAGTTTGACCGCTTAGAGCGAATTAAAAATGCTGACGATGATGAATAGCTCATCGTCATAGCTTACTAATACCTCTTACTGCGGGTGCACAAATCGGTAGCCAACCCCATAAACAGACTGAATAACACTTTCAGTTTGTGTCACTTCATCTAGTTTTTTACGCAACTTTTTAATATGGCTATCAATAGTACGGTGGCTTACAATACGCTGATCGGCGTACATTGTATCCATTAAGCTATCGCGCGAATAAATACGGTTAGGGTTATTAAACAAAGGTTTAAATAACTGAAACTCAAAGTTAGTAAGCTCAATACAACTGGTTTTAAATTTTACAGTGTAGGTGCTTTCATCAAGTTGCATAACCGTTGCTTTTGGCTCTTCGCTATTGAGGCGCCTCAAAATAGCTTTAACTCGCGCCACCAGCTCAGCATAACTAAACGGCTTACAAATATAATCATCTGCGCCTAATTCAAGCCCAAGTAATCTATCTATTTCTTCTACTTTTGCCGATACCATAATAATAGGCACATTTGAAAAGCGCCTGATTGCTTTACACAATTCAATACCACTTTGACCTGGTAGCATTATGTCGAGCAAAATTACGCTCGGCCTGTTAATTTCAAGCCAAGGTAATACTTCATTTCCGTGATGTATTTGATGAGTAACAAAATGATGGCTACTTAAAAAGTCACTCATTAAGTTAGCTAGCTTTACTTCATCTTCTACAATCAGTATTTGTTCGCTCATAGAGTTCTCTGTTATTAGTAATCCAAAATTAGGATAAAAATACCATATCAAACAAAGTTCAAGTTACGTATTTTTTGTGAATCAACTAAAGCTAAATAGTTGGTAGCCTAATAATAATAGCAAGGCCGCCTAAACTGGCTTTTTCAGCGGCTATTTCACCTTTGTGTCCTTTAACTATATGCTGACAAATAGACAAACCTAAGCCTGAACCGCCCTCTTGACGATTACGCGAGCTATCTACTCGATATAAATACTCAAACAAATGCGATAAATGCGACTGATCTACACCTACGCCATTATCTTCAATTATAAGCTCTAAGTAGGTTTGCCCTTTAATGCTTATATTACTAGCCGTTAATGAAATAGTTGTGCATTGAGCATAATGTACCGCGTTCATTAAAATATTATCGAGTAGCTGTAAAAGGCGCGTTTTATCTGCTTGTACAGTTATATGTTTAGCGCTATTTAGTAGATAAATTTTTATATTATGTTGTTCAAGTATAGCCTGATACTTTTGCTCTACAGTGCTTAATAGTAACGCCATGTCAGTAGGTTGCATAGTGTAGTGCATTCCCCCTAACTCTGCGCTGTTGAGCATATGTAAGTCGTCTATTAAGCGTTTTAAATGCAAAGCTTCATCGTTAGCCGAACTTATATTTTTTGTATTCGGTTCGCGTATGCCAAGTAGCATAGCTTCAAGTTCACCGAGTAAAATGCTCATTGGCGTCCTAAGCTCATGAGAAATATTAGCAAGCCAGCGTTTACGTACTTGCTCGTCTTTAGCGAGTGTAAATGCAAGCGTATTAAAATCTTCGCTTAATTGGCCTAATTCGTCTTTTCGCTCAAGCGTAAGTTTGGTCTCGTAATTCCCTTGTGTTAAGCGATGCATACCATTTGCAATTTGCTTTACAGGGCTAACTAAGTGGCGAGATAATAAAAAGGTAACAAGTAACGTAAGCAGTACCGCAGCTAATGCAATAAACCATAAATAGTTAGTTTGCTGTTGTAAAAAATCAAGCTCATAACCATCAACCAAGCTATCTCTTTTAGATACAGCTAAGTAACCCACTGTTTTATCGCTCACTGTAATTGGGGTTGTTATATATTTTAAATCGCTGAGGTATCTACCCACTACTCGCTGCTTATTTTCATCAAGCAAAGCGTAGTGAGCAATATTTTCAGGTGGTAGGCGGCGCTCTCCCCCTAAACGAATATGATCGGGTGGCGGCCGTCGCATCATTCCCCCTCTGGGGCCTGGACCTTCTGGTGGCCTAGGTAAAAACTGGCTATTTTCTAGCTGAGATTCAACAAGTTTTCTAAAATTTTCGCCATTGCCAACAACACGTTCCCATGAGGGGGTTTTTTCGTATTGCTTTGCAAGTTGCACAACAAGTGGTTCAAGCGCTTTTACTTCTTTTGCATTAACAAAATCAATTACGCCTTGCCCTATACTCCATTGTATAAGTACTACTAGCCCTGCAATAACACTAAAGGTAAAACTAAATAGTATTAAAAAAAGTTTATTATGAATTTTCATTAATGCGTGTTTTCAACCTTGCTAGGAAAGCTTTCAAATCGGTATGTTATAAACTCTTTGGTTTGATCGTTAACATACAGCGTAGCAACTATTTTTTTGCCCTGAGCGGTCCAATACATATGACCATGATTATTTAAAGTAACCGATACGGTATTTATACCACTTTTAAATAAGTTAGCAGGTAAATGCAATGCATGTCCGTAAATTCGCTGTATTTTAACCCCATTTATATATAAATGAGCATGACCTTGTAAAAAGCCCGTGTCATCGTTTGTAGTAACGCTCATCATTTGCTGCATGTTCATTGCGCCCTCAGGGGGTACAGATAAATCATAGCGCTGAGTATCTAAAATTAAGTTATAACCCGACATACTATCTTTTAATAACTTAAGGCTTAATGCCCGGATTGGCGTATCACTTGGCACTGCTATAGGCATATGGCTATGATCCATCATTTCCTGCTGCGCAAAGAGCTTAAAGCTCAATAGCACAGCAGTAGTTAGGATCAATGCGTATTTAAAATAACGCATAGTTACTCCTTACATTCCCGGTGGTGGACCCATTGTTTCGCCCGTATCACAGCGACCAATTGAATTATCGGCTAATTGACCTTTAAAACGAGGCCCTATTTGATAAGGAAAAGAAGGCTGTAATTTACCATCACTGTCTAACGTTAGTGTTATATGGTAGTGATAACCCTTGCCATCGTTAGTATCGTGGCCGTTATGCTCATCTAATTGAGCACCGGTTACTGTTTTTTGTGCGTAGTAGAAATCTTCAAAGTAATAACCATCGTCGGCATTTAATGTATTACCAGAGAGCGTCGTTACTTCTGCGCCAATAGCAGGACCTGCATCACTTGTTTGTGTGCCTTGGCTAACATCGTATTGATCGACTAAAGTACAGCTTCGCTCACCTTCAGTACCACAACCACCTTCACTTTCTGACGCGCCATAATCACGCATTTCCCAGCCGCTTAATGCAAGTTGACCGTTACTTTCATAAGGACCATAAAGCGGATAGCCATCAGCTGCAAACCCATAAATAGGTGAATGCGCATCGCCATCATCTTCAAGTAAATCAGCTAAGCAACTAGTATAAAAATGGTGATGATATTCACCGTTAGCAGCATGTCCGCCACACACATCAACATCGTATTGCTCAGCAATGGGCGCTAATGTATACCAAATATTATTACCGTAGCTCATACCATCGCCCCAGTTAAATATACTGGTGCCATTAACCATTAAGCCAACTGTACCTAAACCTGTTTCACACGTTTCAGTGTCAGATAAATCGGTAGGTGTTATCGGAAAATACGCCTCAACTGTTTGTTCTGTCGGGCAACCTGGTCCTGGAGGCCAATAGCCTGCGCCGCCTGTGTCATCACAGTTTTCAGTGCTGCTGTTATAGCCAATATCTTCACCAAACGAAATGGTTTGCCCTACTGCTGCTGAGGTTACACCGTTATAAAAATCGGTAGCTGCACGCGGGCGGTTATTTAACGCGTCTACTTGGTCTTGTGTAAGCGTTACGCCATATTTAGGAATGTCAGTTGTTTGCACATACATGTATTCAACGTCAGCATCTTCCTCAGAAACAGTAACAACCTCAACTGATTGAACATCTTCAACCACTGCGCCATTGTTTTGTATATAAGTGGAGGTTGTATCGTTGTTAATTAACCAGCTGGTAAGTTTTGCACTATTATCAACTGCACCACTATCTGAGCCTGAGTCTGAGTCTGATGAAGCAATAACATTAACTATAACGGTATCTACAACGACATCGTTTGTGCCGTCATCTGCACTGATTTCAAATACAAGTGCTTCATCGGTTAAAACTTCAGGTGCAACAAACTCAGTAGACGTTGCAGTACTTGAAGATAAGCTAACGGTAGTGCCTGATGTTTGTGACCAGCTAACGGATACTTCGCCATCATCTTCAACTGTTGAAATTAAATAAACGGTATCGCCCGCATTAACAGTTTGGTCAATACCGGCGTCAACCGTTGAAGCACTATTACTGACTGTCTCGCCGTCTGTTGTAGTACTTGTAGAATCGCTGTTACATGCGCTTAAAGCGATACAAAGCGCACTTAACGCAAATAACTTAGTTACATTAGAGGCTTTTGTTTTAAAAAGTGTTTTCAATGCTTGAACCTTTACTTTAACGTTTAATAAAACAAAGTTAACAAGTAAAAGTGCAAACATTGTGCACAAACTAAGGAAGAATAAACATAAAACTAGATTTGTGGTCGTTTAAGTATAAATTTGTCTTTAGTGGTTGCATAGTAATCTCCACCCATTCTACCTACCGCATCTAAAAGTGTTGGGTCAATATAACCGTCAACAAACACTTCATCGTCAACACAAATACCCACTATGTCTAACAACATCATTTGTCCGCCGCCAGGCTCGCTTGAAATAGTAATAACTTCACGTAGCTTACACTCATAGCGTACTTTTGAATCAGCAACACTCGGCACTGCGACCATTTGGCTATCAATTTTAGTTATATTTGCAGCATCAAACTCACTAACATCACTAGGATAATTAGCACAGCTTTGATTCATTTTTTCAACCTGCTCATGACTCACAATGTTAATCACACATTCTTTAGTCGCTAATAAGTTAATTAATGTATCTTTGCTTAGTTTATCGCGTGGATTTACTTGCGTCACACTCAATACTGGTGGGTTACAACTCGCTACTGTAAAAAATGAGTAAGGAGCAATATTAGCCACACCGTCGCTACTTAATGTACTTATCCATGCGATAGGCCGAGGGCTGATCCCGCCAACTAAATACGAATAAACATTAAGCTCTTTATTTACAGTTAAATCTAAAAACATACTTTTCCTTTTAATACATTAAAACTAAATCTTAATTCAAGTTAGTTACGTATAGGTTTGGCTGACTCAGTTAAATAACAAGCTAATTTTTATCTCTATTTAAAGCAATAAACAAATTATATGAAAATAAACATCGTGTGGTTTAAACGTGATTTGCGTCTTAGCGATCATCAACCATTAAAAAATGCATTCAGTAATGGCTTACCTACCCTATTACTTTATAACTTTGAGCCATTATTGCTCGAAGATGCACACTACAATGAGCGGCACTGGCGCTTTGTGTATCAATCAATAGTTGAGTTAAATAATCAGCTAGCGCGTTTTAACGCCTGTGTTTATATCTTTAATTTAAATATGAACGATTTACTTGAATCGTTAAAGGCACAGTTTGAAATAGTTAGTATTTTTAGCCATCAAGAAATAGGCTTAAACAACACCTTTGAGCGCGATAAAGCAATAAAAGCATGGTGCCAGCATAACCATATTAATTGGCAAGAGTCGCAAACAGGCGCGGTTATTCGCGGCAAAAAAAATCGTAATAATTGGAACGAACGCTGGCAGCAAACAATGCAAGCACCTATTGCAGTTCCTAATTGGAAGAGTATAAAAACAATTACCCTCAATAACTATCAAGCACCTGAGCTGCCAAGCGCTTACACGCAAGATCACGACAGCTTTCAACAAGGTGGCCCGCTGCATGCGCGAACTGTAATGCAGAGCTTTTTTGCCGAGCGCGGTAAAGGTTATCAAAAAGGAATATCGAGCCCAAGTTTAAGCCAAACACATTGCTCCCGACTTTCGCCGTACTTAGCGTGGGGGAATATTAGCCTTAGGCAAGTGTATCAAATGGCCATTGATGAATATCATTCAAAACACCCTGATAAAAGAGGCTGGAAACGCCCACTAGCAGCGTTTGTATCGCGCTTGCATTGGCACTGCCATTTTATGCAAAAGTTTGAGAGCGAGTGCTCTATGGAATTTTTAGCCCTTAATCCAGGCTACCATGTATTTCCGTATCGCGATGATGAACATGTGAAAAACGATATTGAACGCTGGGCACAGGGTCAAACAGGTATTCCCATTATTGACGCTTGCATGCGCTGCTTAAAAGCCACCGGTTACATAAACTTTAGAATGCGCGCCATGCTTGTAAGCTTTGTAACGCATCATTTAAATATAAGCTGGCAGCAAGCAAGCTTTCCTCTCGCTAATTACTTTTTAGATTTTGAGCCTGGCATTCACTACCCGCAAATTCAAATGCAAGCCTCGGTAACAGGCATAAACACCATTAGGCACTACAACCCAATTAAACAATCAGAAGATCAAGATCCAACAGGTTCATTTATTAAAAAGTGGTGCCCGGAGCTTGAAAAACTCCCTATTGAATATTTACATCAGCCTTGGGAGCAAACTCCAATGGAAGCACTCTTTAACGACTTTAAGTTAGGGGAGGATTATCCCGAACCCATGCTTGATTTAACAGCGGCCTCAAAAGAAGCACGCGAGCGCTTATGGCAATACCGTGAGCGAGCCGATGTTAAACGCGCCATAGGGAGGATTCTTAAAAAGCACGTTGGGGGTACTCAAAAAGTTACTCGAACAAAAAGTAAAACGGATACTAAAAGTAACAGTAAGGCTGAGTAAGCATGGCGCACAAAAAACTAAACTTACCTCAAAAAATATGCCCTATTTGTAATAAACCTTTTACGTGGCGTAAAAAATGGCAGCGCGACTGGGATAACGTTATTTTCTGTTCAGAGCGCTGCAGGCGTAATAAATAAGAGTAACAATTAACTGACGTCTATTTTGCAACATCATCAGTAATTAGTGCTTTTAAGGCTTTATATAAGTTTATTTTGTAAATAACGCTTAGCTAACCTGAAAAGCTTACACTCAAGCAAGGAGAAGATGATGACTATTAAAAAAACGGCTAGTTCAACATGGTCTGGCGATATTAAAACAGGCAAAGGTAGCATATCAACTCAAAGTGGCGCGCTTAACAAACAACCTTATGGTTTTAATACCCGCTTTGAAGATAAGGCAGGCTCAAACCCTGAAGAATTAGTAGGTGCAGCGCACAGTGCATGTTTTAGTATGGCGCTTTCGCTTGCATTAGGTGATGCAGGCTTTACCGCAGATAAAATTGATACTAAAGCCACTGTAAACCTTGATAAAGTAGATGACGGTTTTTCAGTAACGCATATTGCTCTTGAGGTAAAAGCGCGTATTGATGATATTCAAAACGAGCAGTTTCAAGCCTTATGTGAGCAAACCAAAAAGAGCTGCCCTATTTCCAAGCTCTTAAATACCGAAATATCACTAGATGCGACACTTCAATCAGCATTTTAAATATTTAGACTTAACTATTTAGACTTAACTGTTTAGACAGTTCCTTACTAAAAAAGCCAAGTAAGTAATTACTTGGCTTGCTTATTATAAAGAAGTATTTTTAGGTTTATTCCTACTCAAAGTACTCACTACAAGCCCTATTCCCATCCCAATTGCTGGCCATACTACCCATATATAACTAGGCGAAGTTAGTAAATTTATAACGCTTAGCAAAGTTAAAATAAGTAAATATCCTTTAATTTTTTTGCCTAATGTCACTGTATTGCTCATTTATATTCTCCAAGTAATGTATGTCGCTATTATTGTTTTAATAAGCAACGTACACACCTGCTAAATGTCACTAAGTGATCTGACATTAGTCATCACTTTTCATTTAATTGCATAGTTATTTATCATGTATAAAAACATAAAAAACAATACTTTAATCTATTTGTGTTAGAATCTAATCTCAACTAACCTAAACAAATAAACATAAGAGGATGAGCTAAATGAGCGAAAAATCAAAAGATTGTGAAAAAGTTACGTGTAGTAACTGTGCTGACGCTAACTATCTCGAATTTGATTTTTCTATGGCTTTTCAACCGATTATAAACTGTAAAACTAATCTTATTTATGGCTATGAAGCGCTGGTTAGAGGTTTAAATGGCGAGTCTGCTTATTCAATCATTTCAAAAGTAAATGAAGACAACCGCTATGCATTTGATCAGCTTTGCCGCATTAAAGCCATTCAATTAGCCTCAAAGCTGGGCATAACATCAATGCTAAGCATTAACTTTTTACCTAATGCTATTTATAAACCAGAGCGATGTATACGCACCACGCTAGAAGCTGCAAAAAAGTATAACTTCCCAATTCAAAATATTATGTTTGAATTTACTGAAGTAGAAAAAATAGAAGACACCGCACACATAAAGCGCGTTGTTGATTACTATCAGTCTCTCGGATTTAAAACCGCCACTGATGACTTTGGTGCAGGTTATTCTGGTTTAAATCTGCTGGCTGACTTTCAAACAGATATTATTAAGCTGGATATGGCGCTAATACGCGATATAAGCAACGACAAAAAACGCCAATTAATAGTAACTCATTGCTTAAATATGTTTCGCGATTTAAATATTATCGCACTGGCTGAAGGGATTGAAACAGTAGAAGAATATACATGGCTTAAAAACGCAGGTGTTGAGCTTATGCAAGGGTATTTATTTGCCAAACCAAGCTTTGAAAACTTGCCTGAGGTAACCTACGTTTTTAATTAGGAAAATCTACAATACCCAAACACTTTATTACAATCATTTAATTGCCTTATAAAACCTCATAAATATAATACCCATTCTAGTAACAAATTTACTTAATTATAAGAAGGGATACTTATGCGCTTTTTAATGCCACTCACTTTACTCGCACTTAGCTGTACAGCGTCTGCAAACGTCGAGCAGTCAGAATCAAAACAATGGTTTAACTCTATAAACTACGCAAAAATTGATTCTGATTATTACAGTGATGATGTGTACGGGTTATCAACTCACTATTACTTTGAGGAACAGCAAAACTCAGGTGTGTGGGATGATTATGGCTACTTGGATACAGATAGTAATATAGGCTTAAATTATTTTAATTCAGATGGTTATAGTGGAAAAGGTATTTTTGGAGAAGGCTTTTACGGCAATGCTTTTGCAACTTTTGAACTACCTAATATTGGTGATGCCGACAACTATTCACTTGGTTTAGGTTACTTATTTGCTGATTCACTAAAAGTATCTGTTCGTATGTTAGATTATGAATATAGCGATACAGTTTATTTATTTAAAGCTCAATATAATCATGAAATCAATGACACCGACTACATTGGTTTTACTGTTGAAACAGATGATGAAACAGATGATGAAACAGAGTCATGGGACCTATCATCACGTTACTTTGCCCATCTTTACGATGACAGTTATTTTGCTATAAATGTTGACTAACTAGATGTTGGCGACGACTCAGTTTTTAATGTGCTCGCAAACTATTACTTTAATAAACATGTTGCAGTCGGTATTGGCTCAAACGACTCTGATTTAGTTATTGAAGGTAAGTACTTTATTAATGATAGCTACTACTTCACAGCTAATTACACTGATAATGATAACTATGATGTATATAATCTTAGCTTTGTAGCCCAATTTTAATAAACACAAAAAAGCCGCCTTGCTGGGTCAGTTCAGTTAAACAAGGCGGCATTTTCTAAATAACTTTAGGTTACATATTACCTAGCTCTATCATCATCGCTGTGTACATACGTAAATTAAGCTCAAGTTGCTCAAGTGTCATAAATTCATGCTCTGAGTGACCTGTGTAGCGCTTACCCGGCATTGAAGGACCAAACGATACCGCATTATCAAACAGCTTTGCGTTAGTGCCACCACCTATTGATACAAAGTCAGCTTTTTCGTCGCCCGTAAAATGCTTAAAAATATCAAGCAGCTTTTGCGCATGCGGCGCGCTATCAAGCAGCATAGGTGTGCCAATGATTGTTTCTATGTTGGCAAGCGTTACATTGTTAGTGGCTTGCCAATTAGCGAGCGCATCATCAATTTGCTTTTGTAATACAGCTTCGTCTTTACCCATAGGGCGACGTGCATTTACAGCAAGTGTTAGCGCATTACCATCGCGCTCAATAACAGTTGGTGCCACTGTCATCGGGCCCATAAAGTCGTGCTTATAGGCTATTTCGCCAAACTGTTTACCGTGAATATCTAAACCAATTAACTGATTTACAAAGTCGATTAGCTCGCCGTCACTGTTATTTTCAAGCTCCACGCCTTTAAATAACTCAGCTAAATACGCAATCGCATTTATACCCGACTCCGGCTCTGATGAATGCGCCGACATACCTTTAACGCTTATTGCTAAACCATTACTTTTTTCACTAAAGTTAAACTCAACTTTATTTAATGTTTTGGCTTTTGCTTTTAATGTATTAATAAGTGCAGCGTCTGCATTGTGAAGTACTAAGCTGGCGTCTTCTGGAATTTGGCTTCTAAACGCACCGCCAGTTACATCCTTTACATATAAACCCGTTTGTGGCGATGTTGCATTAAAGGTAGGAGCAATTAAGCTCCAGCCTTTCTCGGCAACCACTACAGGATATGATGCATCAATCGTTACTGCATATTTTGGTTGCTCATACGTTTTCATAAATTTAGTTAGCGGACCCCAATCAGACTCCTCAGCAAGATAAATCATCAGCTCAATACGGTTATTAAGCGTTATGCCTTTATCTTTAATTGCCTTCATGGCGTAAAGCGCTGTCGCTATTGCGCCTTTATCATCCTCAGTACCACGACCAACTAATTTACCAGGTTCAGACGTATCAATAATAAAAGGGCTTTGTTTCCATTTGCTAGCATTAGCAGGTTGCACGTCGCCGTGCGTTACTACCGTTACTTTTTCGTTTTGCTCGCCCATACCTATTAATACGGTATAACCTAAATCTTGGTAGTCAAAACCAAGCTCTGCGGCTTTCATTTTTAACAGTGCTTTAAAGCCAATAAAATCGGGATTTTGAGGGGCTGTAATGTCGCTTTTATTAACGGTCGGAAAAGCCACTAAGTTAGTTAGTGTGTGTATTTGAGCATTTTGGTAGGTATTTACTGCGTAATCGGCAACGCTATCAATATTTTTATTTAACTGCGCATGAGCACCAAACGCAAATAAAGCAATACTGGCTAAAGCTAACTTTTTCAAAACAATTCCCATTTAATTAATAACTAAGAGCGGTAATTATAACGCTATGAAGCGCTTACTTATAGCTCTTTACGCTAAACACACAGGTAACTTAAGCTGAATATTTATATAGCAGCTTTTATGAGGATGAATGTATAATGCGCGACTTAAAATTAACAGGGTATTTAATTGTGAACCGTCGTAAAAAAATCGTCACTAAATTTCAAAAGAAAGATAAACGCACTAACGCTAAACTACATAAAAGCAACAAACCTGGTTATGTGTCAAAAGCTGAGCGCGAAAAACTAGCTGAACAAGAAAGTAATGAGCCAGAGGTAATCCAAGAGTAACTCTACGCTACCCGTTGCTTTGATAATTTAAAGTGGCAAAAGTACCGACCACTTACATAACCAACTACTGCCGTGGCAACTATAAGTTCAAACGTAGCTAAGTAATTAACTGTATCTACATATGGCATTGCGAGGTTTATACTTTGCATCCAGTCTTTCATTTTAAATAATGCAGTTGCCCCAATAACCATTGGAAATGTAAAAGCAGCGTAGCTCGGCGTAAAAGGTCTGCGTAATAACTTTATAAATAACACATAAACAATCAGTGTTTTTATTATCGCTAATATAAATAATCCCCCCACTATAACAAGTGATGGATTAGCTACAATATGAAAATACCCCGCTAATGTTAAACTGGCAGGCGCAGCTAAAATGGCAAGTGTTGGCTGTATTTCGTAGTCACTTTTTAATGCTAATAAAAAACGATAAAACATAATTGGCAGCATAATACTGTACGTTGATATACCAATCACCAGTGCGCTATAAGCTAACCACGCTAATGTCGGATTTCCCGAAAAAGTAACATCTGCAATAATTATCCCCACTGGCGGCACAAACCAGCTGGGCGCCATATCCTCAAAGTTAAACTTTTTTGCTCGCTGGTATAAAAAACTCACCAAAAATGTGAGATGCAGCACAAAAGCTAAAACCCACATAATGTCGCCAGCTAATGAGTTAAATTGCCCAACTGAGTTTGAAATAACAAGATTAGCCATTGCAAATGTAGGGATCACACTTCCTGCAACTGGGTGTGCTAAATCGGCTTTTAATAAATGAGGGTGTAGTAAAAACTTAGCAGCCAAAAGTAAAACTAATACGCCAGCTAGTACCGCTCCCAAAAATTGCCCTTGGGAGTTTAAATTAAAAACGTTTTCCCATGTCCATCCCATGCTAGCAATACCCAAAGCTAAACCGGCCATAGCTGTTGGCGCCACCATCACTTTATTTTTAAATTGCTTAAACACTGTATTTCCTAATCATTGGGTGATGAACAAGTTACTGCTTTTTACTGCATTGCCTTAAAATAACGCTGTAAAATTAATACAAGCGTGCTTAATAGAACGCTTTTTGCATACAAACATTTCATAAAAATAAGTTTACGGCTTAATTATTAAAGCGCAAAAAAAGCCATAACACAGTTATGGCTTTTGCTTTATTTTTAAATTTGAATATGAAGTTAATTAAAACGCGTAACTAACGCTTACATTAAATGAACGACCCTGTCCTGCAAGTTGTTCAAACCCGTTACTGCTATCTTGTTTAAGTGCCGCAATACTTACCCCCCCTAGCGGGAGTTGGTAGTACTCATCAAACACGTTACTCACTTCAGCACTTAGCGTTAATGAATCCCATGTGGCTTTAGAGCTTAAATTAACCAGGCTGTAGCTGTCTGTTTGGTTTTCAAAACGATCATTATCTACACGGCTTTTAGTATCGACCCACTGCCAAGATAACGCATTTTCAAATCGACCTATTTGCTGGCTAATACCTAGCTGAGTTTGCAGTGGTTTAATTTGATAAAGTGGCTGATTAGTATCGTCGCGCTTGCCTCTCGTATTAGCAACATTAGCGTGTAACTGCCAGTTACCTAAATCCTTAGATTCATAAATATTGGCTGTTAAATCTATTTTTGCACCATATAAAATAGCATCTACATTAGTAAACTGAAAAATGTTACGCGCAGTGTTGTCCAAATCATAACTATTGAAGCTTCTTACAATATCAGCATCAATATAGTCACTCACATCTGTATACCAAACATTGGTGCTTAATCGCCAACGGTCATCTTTAGCCAATTTAATATAAGTAGCACTTATTGTATGCGCTGTTTCAACGTCTAAATCAGGCTTACCAATATAACCATTACCATCGCCATACCAACCAATCATGGTGGTTGCCATGGTACTTACACCCCAACTGTATCGCTCGTATAAATTAGGCGCTCGGTTTTTACGGGCAAGACCAAATTGCAGCTCATCATAATTTGTTATTTGGTAGTTAATTAATAAGTTAGCATCAACTATAGTGTCGGTTTTATCTCTGTCGCCAGCATTAAAGTTCTGTGCAGCGATGGTATTATCTGTAGACGTATCGCTCATGGTCATACTTTCCATACTACTCATATCGGTCATATCGCTCATATCGTCCATATCCATCATACTCATGTCATCGTTGTAAGATTGAACCTCTCCAACGTGGGTATTAATACTTTCAATACGTACGCCTGCGTTTAACCATAATTTTGTATTTATTTGGCTCTCAAATTCTGCAAATGCCGCTATGCGCTCTCGTTTACCGTTATTTACATTTACGTAATTGTCTGGTCCCATCATGGTTGAGCCTTCAATACCTGGCCACCAATCATCAATACTGTAATTGTAATATTCTTGACCGAGTAAAATACTGCTGTTTTTATCAAGCGCGATACGCCATTTAAGCTGCGTACTTATATCTTGTGCATCGGTTTTCATTCGCATCATGCCTGTTTTTTCTTCACTGAAAAAACCCATTTCGTGCTTTACGCTATGCCAGTTAACTTGCCCTTCAAGCTCGCTGTTTTCAAAGGAGCGTTTGTATTGAGCTATTGCACCGTAGCTGGTGTTATCGGTCATATCCATATACTGATTTGCAAATCCCTGATACGGGATTTTTTGATGCGTTAGCTTTATAACTAATTGCTGCTTATCATCGCGCATAGCTGCGGTTAAACTATGATTTTGTGCTCGATACAATGTATCTAATACTACATCGCCGTTACCGTCTTCATAACTATCTGCGTCACTAAACGAACCCTGATAATTAAGGCTAAACGTGTCACTTGCTAAACGTGCACCAACGCCAAGTTTACGTCCGTTATCAACGCTACTGTACTTTGCTGACACATAACCTGAGTGCCAACCTAATTCATTGCTATCGCTATACTGTGGTGAAATAGAATTAACGCTTATTACACCCGCAATATTATCGCCGCCCGCGCTTACTGGCGACACGCCTGCAACCACATTGTAAGACGTAATTTGATTAGCCGAGATATACGAAAGTGGCGGGTTCATATGATTAGCGCATGCAACGGTTACATCTGCACCATCAACTAACACTTTAACTCTGTCGCCCATTAAACCATTTAAAATAGGTAAGTTAGATACGCCGCCCGCTGCTGAAAAATCGACACCTAAATCACTTAATAACGATTCTGACGAACCAAGTGCTAAATGCTTATTTTGAGCATGTCCGTGTACTTCAATCACTTCTAAAGGCGTATCGTCGGCAAATGCAAAAGGAGATAGCACACCGCTAATAAAAAGTGCGACAGGCGTTAGTAAATATGTTTTTTGAGTTTTGCTTTTATAAACCATTGTTAATTTATGCCACTGTAATAATTGGCGTAATTATAGTGTGAGTTGTAAAAGCAAAAGCGCGACATATTGTCGCACTTTATCAATTTAAAATGTTGTTAGGTGTGTTTGAGCACATAAGAAGGCAGCTTTAAACATAGGAACATGCAATTAACTAAGTATTTAACTTAGCTACCGTTTGAGAAACAATATCGGCTCCACGTTCAATCTCTTTAATGACCTCAGACACATTAGCAATAAGCTCTCTTCCTTGTTTTGATGAGTCTGAAACTGACGTTATTTGCTTTGATATATCATTAGTGAGCTCTTGGTTATTTTTAACAACACTTGCTATTTCATTAGTAGAGCGACTCGTGCTGGCTGCAAGCTGCCTTACTTCATCAGCTACTACAGCAAAACCTCGACCATAATCACCAGCACGCGCTGCTTCTATTGCGGCATTAAGTGCCAGTAAATTAGTTTGATCCGCAATGCTGCTAATTGTCGAAACAATGGAGCCTATGACCGCAGACTGTTCATTAAGATTTTTTATTAAATCTACCGATTTAAGTACTTGGCTTACAATGGCGTCGGAGTTCGCTATAGAGCTTTGTAGTATTTCAGAGCCTTTTTTAGCGGTTGTAGCAGTAGCTACCGCCGATTCATGTGCTATTGCAGCGGCTTCTGTCACTGCACTGTTATTGTTAATTCGATCGGTAATATTTGATGCAAACTTAATTATTTTAATTACATTACCTTTGCTATCTAAAATTGGATTATAAGTTGCTTCTAACCAAATTTCTGAACCGTCGGCGGCAATACGTTTAAATTTTCCTGACTTAAACTGCCCCTGCGCTAATTCACTCCAAAAGCGTGGGTTTTTCTCATAAAACAATTTAGTACAAAACATTTTATGATGCTTGCCTACAATGTCTTTTAAGCTATAACCTATTGTTGCTAAAAAGTTTTGGTTCGCCTTTAAAATATTACCCTCTGGGGTAAACTCTATTGTAGCCAAGGCTTTGTCGAGTGCATTTGCAATAGCTTCTTGCGCTTTTCTTTGTATGTAACTGTTTGTAATATCAGAGGCTATTTTAATAACTTTGGTGACTACGCCGCGCTCTTCTACAGGAAAGTAAGTTGCCTCAAGCCAAAGCTTATCGCCATTAGCTTTGTACCTTAAAAACGAGCCTGCTTTAGAATTCCCTGCTTTCAATGCTTGCCAAAATTGACTATATTCGTTTGACTTTGCATATTCAGGTTCGCAAAACATACGATGATGCTTACCAATTATTTTCTCTTTGCTATACCCAATCGTTTTTAAAAACAACTGGTTTGCGTCTAATATTATTCCATCAGGTGTAAACTCTATATAAGCAACGTGCTTATTAATTGCCGATAAAATAGATTGTTTTTGAATTAATTGAAGCTCCATTTCTTCAATTTTTGCGTTTCTTTTAGAAATACCAAACATATAAAAACCTTAAGGAGTAAATTAGTACAAAAATTAGCAAATTAATGTGATATCAATATGTAGCTGTACTGTAAATATAAGCTTTAAATAACCTTTCGGCTAATATTTAATATCTTATATATATATGCTTTATAAATAGTTTTTTTATTTTATAAATGTTAAGTAGTATTTTCTTCTAATTAACATTTTAAAAACCTAATAAAACCACTAATTTATGCATGACTCTGTACTTTTTTTAACTTAAAATAGCGCCCTCACAGACTACCCTCTCACACCAAAATTTAAGCATACACATAATATGTCCTATTCAAGATCTATTGTGCAGTTTCATTTTTAAAATTAAACCTTAAGGGATCATCTATGACATCAGATGTAACGTCGGCATCTAGTCAACTTAACAGAACCGCTATTTTACTCGTATTAGCGCTAGGCACATTTATTTTAGGATTATCTGAGTTTTCGATGATGCCTATGCTGCCACTAATTAGCGAAACATTTGGCTCAACGCCATCACAAAGTGGCTATGCAATTAGTGCTTACGCCATTGGTGTTGTAGTGGGTGCCCCTATTTTAATGCTTACCACTGCTAATATGAGAAAGCGCAAAGCATTGCTCATATTTATAAGCTTAATGTTTGTCTCAAACGGATTAAGCGCGATGGCAACGTCGCTTGAGCAACTTGTAATATTTAGATTTTTAAGTGGCTTACCTCATGGTGCATATTTTGGCGCGGCTATTTTATTAGCATCGGATATTGCCCCAAAAGGTAAGCGTGCTAGCTTTATGTCTAAGGTGTTTATGGGTTTAACTGTGGCCACTATTGTTGGTGTGCCTGTTGTAACACTTGTGGGTCAAAACCTTAGTTGGCGGTACTGTTTAGCCGGCGCTGCAGTGCTTGCATTTATTGCTTTTATTTTTGTTTACAAAGTAGTTCCAAATATAGATAACGCTAAGCCTTCTAACTTACTAAACGAGTTTGGCGTACTTAAAAACAAACTGGTTTGGTCTATTTTGGGTATTGTAATTATTGGCTTTGGCGGGGTGTTTTGTATTTATACTTACATTGCCGACACCATCTTAGTAGTAACAAAAACAGCGCCTTATACTATTTCTATTGCTATGGTGATGTTTGGTATTGGTTGTACACTCGGTAACTATGTACTGGGTAAAGCTGCCGATAAATCTGCAATTAAAACCACTGGCCTTGCGCTTGTATGCACCATTGTATTTGCTTTTGCTTATGTAACAGCAAGCCATAATATTTGGATGCTTTATGCTGTCATCTTTTTTATTGGCTGTAGTGTGGGTTTGGCAACACTTATTCAAACGCTATTAATGGATGTTGCTCCAGAAGGTCACGCTATGATCGGTGCTCTTGTACAGTGCGCATTTAATACCGCAAATGCTATAGGCCCGTGGGTCGGCGGAATTGCAATAGCGCAAGGTGCTGCACCTAATCAAACAGGTTACGTAGCAGCTGCATTATTTTTAGGTGGTTTGGGTATGTGGCTACTAAGTTACTTACAACTAAACAAACAGCAACCAACAGCGCAAACCGCTGGTTAATCTATACTTTAAATAGTAAATACAAAAAGAGCCGCTAACTAGCGGCTCTATTATTTTTAATTTACCTAGTAAATTAAGCGCTTAACGACGCCATATCAATAACAAAACGATATCGTACGTCAGATTTTTCCATACGCTCGTATGCAGTGTTAATTTCGTCAATGTTGATCATTTCGCACTCTGGTAGCACGTTATTTTCACCACAAAAGTCGAGCATTTGCTGTGTTTCTGCAATACCACCAATAAGTGAGCCTGCAATACGACGGCGACCCATTAATAATGGTACCGTGCTTAGCTCATCTACAGGGCCAACTTGGCCTACAATAACTAAAGTACCATCCACATCAAGTAGTGGTGTGTAAATAGATAAATCATGTTTTACAGGTACCGTATCTATAATGACGTCAAAGGCAGATTGCGAGTCTTTCATTTCGTCATCATTAGATGACACTAAGTAGTGCTGAGCACCCAATTTAACCGCATCATCTTTTTTAGACTCACTACGGCCAATTACCGTAACGCTTGCGCCCATTGCAACTGCATTTTTAACGGCCATATGGCCAAGTCCGCCTAGACCAACAACACCAACACGGCTGCCTTTTTTTACGCCCCATTTATGAAGTGGCGAGTAAGTAGTAATACCTGCACAAAGTAGCGGTGCTACGCGAGAAAGGTCTAAATTTTCTGGTACGGAAAGTACGAATTCTTCGCGTACAACAACATGTTTAGAATACCCACCTTGGGTCATTTCACCACTAATGCGGTCTTTGCCTGCGTAAGTACCAATCATACCTTCGCGGCAAAATTGCTCTTCATCGTTATCACATTGATCGCAGCTTTGGCACGAATCAACCATACAACCAACAGCAACCGTGTCGCCTTGCTTGTATTTTTTAACGTCGCTACCTACCGACATAACTTTACCAACAATTTCATGCCCAGGTACTAATGGGTAGTCACTGCCACCCCAATCATTTCGTACGGCGTGTAAATCTGAATGGCACACACCACAGTATAAAATTTCAATTTCTACATCGTTATTTCGTAAATCGCGGCGCTCAAAAGAAAATTCTGTCAGCTCAGAACCTTGGCTTTTTGCTGCATATCCTACTGTTTTCATAATAACTCCATAGTGGTTAAAAATTTAAATTTTAATAACCCTAACGCAGTTGTCGTGAATACAAACTGACGCTAAAAACAAAAAAGCCCAACAATGTTGGGCTTTAATACGCTAATAACCTAATACAGGTTAAGTCGTTTTATTTTTCAAGTAAGGTGTTTAGTTCATTAATAATTGAATGAATGCGCTCTGCATTTTTTCCTAAATCACTACGCCCTACTCGCGACTTACTACGAATATCAACAAAACGTTGGCTGCCTTCATCTTTAATACGAATTACCACATCGTCTTTAAAACCAAACCACGTTGTTGTATCGGTAGCTTCCACAATACCTGTAGCCGTATTTGCACTTACCACTGCAAAGCCAAGATTTTTAACTGCTTGTTCGCTTGCTGTCATTAAATCGGCTTTAGATTGTGCAAAGCTTAACGTTACCAGCTCAGGGTATGCTTTGCGTTGCTGTACTGCCGTTTCTTCACCCGCGTATTCTACTGGGTTAGATGCATTTGCACGCAGTGGTGCAATTGCTACAAATTTTGGTGGATTAACTAAATCAGTTGAAATGTCATGAATTGCCGGTACACCTTCAGCCTTGTTCATCATATTAAGTGGCATAGCAATAGCCACAACCGAAAATACAAGTGCAATAACACCACTGCTTAGCGTTAACGTTTTACGCATAAATAACGCTTGTACTATAAGTAGCACCAATGCAGCGCCACCAGCATAAACGCCAAATTTAAACCCCGTAAACGCAACACCTAATTCTACAATACCAAATTTATACAAAGGCCCTGGCAGTATTACAAGTAAAAAAGCGATTAAACTAACTAAGCTCACTAAAACTTTCATTTTATGATTCCTATATTGTGTGTGATTTTTATTATTAAAACAGATAAGCACTATTAACCAGTAGCTTATACTACTAACAAGTGCTTTTAGATTACTATTAGCGACTAATTACACAAAAAAGTCCAATGTTGTGTGATCAAAGTTACTCAAGTTTGGAAAAATATCAACAAGCTCAGAGCTTGGCACACCAAACCACTGAGCCAATGTGGCAAAGTACTGCTCATTTGCAACACTTGGAATTAAACGCCCGCCACCGGTATCTTGTGGGCCATCCAAATGTTGAGTTAGTAGCTCGCCATATATATTGCCGCCTTTTACTGCGCCGCCCATTACTATTTGGTTTCCTGCCCAACCATGATCAGTGCCATCGCCATTTGAGGTCAACGTGCGACCAAAATCAGACATAGTAAACGCAGTCACTTTATCTGCCATATCAAGCTCTTTCATCGCGCTATCAAATTCACTTAACCCTTGAGCTAACGTATTTAATAAAGCAGGGTGCGTTGTTAATTGGTTATCGTGCGTATCATACCCCCCCATAGAAACAAAAAACACTTGGCGCTGAGTGCTCAATTTTGCCTGTACGCTAATTGTTTTAGCTACTGCTGCAAATTGCTCACTAAGGCTATTATCGCTAAATGGGGTAATAAGTGCAGGCGCGCTTTCTAACGCGCTGTTCATTGCTTGAGTGTTATTTATCGCACTTGTTAAGCCATTGGCATAAGCTGTACTTAACGGATGGCTCGTATTGCCTAGTAAGCGGTTCATAATAGAAGTTACGTGCTCGCTACGAGGTTGATACCCTCCAAACGCGTTAATACTACTAATGCCACTTTTGTTAAGCGCAAATGCATTGCTAGCACTTCCCGTTTGCCATAAATTAGTACCGTCGAGTGATATGTTAGCCGCAAATTCATCCTGTAATTCTAAGCGTTCTAAAAGCCGTGCACCCCAGCCACTATTAAGTGATTGTTTTTCTCGACCATACATCCATGCAGCTTGCTGATCGTTATGCGAGAACAAATGCTTAGGCAAACCTATTGTTTTATTTTTATAGTCACTCAATGTTGTGGGAGCGAGTAAAGTACCTACCCCACCTATAAATGCTAAATTTTGAGATTCAAACACATTTTGTATAGGTTCAAGTGAAGGATGAATACCGACTCCACCGGCAAACTGGCTTTTAATACTTAACTCAAGTGGGCTCTCTACCGCTAGGTTCTGCCTACTTTGCTCGTAAACACTACGTTGCTCGCCTTCAAGCGGAACTAGCATATTTAACGAATCATTCCCTCCGTATAAATACACACACACTAATGCTTTGTAATCACCTAGCTCAACGGCATTAGTCGCTCCAGTTAATGCTTGTAATTGCAGGCTCGTTAACGCGGCAGCCGATACGCTGCCTTTTACACATAACGACAAAAACTCTCTTCTATTAATGCTCATTATGCGTTCCTAATACTGCACGTTAAATTCAGGTGAAATAGCAATCATATATAATAAATACGAAACCCGTTCACGGTATTGCTCTTCATTAAAATAGGCATCTAAATCAAGTAACGCTTGGCGCGTGTCACTGCTCATTGCGCCTGCAAAATATAACGTGTTGTACTGAGCTAGTAGCGCGCTAACACCGTTTTTCTCTAAAACATTCATGTCGTCTTGAACATAAATATAAATACTATTTGAATTTAAATCACTGCGCGCTTCTGCGGTACTCCATACTAAGCTTGCGTAAAGCGCGTTCATGGTGCCAATCAGTGTTGCGTCGTTTGCTATTTGTAATTCTGGTGCAACAATACCTTCATTTCGCAAAGCTGCGGTTTGATAATCAGGCCTAAAAAAGTTAAATACCGAAGCCGACTGCATGGGTCCTTGTCCGTAGCTATTTATTAAATTCCATGTTTTATAATAACCCGCTGGCGATTTAGCATCGAGATTTCGCCAAAACTGTACAGTTTTTAAAATAGGCTCTTTAATTTTACCTTGGTAATTAAGCACTGAGCCAAAATGCCGCGCTTCATCATCTAAATAAATAGCCTTTACTACCGCAGCTAAATCGCCGCGTACACCAGCACCGTTATCAATAAATACACTAGCTACTCGTTCAACATATTGCGGTGTTGGGTTTGAGGTAATTAATCGCTGAATAAGCTGCTTGCTAATAAACGGCGCAACATTTTGATGGTTAAATAAATTATCGAGGGCTATTTGCAATGACTCTTCTGCTGCATAACCTTGTGGTATAACCTCACCGTTTAGTAAGGTTTTTTGTTTACTAGAGTGGTACTCATCAAACGCTTGCATTGGATTAATATAATCGCGACTTTTACGCTTAAAAGTTTCGCTGCTTGCAAACGTCCAACCTGTAAATACGCGTGCAAAACCCTCTATTTCTGATTGCCCGTAAGTGGCAATGGTATTACCTTGGGCATCAAGCTTGGCACTACCATCTAGGTTTAGCTCTTCAAGGCCAATAGTAAATAATTGCATTACTTCACGTGCGTAATTTTCGTCTGGGCGAATATTGAGTGCATCATCGGCTTTCTCATTCCCTAAGTGACTTAAATAAGTCCCCATTATTGGCGAAAGCGTTACATCTTCAAGTAGTTCACGATAGTTACCAAAAGCATGCTTTAGTAATAAATCGTAATAAGTGATCATGCCCTCAGGTTGGCCTCTTAACGCGCTGTTTTCATCCGACACTACTAGTATTTCACTTAACGCAAACGCAACTCGTTGACGAAGTTGATCGTCGCTTTGCATTACTGCTTTCCACCATGCGTCAATACGGCTTATGTATTTAAAGTCGTCATCGTCATTTAGCTTTACTAAATAATTACGGTGATAATTAATAGGTAGCGCTATTTGTTTATCAAGCCATTGCTGCTCGCTTAACCCTTGTGCGTTTTGTATTTCACTAAGCTTAGGTCCCATTGTTGCTTGATGCAAAAGCCTTGCTGCGCTAACCTCATCCATATTATTACGCGCTGTGAAACTCAGTGTTTTTGCATTACTTGCGCCTTCGTTATCGGTTGCTGTCACCGTAAACGTATAATCAACAGGCTTGTAACTTTGTGCCTCGGGAATGGTTAACGTCGCACTTGTTGACTCTAAAGGCTCGCTAAGCACTGTTATGCCAGTAGTTTGTTGCCATACAACAGATTCAATAGTGCCGTCTTTATCGCTGGCTGTTGCTATTAGTTCAACTGTTTGGCCTTTACTTAGGTCGCTGGGAATATCAGCTACTGACAAAATGGGGATTTTATTTCCGTTAACGGTTGGCGTATCATCTGAGCCTGAACCACCACAAGCGCTTAGTATAAAAACCGAGCTTGCGATCAGAGCAAATTTATAATGCATGTAAAGTCGTCATCATTTGTTAATTAAGGTACGTTAGTGTGTACCGAGTTTGATGCATTTATTGAAACACAAAATTTACAATTTAACTCTTTATTTTTTGTAACCGAATCATGAACGCCCCATTAATAATGCACTAGCTGCAGGGGTAAACAGCCAGAGCTTTATTATTTATGAAAACAGAAATTCGCTATCGTTTTGAATCTTCACAAGTTGCTAACCGGTTTTTACACGAGCTAAAAAACTGGCCAGTAAACGATGTGAAAACGCGGCTTTTTAATGGCGGCGACAGTGTAAAAGTAACATACGAATACGACGAAAGTGGTTTTGATTACACTTGCGCCGAACTTGACGACCTAGCACAGAGCCATGGCGGGAAAGAGGTTTAAGCGTTTTATAATAAAAAACAGCTGATGCATCTTTAATAATTCACTTGAATTATATAGATTTGATTGATGTTTTATCTCTACCTGAGTTTTTCGCTTCGTAAAGCATTATGTCAGCTTCTTTAATTAGTGATTGCATAGACACATTATTACTACTTAAGGTTTCTTTTGTAGCAAATACACACCCAGCACTAATTGTTAAATATTCACGTACAGGCGACGCTTCATGAGGTAGATTTAATTCCCTAACCGCCAAAAGCAATTGCTGAGATATATCTACAAACTCTTCATAAGAAAGCTGTTTAAAGAATAATATGAACTCTTCGCCGCCATAGCGCGCCACTGTACCTGTGTTTTGCTTAGCTACTTGCTTTAGCTTTTGGGCAAGAGCTTGTAAAACGTTGTCTCCGCCTTGGTGACCATAAAAATCGTTATAATTTTTGAAATGGTCTACATCAAGTAATATTATTCCAAAGGCATTTTTTTGCTGTTGAGCCTGTTCCCATTGCGCCACAATAATTTCGTCAAAGGCACGCCTGTTGTAAATTTGGGTTAACCCATCAATTTTACTTATTTTTTCAAGCTTAAAATTTTGATCTTTAACTTGTTTAATTAATGCATTAAACCCGCTAATTAAAACGCGCATTTCTAAAAATTTATTACTGAATCTCAGAGGCTGTAAATCGTTTTTAACCAACATTGAATTGATAGCGGACGCACCGTTAATAAGTGGTTCAATAAAGTAACGATTTACAATATAGAAACTCAAAAGTGACATTACAAAAAACATTAACAAAATAAGTTTTAAATAGTGATCAAATAAAACTGGCAGTGTTTGATGGTGGTGCTTAATGTTCAAAGCAATAAGTGGATTACCGTTTATATCTAGAATCACCCTTTTCCTTTGAGTGGCAATGTCCTCTCCTTGGAGGCTCCCTTTAAGCGTCGCAATATCGTTTAAAGAACTAGCCTGTTCTATTTGTAAGTAGCTAAGCTCCACTTGTGCAATCTCAGCTAAGGACTTGATCAACGACGGTCTTACTTTTTTTATAAAAACAATACTACCAACAGGCTCACCTGTTTTATCTGTTCGCTTTATTACATGCGATGCAAACATGACAGGGCCGTCCGCTGTTTGCAAAAAACCAGAATGGCTTAAACTGTTGTCGTCTTCAGAGGCTTTTGAATTAGGAATAATTACGCGGTTTAATTTATTAACCTGTAAATCTAAATCAGGCGCATCAAACTCAGTATGTTTAATATAATCATACGCTTGCCCGTAAACCATATTAAAATTTATATCGTAAATAAACACACCATCAATTTTGAGAGAGTTGAAGGTGTCACCTACAAAGTTTGAATCTACATATTCTACGTCAAAATCAGCCATGTAATTATAGGTATCATCCCATACGGCGTAGTCATAATTGAGTGTTTCTAAAAATATAAACTCTCTATCAAGCGCAATTTTAAGACTTAATAATTCACGATTTTAATAATCTTCAATACTAGTGTTTATGGTCGGCAGGCTAAAGAAATAGCGGTACCCTACTAATAAACTTGTTACAAAGCACATTAAAATCAAAGTACCTATTATTACAAAAAATCTTAATGTCATAGTCTCTATCTAATCGTGTAAAATTAAGTCAAAGTAGCTTACATTTTTATATTTTAGACTCCCTGTACCTAAATAATAAATAATTAGCTTCTTACTAAAGCGTAGTATAAATTCATGAGCAGGAATAAACAAAGTTTACTATTAAATTTTATAGCGTTAAAACTTTAGCCCTTTCAATAATATATTTAATATAGACATAAAATTATACCAATTCGCTTAATTAAGTGGTCTATTTTGAGGGCGGAAAAACGTGTTGATAGCTAGGCAAAAAATTCGCTATTTAGTTGTTCTAAATGAGAATTTTTTAACGCAGGTAGCGACACGTTTAACCCCGCAAAATGATTAAGTATTATTGCGGATTGGTATTACACATTTAAAGTAGTACAAAAAGCTGAAATTATTCCACTACAGAAAACTCTACTTTTGATGAAGATGAACTCGCAAGATCCAATACTTCATAATAATTTAAGTCATCAATTTTTTTACCAATAATAAAGTAATTCACTTCATTCATCATGGTAGGGTCGCCTATTATATCTTCTGCGCTTTGCACGTCAGAAAACTGAATTGACATTAAGGCACCTAAAAAGCGCATTGACTCTTGAGGTTGTAATGCCTTTAAAACTTTATTAACTCCTGCCTGAGTTGATTCAGGCGTGGAGCCATCAAACCTAAAATCACTTTTTGTACTAACACATGCACTAAGCATTAATATTGATAATGCGATAAGTAAATGTTTCATATATATCCTTATTTGTTTTATTAGTTATTCGTTTATTCGTTTATTCGTTTATTCGTGATATTTGCGGATCATCGCCACTTTGCCGTTTTCAATTTCAATCACTTCCATCATTGTGGAGGTGTACTCTATTGGCTGCTTATTTTGCGGATGAATACCTTTTACATAGTTTTTATAACGAATAGCAAAGCCTGTATCGTTAAACACAAATGTATTAAGCAGTGTGCTTTCAAACAATGTGTGCGCACCTAAGTAAAAACTCATACCTTTGCGCATTTGCTTTTTACCATCTAGAGTACGTGAGTCATCCGGTTGATACGGAATATGCTGATTGCCAATATCATCGGTTAACAATACAAGGTAAGCCTCAAGCTCTTTAGCACCTGCGTTAGGTGCTTGTGTGGCGGTCATTGTTTTATAGTACTGCTGCGCAAACGCATTTAAGTCGAGTGGCTTTTCAGCATAAGCCGAAAAAGCAGTTACTAGAGCCAAACCTAACGTTAGAAGTAGCTTCATCACTTATTCCCTGTAGTTAAAAATATTGATTCATTTATAGGAACACTATATTAATATGTTCAACAATAAAACAAATAGTTTTAAGTAACTAACACCTACATTTTGCTCTTTACTCTGTTGGTTGCAACGCTGTTGGCAGGGTCGTCTGGCCAAAAATGCTTAGGGTAACGACCTTTCATTTCCTTTTGCACATCGCGGTAACTGCTAGCCCAAAAGTGTGCTAAATCTTGAGTAAGTTGCAGTGAGCGTTTACCTGGCGATAGCAACTCCATAAGCAGTGGCAGTTTACCGTTGGCAAGCATAGGCGTACTGGTCAAGCCGTAAACTTCTTGCATACGCACGCTTAGCTTTGCGGGGCCATCAAGCTGGTATTCTATTTTTATATTTGAGCCACTTGGCACCGTTAAGCGCAGTGGTAACAGTGCTTTTAAAGCGGTTTGTTGTTGCCAATCAAAACAGTTTTGTAATGCTTCAAAGTAGTTAAACTTTTTAAGCTGCGTGAGCGTTTTAATATCTTCTAAAAACACGCCTAGCCACTGCGCTGCATTTTGAATGAGTTGTTGCTCATTTATTTGTGGAAATTTATCGGGTAATAACTTACTTGTTAAGCTCATGCGTATCAATAATTGCTGCGCATCAGGTTGCTCGTTAAATAATGCAAAACCGTGTTTAGCAAATAAGTTTAGCCACGCTTTAGCGCGCTCGCTCTTATCTAGTTTTTGTTTACTAGGCTGGCTGCTGAGCGTTATAGCCCCGAGCTTTACTTCATCTTGATGAATAAAACGTGCTGATTTTTCGTCAAACTCACAGCGAGTAAGTTCACTAAATAAATGCGGTAAAAATTCTTGTAACTCAAATGGGTTAAGCGCGGTGGCTGAAAATATACGCCCTCCTTTGTGCCCGCCCATGGTTGCTATAGCTAAGTAATCGTCGTTGTGCCAGTAATCGGCATTTAACTCAGCACCTGCACCATTGGCAAGTAGGTAACCATTACCGCGTTTTTTAGCGATGCGATCGGGGTACGCCAATGCCACTAGCAAACTAATATAATGCGTATTTAATTCGCTGTTTTCGTCTTTTACTTTTAAGCGGCTTTGCCAATATTTTAACTGTTGTTTAAATACCGGATGCGGACGTTGCTGTTGGCTATGCAACGCTAAACTCAACTCGTTTGCACTGTTTACTCGGCTCTCAAGTAATGCCACTAAATAAATAGCGAGCCTAAAAATACCAGGGAGTTGGTCATCAAGTATTTGTGCTTTTAGTAGCATATGCGCCAAACGAATATCAGCACCAAAACCTAACATTTTACTGCCAAGCGGTGTGAGCTTACCCTTGCTATCAATAGCTTCTAGCATGTTGAGCAGGTTACTTGCTTGCTCGCATTGTTGCTCAGTAGGCTTATCAAGTAGGGTTAGCTCATCAATACTGGCTCCCCATTGCTTTGCCTCAAGCATAAGTTGGCTTATGTCTGATATGAGTATTTCGGGATTGTCGTGGCTATTACGTCGCTCAAAGGTTTGCTTAGAGCCCAGCCTATATACAATGCCCGGCTCTATTCGCCCTGCACGCCCTGCACGCTGCACAGCTGAGGAGCGCGATATACTTTGTGTTGTGAGCTCTGTAACCCCTGTTTTTAAATTAAAGGTCGCTGCACGGCGCTTGCCGCTGTCAATTACAATGCGTATGCCTTCAATAGTTAAACTGGTTTCGGCTACATTGGTGGTAAGCACGACTTTGCGCATACCGTTTGGTGCAGGAGCAATAGCGGCTTGCTGATTGGCTTTATCTTGCTCGCCAAATAGCGTTGCTACAGTGCAGTTACTGGGTAAATCGCTAAGTGCTTGCTGCACCCGTAGTATTTCAAATTGCCCGGGTAAAAATACCAATGCACTGCCTGTTTGCTCATTAAGCGCTTGTTTTATTATGCTAGGAATTGCATCAAGCCAGCGGCTTTCATCTTTTATGGGTATGTAGACTTCGTCTATTGGGTAACTGCGACCGCTCGATTGAATTACAGGGCAATCAAAAAACGCAGTGTAACGCTCAGTATCTAGCGTTGCCGACATAAGCATGATGGTTAAGTCTTCACGCAGTGCACTTTGGGTCTCGAGCGCAAAGGCAAGTGAGGTATCGGCTGCAATTGAACGTTCATGAAATTCATCAAATATAAGTAAATCTATATCGCTTAATTCGGGGTCGTTTTGCAGCATGCGTGTAAGCATGCCTTCGGTTACTATTTCAAGGCGCGTATTAGCGCTGACTTTACTCTCGCCCCTAATCCGCAAACCTACACTTTGCCCAACACTCTCGTTTTGGCACTTTGCTAAGTAACTGGCAATATTGCGCGCGGCTAAACGGCGTGGCTCTAGCATTACAATGCGTTTAAAATGCCCGTCGCGCATAAGTTGTAGTGGTAACCACGTAGACTTACCAGCACCAGGCGGCGCTTGTAATAACGTAATAGGATTACTTTGTAATGTAGTAACGAGTTGTTGATATATGTCTTGAACCGGCAGCACAGCTATTTACCCTAAATTGCTTTGCAGGCATTGTAACAAAAAACCAAAGCCTAGCTGCGGTTGATATTTATTAATAATTGCTATTAGCTACCCGACACCATTCTAATTCGATCTGCAGGCACTCGTAATTGATCCATTAAGTAAATTTTAAATGAGGCTTCGTAAGGTTGCTCATCAACCGCTTTTTGCATGCATAAAAGCCATGCATCACTTTGCTCAATTCCTACATGTAAATGTTTATGCGCTTGAGGAATGTTAATACTGCCAAAATGTTCAGCGTATAATTTAGGACCACCTAACCAGCCCGACAAAAAGTAAGCGAGCTTTTTACGTGATGCTGATAAATCTTTTGAATGCATACTCCTTATATTTTCAGCCTCTTTTAAAGCGTCCATATTATCGTAAAACGCATTCACCAATTGTGTAATACCTGCTAACTCACCTGCCATTTTGTATGAGCAGTCATCCACTCCGTATTCACACGTTTTTGTATTCATAACTCACTCAGGTTAACTACTTTGTTTAATACCTGCATATTAGCTTAAAACAAAAATTTAAGAATGAGTTACATCAAAGCGGCGTAACTTATGTCAGCAATAATTACAGGCTGCTATGTATATTTTTTAATAAATAGCGCAATATTAAAAACAAAATCGCTCAACATAAAAATATAACCAACTGATAATAAAAACAATAAAACCATTATTATTCCTTGGTACAAGGCTTGCTACTTTATAACTGACAGTTAATTCACTAACCTAAAGTAAGGATAAACTTATGAACAGCGATCGTATCGAAGGTAATTGGAAAGAACTTAAAGGTAAGGCTCAACAAAAATGGGGCGATCTTACCAACGACGATTTAGATAAAATTGAAGGTAGCCGTACAGAGCTAGTTGGTAAAATTCAGCAGCAATACGGTAAATCTAAAGAAGAAGCAGAGCGTGAAGTTGATGAGTTTGAAAAAGGTCGTTAATCGCTAACTTTTAAAAAAACCGCCTTTTGGCTAACACCGATCAGTTAAGGTATTTTTGATCGGTTGACCGATCTTTTGGTTGCTTCACAATACCCTTATCATCTTTTGATTATGAGGGTATTTTTATGCTTAGTCATTGGTTACTTG